>JBMOGN010000140.1:0-8769 GCA_049318345.1 Rubrivivax sp. | reverse complement strand
CGGTGGCGGCCGCGGCAATGGTCGCAGTGACTGCCTCGACCGCACCGCACTGCGCCCGCAGGGCCTGAGCGAAATCCGCCAGCCCGGCCTCCTCGCAGCGCGTGGCCTCCTCGCGCGCTTCCTGCAGCCACGCCTGCAGCGCCGCGCCCCCGTCGGCCAGCACCTTGCGCTGCAGCAGGTCGATGGCCTGGATCTCGTTGGTGCCTTCGTAGACCATGGCGATGCGCGCGTCGCGCAAGGTCTGCTCGATGCCGTACTCGGCCACGTAGCCGTAGCCGCCGAAGACCTGCAGCGCCGCACTGGCCGCCTGGAAACCGTGGTGCGTGCAGAAGGCCTTCACCACGGGGGTGAGCAGCGCCGCCAGCGCCGCGGCCTGCCGGCGCACCGCCGGGTCCTCGTGGTGCACGGCCTCATCGAGGGCGAGCGCCGCGCGGTAGGCCACCACGCGCTGCGCCTCGGTCATCGCCTGCAGGCGCAGGAGGGTGTGGCGCATGGCCGGGTGCAGCGCGATCGGGTCGGCCGCGCGGGCGCCCGCCGAGGCGGGCGCACTCCCGGACCCCGCGCGCTCCGAAGGAGCCTGGGCCGCCCGGCCCTGCGTCCGCTCCAGCGCGTAGCGCCGCGCGTTCTGCGTGGCCATCTCCTGGTGCCCCAGGCCCTGCAGCCCCACGTGCAGCCGCGCGGAGTTCATCATCAGGAACATCGCCGCCAGGCCCCGGTGGGGCTCGCCCACGAGCCAGCCCGTGGCGCCCTCGTAGCGCATCTGGCAGGTGGCGCTGCCGTGGATGCCCATCTTGTGCTCCAGGCCGTCGCAGTGCATCGCGTTTCGCGTGCCGTCGGGCAGGACCTTCGGCACGAGGGCGAGCGACAGGCCCTTCGTGCCGGCCGGTGCCTCGGGCAGGCGCAGCAGCACCAGGTGCACGATGTTGTCGGTGAGGTCGTGCTCGCCGCCGGAGATGAAGATCTTGCTGCCCCACACGCGCAGCGAGCCGTCGGGCTGCTCCTGGGCGCGCGTGCGCAGCAGCCCGAGGTCGCTGCCGGCCTGGGGCTCGGTGAGGGCCATCGCGGCGAGCCACTGACCGGTGGCCACCTTCTCCAGGTACTGCGCCTTCAAGGCGGGGCTGGCGTGAGCCTTGAGGGTCTCGTACGCGCCGTGCAGCAGGTCGGGGTACATCACCCAGCCGTGGTTGCAGGCCACGAACATCTCGCGCGTGGCGGCGTCCAGCAGCAGCGGCAGGCCCTGCCCGCCCCAGGCCGGCTCGCACGGCAGCGCCGGCCAGCCGGCCTCGACGAAGGCGCGGTAGGCCTCGCGGTAGCCGGGCGGGGTGCGCACCTGGCCGTCTTCGGTGCGCACGCATCCGGTGCGGTCGCCCGAGGCGTTCACCGGCAGCAGCACGCCTGCGGCGAAGCGGCCGGCCTCCTGCATCACGGCGCAGGCGGTGTCCAGGTCGAGCTCGGCGAAGGCCGGGCAGCGGGCCCAGGAGCGCGGCGCCTGCAGCACGTGCTCCAGGACGAAGCGCATGTCGTCGATCGGGGCGTGGTAGTCCCAGGCCATGGCGGTGGTGCGGTGCTCGGTGCGGGGGTGAACAGGCTCAGCGCGGGGCCATGCGCAGCGCGCCGTCCAGGCGGATCGTCTCGCCGTTGAGGTGGCCGTTGACGACGATGTGCGCGGCCAGCTGCGCGAACTCCTGCGGGCGCCCGAGCCGCGGCGGAAAGGGGATCGAGGCCGCCAGCGACTGCTGCACGGCCTCGGGCAGCTGGCGCATGAGCGGGGTCTCGAAGAGCCCGGGGGCCACCGTGCACACGCGGATGCCGTGCTGCGCGAGGTCGCGTGCCAGCGGCAGCGTGAGCGAGACGATGCCGCCCTTGCTCGCCGAATAGGCCTCCTGCCCCACCTGACCGTCGTAGGCGGCCACCGAGGCCGTCATGAGCATCACGCCGCGCTCGCCGCCTTCCAGCGGTGCCAGCGCGGCCATTCGCGCGGCAGTCAGGCGCACGACGTTGTAGGTGCCCACCAGGTTGACGCGGATGACGCGCTCGAAGTCTTCCAGCGGCGCGGGCGTGCCGTCCTTGCCCACCACGCGGCGGGCCGTGCCGATGCCGGCGATGTTCATGACGATGCGCGGCGTGCCGTGGCTCGCCTGCACGGCATCCAGCGCGGCGGCGAGGCTCGCGCTGTCGGTGATGTCGGCCGCACAGGCCAGGCCGCCGATGTCGGCGGCCACGCGCGAGGCCTGCTCGGCCTGGAGGTCCAGCACCGCCACGCGCGCGCCCTGGCGGGCGAGCTCGCGCGCCACCGCCTCGCCCAGCCCCGAGCCGCCACCGGTGACGAGTGCAGACTGTCCTTCGATCTTCATGAGGGGGCCTTCTCCGCAGCGCGCTGGCTGCCCAGGTAGGTGTCGATGACGCGGGGGTCGCGTGCCAGCTCGGCTGCGGGGCCCTGCAGGACGAGGTCGCCGGTCTCCAGCACGTAGCCGTGGTCGGCCACCTGCAGCGCCGCGCGCGCGTTCTGCTCCACCAGCAGGATCGTCACGCCGTCGGCGCGCAGCCGCTCGATGGTGGCGAAGATGTCGCGCACGATCAGCGGCGCGAGGCCCAGGCTCGGCTCGTCGAGCATCAGCAGCCGAGGCTGCGACATGAGCGCGCGCCCCACCGCCAGCATCTGTCGCTCGCCGCCGGACATCGTGCCTGCCGCCTGCGCGCGGCGCTCCTTCAGGCGCGGAAAGAGCGCGTACACGCGCTCCAGGCCGTCGCGCCAGCCGGCACGGCGCTGGCGCATGGGGCGCCAGCCGCCGAGCACGAGGTTGTCCTCCACGCTCATGGAGCCGAAGAGCTCGCGCTTCTCGGGCACGAGCGCCATGCCGGCCATCACGCGCTCCTCCAGGGTGAGACGCGAGATGTCCTGGCCATCGAGCAGGATCGAGCCGCCCATGAGCGGCAGCAGCCCCACGAGCGCGTTGAGCGTCGTGGACTTGCCCGCGCCGTTGGGGCCGATGACGGTGACCACCGACCCCGCGCGGGCCTGGATGGACAGCCCGTGCAGCACCTGTGCCTTGCCGTAGCCGGCGTGCAGGCCGCGCACCTCGAGCAGGAGAGTCATCGGGGCAGTCCTCTCAATGCTCGGTGCCCAGGTAGGCCGCCCGCACCGCGGCGCTGGCCTGGACCTCGGCGGGGGTGCCGCTCATCAGCAGCGTGCCGAACTCCATGACGACGATACGGTCGGTGAGGTTCATCACGAAGTCCATGTCGTGCTCCACGAGCAGCAGGCTCAGGCCCTGGGCGCGCAGCTGGCGCAGCACGCCGGCCAGGGCCTGCTTCTCGTGGTGGCGCAGGCCGGCCGCGGGCTCGTCGAGCAGCAGCAGGGCCGGGTCGCTGGCCAGCGCGCGGGCGATCTCCACCAGGCGCTGGGAGCCCAGGGCGAGGTTGCCGGCGAGCTCGTGCATCTGCGCGCCCAGGCCGATGCGCTCGATCTGGCGCGCGGCCTCGTGCAGCGCGCGCGCCTCCTCGGCGCGGTCCAGCCGCAGCATGGCCGCCACCGCGCCGCTGCGCGTGCGCAGGTAGGTGCCCAGCGCCACGTTCTCCAGCACGGTCATGTCGGGCACGAGCTTGACGTGCTGGAAGGTGCGGCTCATGCCGCGCCGCGCCACCTCGCGCGAGGGCAGCCCGTCCACGCGCTCGCCGCGGAACCAGACCTCGCCCGCGGTGAGCGGCAGCACGCCCGTGACGAGGTTGAAGGTGGTGGACTTGCCCGCCCCGTTGGGGCCGATGAGGCCGACGATGTCGCCGCAGCGGACCTCGAAGCTGATGTCGTTGACGGCCACGAGCCCGCCGAAGGCCTTGCGCGCCGCGCGCACCTGCAGCAGCGGCTGGCCCGGCGCGGGCTTGTCGCGCACGGGCAGCGGCGCCGCGCCGGCGGCGTCGGTGGGCAGGCGGCGGCGCGGCAGCACGCGCTCCACCAGCGGCCACAGGCCGTCGGGGGCGAACTTCAGCACCAGCACGAGCACGATGCCGAAGACGACGATCTCGTAGCTGCCCGAGGTGCCGATGAGCCGGGGCAGCCACACCTGCAGCTGATCCTCGGCGATCTTCACCATCGCCGCCCCCGTGAAGGCGCCCCAGACGCTGCCGACCCCGCCGAGCACGGCCATGAACAGGTACTCGATGCCGAACTTGATGCCGAAGGGGGACGGGTTGACGCTGCGCTGCATGTGCGCGAAGAGCCAGCCCGACAGCGAAGCCAGCAGCGCCGCGATGACGAACATCACGAGCTTGTAGCGGAAGGTGGAGGCCCCCATCGCCTCGGGCATGGTGGAGCCGCCGCCGCGGTTGAGGTTCAGCGCCCGCATGACCCGGCCCGGCCGCGAGTCCAGCAGCTGCGTCACGGCCACCGCCGCCAGCAGCGCCGCGCCCCAGATCAGGTAGTAGATGCGCCGCTCCTCGCGAAAGCCGAAGTCGCCGACGGTGATGGGCGGCACGCCCAGCAGCCCGTCGTACTTGCCCAGCGCGTCGAGGTTGCCCATCGTGTAGAAGAGCGCCAGGCTCCAGGCGATGGTGGCCAGCGGCAGGTAGTGGCCCGACATGCGCAGGGTGATCCAGCCCAGCACGAGCGCCACCAAGGTGGTCAGGCCCAGGCCCGCGAGCAGACCCACCCAGGGCGACAGGTCTGCCTTCGTGCTGAGGTAGGCCGTGGCGTAGGCGCCGATGCCGGCGAAGGCCGCCTGGCCGAAGGAGGTGAGCCCGCCCACGCCCGTGAGCAGCACCAGGCCCAGCGCCACCAGGGCGAACAGGCCGATGTAGTTCAGCTGCGTGATCCAGAAGTCCGGCAGGGGCAGCAGCGGCAGCACCGCCACGGCCAGCACGAAGGCCGCCAGCCCGAGGGTGCGCGGGCCCGGCCCTGCGCCGGAGGATTCAGGCGAGGACGACACCTCAGTGTTCCTCCGGGTGCGGGTCCACGAACGAGCGCCACAGCAGCACCGGCAGGATCGCGGTGAAGACGATCACCTCCTTGAAGGCGCTGGCCCAGAACGAGCCGAAGGCTTCCACCAGCCCCACCCCCACCGCGCCGACGAGGGCCAGCGGATAGCTCGTGAGCCCGGCGAAGACCGCGGCGACGAAGCCCTTCAGGCCGATGAGGAAGCCGCTGTCGTAGAAGACGGTGGTGCTCGGGCCGATGAGCAGCCCCGACAGCGCGCCGATGAAGGCCGCCAGCGTGAAGCTCAGCGAGCCCGCGCCGTCGGAGGAGATACCCATGAGCCGCGCGCCGTTGCGGTTCACGGCCGTGGCGCGCAGGGCCTTGCCCGGCAGGCTGCGCTCGAAGAACAGGAAGAGCGCGACGATGAGCACGACCGAGGCGATCAGGATGATCGCCGCCTGGCCCGACAGGGTCAGCGGGCCGAGGGTGAAGCGCTCGTCCCAGAAGGAGGGCGTGCGAAAGCCCTCGGCGCCGAAGAACAGCAGCCCCAGCCCGGTGAGGGCGAAGTGCACGCCCACCGAGACGATGAGCAGCACCAGCACGCTGGAGTCGGCCAGCGAGCGGTAGGCCAGCCGGTACACGAGCGGGCCCATCGGCGTGACCACCAGCAGCGTGAGCAGCGCCTGCACGGGCAGGGGCGGTCGCGACGGGGCGAGCGCGCTGGTCAGCAGGGCGGCCGCAAGCGGCAGCGCCAGGGTGCGCAGCAGCCGGGCCGCGGCGCGCCGCAGCGCCCAGCGCTCACGCCAGGCCTGCCAGGCATCCAGCGCGCCGGCCACCAGGGCCATGAGCACGAGCAGCCACACCGTGCCCGGGATCGCCCCGGTCTGCAGCAGCGCCAGCGTCAGCGCCCCGAAGGCGACGAACTCGCCCTGCGGGATGAAGACGATGCGCGTGACGGCAAACACCAGCACCAGACAGATCGCCACCAGCGCGTAGATGGCGCCGTTGGTCAGCCCGTCCAGGGCAAGGATGGCAGCGATCGATGCGTCCATGTCGTGCGCCGGTGTGGGCCGCTCGAGGCGCGCCTACTTCTCGAGCTTCCAGTCGCCGTTGACGACCTTCATGACCACGCCCGTATCAGGGCGGAAGCCCCAGTGGTCGGTGGGCGTGTAGTCCAGCACGCCGTGCGTGACCGCCAGCGCCGGGGTGCTCTCCAGCGCGTCCTTGAGCGCGGCGCGGAACTCCGCCGTGCCCGGCTTGCCCTTCTTCAGCGCCACGGGCACCACCTTCTCCAGCATCAGGTAGGCGTCGAAGGAGTGTGCGGCGAACTGGTTGCGCAGGCCCGCGCCGTGGATCTTCTCGTACTCGGCGTTGAACTTCGTGCCCAGCGCCTTGCTCGGGTGGTTGTCGGGCAGCTGCTCGGCCACGACCACCGGGCCGGAGGTCACGAAGGTGCCCTCCACCGCCTTGCCGCCCACGCGCATGAGGTCACGCGTGGCCGCGGCGTGCGTCTGGTAGAACTTGCCCTTGTAGCCCCGCTCCACCAGGCCGAGCTGGGGCATCGCCGCCCCGCTGCCCGAGGCCACGACGATCATCGCGTCGGGGTTGGCCGCCGTGAGCTTGAGCGCCTGCGCGGTGACGCTGGTGTCGCTGCGCGCGAAGCGCTCCACGCCCACGAGCTTGATGCCGGCCTTGTCCAGCAGCGGCTTGACGGCCTCGAGCCACTGCTCGCCGTAGGCGTCGGTGTAGCCGAGGAAGCCCACGCTCTTCACGCCGCCCTTTTGCATGTGGTTGACCATGGCGATGGCCATGACGCCGTTGCTCTGCGGCATGCGGAAGGTCCAGGCGTCCTTGCCAGGGGGCAGGCCGATGGGCGACAGCGCGAGTTGCACCGTCTTCGACTCGGCGGCGACATCGGCCATCGCGATGGCCACCGGTGTCACGCCCGAGCCGAGGATGAGGTCGGCCTTGTCCTCGCTCACGAAGCGCCGGGTGTTCTGCACGCCCTTGGTGGGGTCGGTGGCGTCGTCCAGGATGACGACCTTGAGCTTCTCGCCGGCGACGGTGGCGGGCCACATCTTCACGCCGTTGCTCATGGGAATGCCAAGGCCCGAGCCGGGGCCCGTCAGCGGCACGCTCACGCCGACGGTGATCTCGGCCAGGGCGGCGGTGGTCAGCAGCGCCGCGGCAGCGGCCACGGCAGTCTTCAGGATGCGGTTCATCGTTGTCTCCTCGGGGTGAAAGTCAGGTGTGGTGGGGATGGGAAGGAGGGAGCGTGCGGGCTCAGGGCGCGGGCAGCGTGCAGGCCGCCAGGATGTCCGGCGGCACCGGGATGGCGCGGATGCGCTGCGGGTCCTCGGGGTCGCGGATGCAGAAGGCGCGCACCTCGGTGCCTTCGCACAGCACGGTGTCCCCGCGGCGCACGACGTGGCGCTGGCGGAAGGTCTTGGCCGCCCAGGACTCCACGCTCGTGTGGATCGCGATGCGCTCGCCATAGGTGGCGGTGCGCATGAACTTCGTGTGGATCTCCAGCAGCGGCGTGCCGATGATGCCGCGGGTCTTCACGAGCTCGCGCCAGGGCGGGATGCCGCAGGCCATGAAGAAAGCCAGCGAGGCCTCGTCCATCCAGCGGTTGTAGTTGGGAAAGAAGACGATGCCGGCGGGGTCGCAGTCGCCGAACTGGATGTCCACGTGGTAGACGTGCTCGCGCGAGCGCAGCGGGGGGGTGGCGTCACCGGGAGCCGGTGCGGGAGCCTGGGCGCCAGGTGCGGGAGCAGGTGTATTCATGCCGCCTCCGGGTTCTCGATCAGCAGCGCGATGCCCTGGCCGCCGCCCACGCAGGCCGAGGCCAGGCCCCAGCGCGCGCCGATCTCGCGCAGCTGCCGCGCCACCGTCACGGTCAGGCGCACGCCCGTGGCCGCCAGCGGGTGGCCGAGCGCGATGGCCCCGCCCTTGACGTTCAGCCGAGAGAGGTCCAGCCCGAGCTCGCGCGCCACGGCCAGGGTCTGCGCGCCCTGCGCCTCGTTGATCTCGAAGCGGGCGATGTCCGCCAGGGCCAGGCCGCTGCGCTGCAGCAGCAACCGGATGGCCGGGGCGGGGCCGATGCCCATGATGTGCGGCGGCACGCCCACCACGGCGGCCGCGGCCACGCGGCCCAGCGGCGCGCGGCCATAGGCCTGCAGCGCCGCCTCGTTGCCCACCAGCGCCGCGGCGGCGGCGTCGGTCAGGGCCGAGCTGTTGCCGCCGGTCTGCACGCCATCCTGGAAGACGGTGCGCAGCTTGGCGAGCACCTCCACCGGCGTGGGCCGCGGGTGGGTGTCGCGGTCGGCCACCTGCGCCTTGCCCGCCAGGCGGATGCCACGCGGGCGGCAGCCTGCGAGCTCGAAGGTCTCGTGGCCCACCGGCACGATCTCGCCCTCGAACCAGCCCGCCTCCTGCGCCGCCACCGCGCGGGCGAACGAGGACGCGGCGAAGGCATCCACCTCCTGGCGCGTGAGGCCGTACTGGCGCGCCAGGTTCTCGGCCGTCTGGATCATGGAGATGCCCGCCGCGCAGTCGGTGAGCGCCTCCCACATGTAGTCCTTGAAGCCCACCGGCGCGCCCAGGCGAAAGCCCCCGCGGTGGTCGAAGGCGGCAATCGGGTTGCGCGTCATCGACTCGGTGCCCACCAGCAGCGCCAGGCTCGCCGCCCCGGTGGCGAGCTGCTCGCCGGCCTGGCGGAAGAGCTCGAAGCCGGTGCCGCAGATGCGCTGCACGCCCAGGGCCGGCACCTCCAGCGGCACGCCGCTGTACAGGCCGATGTGGCGCGCCACGTAGAACTGGTCGAAGCCGCCCGGGGCCATGTTGCCGGCGAGCACGGA
>JBMOGN010000139.1:0-8791 GCA_049318345.1 Rubrivivax sp. | reverse complement strand
CCGGTGGTGGCCATCTGCGCCAAGACCGAGGCCGAGCTCGCCGACATGGGCGACGAGGACCGGCTGATGTTCCTGCAGGAGATGGGGCAGGACGAACCGGGCCTGAACCGGCTGATCCGCGCCGCCTTCAAGCTGCTGGGCCTGCAGACCTACTTCACCGCGGGCGTCAAGGAAGTGCGCGCCTGGACGATCCACATCGGCGACACCGCGCCGCAGGCCGCCGGCGTCATCCATACCGACTTCGAGCGCGGCTTCATCCGCGCGCAGACCATCGCCTTCGACGACTACATCGCCTTTAAGGGCGAGCAGGGCGCCAAGGACGCCGGCAAGATGCGCGCCGAGGGCAAGGAGTACGTGGTGAAGGACGGCGACGTGCTGAACTTCCTCTTCAACGTCTGACGCGTGCGTCGCACGCAGGAGCACGCATGATCCGCGCCGCCATCATCGGCCTGGGCACCTGGGGCCAGAACCTGGTGCGTGCGGTGCAGGGCACGGGCGTCGAGCCCAGCCCGCACCTGCGCTTCACCGCCGCCGCCACGGGTACCCCCGACAAGGTGCGCGGCCTCGCGCAGGAGTGGGGGCTGCGCCTGCACGAGCGCTACGAGCAGGTGCTGGCCGATCCGGACGTGGACGCCGTGGTGCTCGCCACTCCGCACTCGATGCACACCGACCAGATCGTCGCCGCGGCGGCGGCCGGCAAGCACGTGTTCACCGAGAAGCCGATGGGCCTGAGCAGCGCCGAGGCCGAGCGTGCCGCCCAAGCCTGCGCCGAGCGCGGCGTGACCCTGGCCGTGGGCTACAACTGGCGCTACCAGCCCGCGCTGCAGAAGATCCGCGCCCTCATCGACGACGGCACCCTCGGGCGCGTGATGCACCTGGAGGGCAACTTCTGCGGCCCGAGCGCCTACCGCTTCCCGAAGGGCCATTGGCGCCACGACCGCGAGGAAGTGCCCGCCGGCGGCATGACCGGCCGCGGCGTGCACGTGATCGACGCGATGCTGTACCTGGCCGGCCCCATCGCGCAGGTGACCGCGCAGAGCGTGCGCCTCGCGCAGGATTTCGGCGTGGACGACACCACCTCGATGCTGCTGCGCTTTGACAGCGGCGCCACCGGCTACCTGGGCACCGTGATCGCCACCGCCGAGACCTGGCGGCTGCAGGTCTTCGGCAGCCGCGCCTGGGTGGAGGTGGGCGACGTCGAGCACCTGCACACCTGGGACCTGAAGCTGTGCCGCATCGACCCCGCGGCCATCACCGTCAAGCAGCGCCCCGAGGTGCTGAGCTTCCCCAAGACGAGCACGGAGCGCGCCGAGCTCGAGCACTTCGCGCAGTGCGCCGCCGCGGGCCGGCCGATGGCCGAACCAGGTGGCCACGCCGTGCACAACGTGGCCCTGCTCGAAGCGATCCAGGCCTCCATCGCGAGCGGCCTGCCGGCCCCGGTAGGCCAGCCCGGCTGAACTGCCCCCACCCACCCCTCCAGGAGCGCACGACAATGACCGACCACCCGCTGCCGCCCTCCTCTCACACCCGCCGCCGCCTGCTGCAGCAGGCGGCCGCCACGGCGGCCACCGGGACGCTGCTCGGTGCCTCGGCCCTGCACGGCGCCGCGCACGCTCAGGCCCTGCCCCGCGACTACCCGAACAAGCCCATCAAGGTGGTGGTGCCCTCGCCCCCCGGCGGCCCGCCCGACCTGATCCTGCGTGCCATCGGCCCTCGCCTGAACGCCGTGCTCGGGCAGCCCATCGTGGTCGAGAACCGCGCGGGCGCCGGCGGCCTCATCGGCACCTCCTACGTGGCCAAGCAGCCGGCCGACGGCTACACCTGGCTCTTCACCACCGCCTCGCACACCAACATCCCGCCCTTCAACGAGAACGTCAACTACGACCCCGTGAAGGACTTCGTGCACGTGACCCTGGCCGCGCAGAACTTCGGGCAGGTGCTGGTGGTGAACCCGGCGCTGCCGGCAAAGAACGTGGCCGAGCTCATCGCGTTGGCCAAGAAGAGCCCGGGCAAGCTCACCTACGCCAACGCGGGCAACGGCACGGCCAGCCACATCCCGGCGGAGATCTTCAAGCACGCCACGGGCACCGACATCCTGTCCATTCCCTACAAGGGCGTGGCCGAGGCCACCACGGACCTGATCGCCGGGCGCATCGACATGTTCTTCGTGGGCACGCAGATCGCGCTGCAGCACGTGCAAAGCGGCAAGTTGCGGGCGCTGGCCGTCACGGGCGCACGGCGCTGGAAGGGCATGCCCGACGTGCCCACGCTGCAGGAGTCGGGGCTGGCCGGCTTCAACGTCGTCAACTGGTTCGGGCTGTGGCTGCCCGCCGGTGTACCGGCCGAACTCGTGACCAAGCTGCACGATGCGGTCGCGCGCGCGGTGGCCGACCCCGAGGTGCGACAGCAGTTCGACACGCTCGGCCTGGAGGGCGTGGCGATGCCGCCCGGGCCCTTTGCCACTTTCGTCGCGAGTGAAGCCCGCGCGGCGCAGGAGATCGCCCGGCGCCTGGGCCCGGGAGCCCGGCAATGAACGCGCCGCAGGAAGCTGCGCTGCAGCCCTGGCAGTGGCCCGAGGCGCAGTGGCGCGGCATCGTCGAGCGCGTGCGGGCCGGGCGCACCCTGCGCCCCACGTCGTGGCCGGGCGGCGCGCGCTGCGCGGTGGCGCTGTCCTTCGACTCCGACCACGAGACCAACGAGCTGCGCGAGGGCGGCGAGTCCATCGGCAAGCTCTCGCAGGGTCAGTACGGCAACCGTCAGGGCGTGCCGCGCATCCTGGAGATCCTGCGCCGGCACGGCGTGCCCGCGAGCTTCTACGTGCCGGCGGTCACGGCGCTGCTCTACCCGGAGGAGCAGCAGCAAGTGGTGGCCGAAGGCCACGAGGTGGCGCTGCATGGCTGGATCCACGAACGCAACTCCGTGCTGCCCGAGGCCGCCGAGCGCGACCTGATGCTGCGAAGCGCAGAGGTTCTCGAGCGCATCACCGGGCGCCGTCCGGTGGGCATCCGCACGCCGTCGTGGGACTTCAGCCCGCACACCCTCTCGCTGGCCTGCGAGATGGGGCTGCTCTATGACTCCTCGCTGATGGCCGACGTGGACTGCTACGAGCTCGTGCTCGACGGCCGCGCCACCGGCCTGGTGGAGCTGCCGGTGGAGTGGATCCGCGACGACGCGGTGTACTTCAACATGAACCGCTTCGCCGGGCTGCGGCCGCACACGCCGCCCTCGGCCGTCTTCGAGATCTTCCGGCGCGAGCTCGACGCCGCCTATGCCGAAGGCGGCATCTTCCAGCTCACGATGCACCCGCACATCAGCGGCTACCGCTCGCGCGTGTGGATCCTCGAGGAACTGATCCGCCACGCGCGCAGCCTCGGGCCGGTGTGGTTCGCCACGCACGAGCAGGTCGTGCGCCACGCGCTGGCGCACGGCTGAGCACCCCCACGCATCCGCCCTCGGGCTCGCACCTCCATGGACAACCTCTCCGACTCCCAGATCGTCCGCAAGACCGTGATCGCCACCGAAGCCGGGGTGGTGGCCTCGCAGCACAAGCGCGCCGCACAGGCCGGTGCGGCGGTGCTGGCCGCAGGCGGCGACGCCGTGGATGCGGCGGTGGCCACCTCCTTCGCGCTGGGTGTCGTGGAGCCCTGGATGAGCGGCATTGCCGCGGGAGGCTGCATGGTGCTGTGGCGCGCCGACGAGGGCAGCGCGCACGTGGTGGACTTCGGCATGCGCGCCCCGCGCGAGCTCGACCCGGCCGACTACCCGCTCACCGGCGACGGCCGCAGCTCCGACCTCTTCCCCTGGCCCACGGTGGTGGGCGACCGCAACGTGCAGGGCGCCACGGCCGTGGCGGTGCCCGGCGTGGTCGCGGGCATGGGCCTGGCACACGCCCGCTACGGGCGCCGGGCCTGGAGCGAGCTGGTGGAGCCTGCCGTGCGCCTGGCTCGCGAAGGCTTGCTGGTGGACTGGTACTCCGGACTCGTGACGGCCTCCACGGCCCGCGCCCTGTCGCAGGACGCCGACGCCGCGGCGATGTTCCTGGAAGAAGGGCGCTGGCCCATCATGGGCGCCTGGACCGGCACCAGCGAGCGCCATCTCGACCAGCGCGCGCTCGCCGACTCGCTGCAGCAGATTGCCGAGCACGGCCCGCGGGCGCTGTACGGGGGCGAGCTCGGCCGCGCGCTGGTGCGGGATGTGCGCGCCAAGGGCGGCTGCCTCAGCGAGGCCGACCTGGCCGACTACCGCGCCGAGTGGCGCGAGCCCCTGGAGATCGCGTACCGGGGCGGGCGCGTGTACGCCGCCCCGGGCCTCACCGGGGGCCCGACCATGGCGCAGGCGCTGCAGGCGTTGCAGGCCGAACGGCTATCGCCCTCGGCGCCGGGCCGGCCCGACCCGCAGGCCTACGCCGCCATGGCGCGCGCGCTGGATGCCGCGTTCCGCTCGCGGCTGTCGGACATGGGCGACCACGAGCCGGCCAATGTGGCCCAGGCGCCCCCCTGCACCACGCATTTCAGCGTCGTCGACCGCCACGGCAACCTGTGCGCCGTCACGCAGACGCTGCTGTCGATCTTCGGCTCGCGCGTGGTCTCGCCCTCCACCGGTGTGCTGCTGAACAACGGCATCATGTGGTTCGACCCCGAGCCGGGCAAGCCGAACTCGCTGGGCCCGGGCAAGCGCTGCCTGACCAACTACTGCCCGGTGGTGGGCGTGGGCCCGGACGGCCGGCGCTTCGCGCTGGGCGCCTCGGGCGGGCGCAAGATTCTCGGGGCCGTGATGCAGCTGTGCGCCTTCCTCATGGACCACGGCATGAGCCTGGAGGAGGCCTTCCACCAGGGTCGCATCGACGTCAGCGGCAGCGGCTCGGTGATCGTGGACGCGAGCCTGCCGCCGCAGGTGGCGCAGGCGATCTCGCAGCACCTGCCGGTGTCGGTGGCGCGGCGCGCGGTGTTCCCCTATGCCTTCGCCTGCCCCGCAGGCGTGCTGCGCGACGGCCGGCTCAACGCCGGCTGCACCGAGATCATGACGCCCTGGGGCGACGCGGTGGCCGGATGAAGCAGCCTGCCCCGAGCCGAGCCAGGCCGCACCGGCGGCGGCTGCATGCGGCCGGGCTGGTGGCGGCCAGCCTCGCCGCCGCAACCGGCCACGCGCAACAGGCGCCACCCCAGGAGTCCACGCCCGTGCAGCGCGTGCTCGAGATCGTGAACCAGGTGCGCGCCCAGGCCCGGCCGTGCGGGGACCGCAAGTTCGAAGCCGCGCCGCCCCTGCGACGCAGCGAGCAGCTCGATGCGGCCGCGCTGGCACACCTGCAGGACATGGCCGGGCGCGGCTTCTTCGAGCTGCGCGGCAGCGACGGCAGCCTCACCGCCGACCGCGCCGCGCGCGCCGGCTACCGCTCCACGGGCATCGGCGAGAGCCTGGGCCACGGCGCCTACGGCCCCGATGCGCTGGTGGCGGGCTGGCTGGCGGACCCCGCCCCCTGCGCCAACATCATGCATCCGGCCTTCGTGGACGTCGGCCTGGCGCGCGTGCCCGCTGCCGACGGGCGCCCGGGCTGGTACCTGTGGTCGATGGTGGTGGGCCGCCCGCGCTGAGCGGCGCGCCGGTGCACCGGCTCAGGCGGGGCGTTTCAGCACCAGCGTGAGGATGTCGTAGCTCGCCACGAGCTCGCCGTCCTGGTTGGTGACCTGCACGTCCCAGGCGACCACGCCCTGTGCGGGCTGGTCCTTGCGCGGGGGCTTGTCGATCTTGCGCTTGCAGGTGAGCCGGGCCTGGATGGTGTCGCCGATGCCCACGGGCTTGACGAAGCGCAGCGTGTCCAGGCCGTAGTTGGCCAGCACCGGCCCCTGCGCCGGGGAGACGAACAGCCCCGCCGCCGCCGAAAGCACGAAGTAGCCGTGCGCGATGCGCTTGCCGAAGGGGCTCTGGCGGGCGGCGATGTCGTCGAAGTGCATGTAGAAGTAGTCGCCCGAGATGCCGCCGAAGGCCACGATGTCGGCCTCGGTGACCGTGCGCCGGTGCGTGAGCAGCGAGTCGCCGACAGCCAGTTCGTCGAAGTGCAGCCTGAAGGGGTGCACGGCAGGCTCCTGCACGCGGGCACCCCGCACGTACTCGCCGGTGACGGCCGCCAGCATCGTGGGCGAGCCCTGCACCGCGCAGCGCTGCAGGCAGTGGTGCACGGCGCGCACGCCGCCCAGTTCCTCCCCGCCGCCCGCGCGGCCCGGGCCGCCGTGCTTGAGCAGCGGCAGCGGCGAGCCGTGACCGGTGGACTCCACCGCCGCCTCGCGGTCCAGGATGTGGATGCGGCCGTGCCAGGCGGCAGCCGCCGGCACGACGCGGGCGGCCACGGACGGGTCGCCGGTGACGAGCGTGGACACGAGGCTGCCCTTGCCGCGCGCGGCCAGGTCCAGCGCCTCGTCCAGCTCCTCGTAGGGCATGAGGGTGCTCACGGGCCCGAAGGCCTCGATGTCGTGGACGGCCGAGTCGGCCTGTGCGTCGCGGCACAGCAGCAGGGTGGGCGGGAAGAAGGCGCCCCCGGCCGTGCCTTCGCCCACCGGGGCGAAACCGGCCGCACCGGCCGATCCCGCGCCGCAGACGACCTCGTTGCCCTGGCTGAGCCGGGCCACGCGCTCGGCCACGTCGGCCTGCTGCGCGCGCGAGGCCAGCGCGCCCATCTTCACGCCCTCCACGGCCGGGTCACCCACCACCACCTTCGCCAGGCGCGCCGCCAGGCGCTCGGCCACGGCGTCCAGGTGCCGGCGCGGCACGATGGCGCGGCGGATCGCCGTGCACTTCTGCCCCGCCTTGACGGTCATCTCCCGCGCGACCTCGCGCACGAAGAGCTCGAACTCCTCGTCGTCGGGGCCGACATCGGGGCCCAGGATGGCGCAGTTCAGCGAATCGGCCTCCGCATTGAAGGGGATCGAGCGGGCGACCAGGTTCGGGTGCACGCGCAGCCGAGCCGCCGTGTCGGCAGACCCTGTGAAGGTGACCATGTCGGACTCACGCAGGCCGTCCAGCAGGTTGCCCGTGCCGCCGATCACCAGCTGCAGGCTGCCGGGGGGCAGCAGGCCGGAGTCCAGCATCAGCCGCACGAGCGCCTGCGTGAGGTAGCTCGTCGAGGTGGCCGGCTTGGCGATGCAGGGCATGCCGGCAAGGAAGGTCGGGGCGAACTTCTCCAGCAGGCCCCAGACGGGGAAGTTGAAGGCGTTGATGTGCACCGCCACGCCAGGGCGCGGCACCAGGATGTGGGTGCCGGCGAATCCGCCCTTCCTGCCCAGCGGCACCACCGGCCCCTCGTGCACCACGTTGCCCGATGGAAGCTCGCTGGCGCCCACGCCGGCGTAGGCGTGGAGCGTGCCGGCCCCGCCCTCGATGTCCACCCAACTGTCGGTGCGCGTCGCACCCGTGTGGCGGGACAGCGTGTACAGCGCTTCCTTGTGCGCCAGCACATGGGCGGCCAGCGCCTTCAGCCGCGCCGCGCGCTGCTGAAAGTCCAGCTTCACGAGCGCCGGCACGCCGACGCGGTGGGCATGCTCGACGGCCTCGGTGAAGTCCAGGGCCTCGTCGTGGGTGTGGGCGACGATCGAGCCGTCGATGGCGCTGGGCAGGCCGGTGGCGGGCCGCGCACCGACCCATCGATCGGCAATCAGGCTCTGCAGGATGGCGGGAGCGGTCATGGCAGTCTCCAGAAGCGCGTCGGCCAGGGCCTCGCGCGGAGGGGATGGATAAATTGACCTTGATTGTCGGGGCTGTTTGACACACGCCAGGCCTGTCTGACCCCTATCATCAGATCCGGGGAGGCGGTCCGCCTTCCCGCGGCTGCACCCCCTCGGGGTCCTGCCCGACAGGGAGATATAGAGATGCCCTCCGTCCGCAAGAAGACGCTGTTCCTCGAGATCGACGGGGTGCTGCACCACCGCTCGGCCACCGTGGCGCAGTTCCTCAACCGCATGCCCACCCTGGAGGCGGCAATCGGCGCGTCCGTGTTGGACATCATCATCTGCTCCAAGTGGCGCCTGGAAAACAGCTTCGAGAAGCTCACCACCAGCTTTCCTGCGACGCTGCGCACGCGCGTCGTCGGCGTCACGGGCCCCGAGATCAACGCCACCTACGGCCGCCTGAAGGAAATCCAGGCCTGCTGCAAGGAACGCGGCATCACCGCCTGGCGAGCCCTGGACGCCGATGCCTACGGCTACCCGGACGGCTGCCCGGAACTCATCCTGTGCAGCGGCGCCGTGGGCATCTCCCGCCCGCAGGCCGAGGCGCTGTCGGCCTGGCTGAAGTCCTGAGCGGCTCGCCACCCGCCGCGCGCCGGTCTGGGCGCGAAAACCGGTGCTGTTTCACGCCTGGCCTTTAGCACTCTCAACCGCGGAGTGCTAATATTCGGGGAACCTTCGGATCAGGGTTTACTCCAAGTCAACCATGAACACCGCCTCGACCACCGCCGTCTCGGTTCGCGACCCCTGGTCGCTCGTGCCGTCCATCGGCAACCTGGATGCCTACATCAGTGCCGTGAACCGGCTGCCGATGCTCACACCCCAGGAGGAAGTCGACCTGGCCCGTCGCCTGCGCGAGCAGGGTGACCTGGAAGCCGCCGGAAAGCTGGTGCTGTCGCACCTGCGGCTGGTGGTGTCGGTCTCGCGCCAGTACCTCGGCTACGGCCTGCCCCAGGGCGACCTGATCCAGGAAGGCAATGTCGGCCTGATGAAGGCCGTCAAGCGCTTCGACCCCGACCAAGGCGTGCGCCTGGTCAGCTACGCGCTGCACTGGATCAAGGCCGAGATCCACGAAT
>JBMOGN010000138.1:0-8794 GCA_049318345.1 Rubrivivax sp. | reverse complement strand
GGCAGCCGCCGGTCTCCACGCCCATGATGCGCTCGGGCTCCAGCGCGCCGGCCACCGTAAGCAGGCGCTGGTCTTCCTTGGTGTAGATGTCGTTGGTGACGACGACGAGATCCCATTTCTCGCGCATCGCCTTGCACAGCATCTCCACGAGTGTCGTCTTGCCCGAGCCCACGGGGCCGCCCACACCCACGCGCAGCGGGGGGAGCTTCTTGGTGCGGCCGGGTATGAGGTGGAGTTTCATGGTGTGGGGTGTGGGGTTCAGGAGCGAAAGAGCCGGGAGTACTGGGTCTCATGCTGCGCGGACAGGATCGCGAGCATCGGCGTGAAGGCCTGGCGCGCGTCGTCGCTGCGGGCGAGCGCCTCGTCGACGGCACCCGGGATCGCGTCGGCCAGGCGCTCGAGCATGCGCTGCGCCGCGGCCTGGCCCAGGGGCACGGCCTTCATCGCCGCTTGAACCATGTTCTCGGCCCAGCCGAAGGCGAAGGCGAGCAACGCGTCGCGCGCGTCGGCACCGGCCAGCGTGGCCGCGAGCGCGAAGGCCACGGGCCAGGTCGGGGCGGGGGCGAGGGCGGCGCAGGCGGGCACGCGGGGATCGTCGGCCTGCGCGCCGTTGCGCAGCCACTCCACCAGCGAGCGGCCCATCTGCTCGGCCTGCAGGCGCAGCTCGGCGGTCTCGCGCGTGGCGAGCACCCAATCGTTGAGGGCGGTGGCGCGGGGGAGGTCGTGGGCCTGCCAGGCGAGCACGGCCTGGGCGGCCGCGGGCGCGTCGGCGCGGGCCAGCGCGAGGTGCAGCTGGTCGACCAGCCAGTCGCCGGCCTGCGCCTCGTTCGTGACGCGCCCGGCCTCCACCGCTGCCTCCATGCCCTCGGAGTAGCTGAAGCCCCCCACCGGCAGGGCCGGCGAGGCGAGCCACATCAGGCGCAGCAGGGTGGGGGAGTCGGGCATGGCGTGCGGGCGCCGCGGCTCAGGCGCCGCGCGGGCGGCGTGTGATCGTCACGGGCTGCGGGCTGGCGTGGGTGTGGTCGTGGTCGTGGCTGCAACCCGGGCCGTGGACGTGACCGTGGTCGTGTGCCGAGGCCGGGGCGTGCGAATGGGTGTGGTCGTGCTCGTGGGATTGGCCGTGGTCGTGCGCATGGTCGTGGCCATGGGAATGACCGTGCCCATGGCCCGCCGCATAGGCCCCGCCTTCCGGTTCGAAGGCGGCCTCCTCGGTCGTCACGATCAAGTGCATGCGCGCGAGCATCTCGGCCAGCACGTGGTCGGGCTCGATCTTGAGGTGGTCGGGCTGCAGCTCGATGCCCACGTGGCGGTTGCCTAGGTGGTACGCGGCGCGCGTGAGGTCAAAGGGGCTGCCGTGCTGCGGGCAGGGGCGCACCACCATCACCGCCTGGGGCGCAGCCTGCACGCGCACCAGCGAGCCGTCCTCGGCCACGAGCACGTCGCCGCCGCGCGCCACGGTGCCGCGCGGCAGGAACACGCCGAGCGTGCGGCCGGCGGAGTCGGTGGCGTCGAAGCGGCTCTTCTGGCGCACGTCCCAGTCGAGTTCGACGGTGGTGGCGCGCTTCAGGAGCGCCGGGGCGAGGCCGCGGCCGGCGGGGACGAGCTTGTTGACGGTGAGCATGGTGGGAAGGTGTTCGATGGGGCGGGCAGTTCGAGCTGAACGGAAGGGAAGGAGGGGGCGCCAGGCGCTCGAGCGGAAGTGTCGCGCGTTTGGAAATCTGTCGTGATAGTATTACATTCGTAATAACTGGAGGCTCGACATGTCCACCGCACTCAAGCTCACGCAGATCGGCAACTCGGTCGGGCTCATCCTGCCCAAGGAAGTCCTGGCGCGCCTGAAGCTGGAGAAGGGTGACACCGTGTTCGTGACCGATGCGGCCGATGGCGGCATCACCCTGACGCCGTACAACCCGGACTTCGAGCAGCAGATGGCGCTGGCGCGCCGCGTGATGAAGAAGCGGCGGGACGCGTTGCGGGAGCTGGCCAAGTGAACACGCCTTGGGTCTGGATCGACGCGGCCGTGCTGCGCGCCGCGCACGATGAGCAACTGGCTGAGCACGGGGGCGGCGCGGGCACACGCGACGAAGGGCTGCTGGAGTCGGCCCTGGCGCGTGCGCGCAAACTTGCTGCCTATGGTGACCCCGATGTGGCGCAACTGGCTGCAGCCTATGGCTTCGGCGTGGCGCGCAACCACCCCTTCGTCGACGGCAACAAGCGCACCGCGCTGGTGGCGATTGAACTTTTCCTGCTGCTCAACGGGTGGGAGCTCCACGCCAGCGATGCCGATTGCGTGATGCAGATCCTGGCGCTGGCAGCGGGCGAGCTCGATGAGGACTCGCTTGCGGCCTGGATTCGAGCGCACGCCGCGCTGGCCCCCGCGGGTTAGAACAGGAAATACCGCTGCGCCATCGGCAGCACGCTCGCCGGCTCGCAGGTGAGCAACTGCCCGTCGGCACGCACGGCGTAGGTCTGGGCGTCGATCTCCATCACCGGCGCGTAGGCGTTGTGCACCATGTCGGCCTTCTTCACGGTGCGGCAGCCCTTCACGGCCACCAGGCGCTTGTGCAGCCCGTAGCTCTCGGCCGCGCCGGTGGCCAGCGCCGCCTGGCTCACGAAGGTGAGCGAGGTGCGTGAGAGGGCCCCGCCGAAGGAGCCGAACATCGGCCGGTAGTGCACGGGCTGCGGCGTGGGGATGCTGGCGTTGGGGTCGCCCATCGCTGCGAGCGCGATGAAGCCGCCCTTGAGCACGAGCGCGGGCTTCACACCAAAGAAGGCGGGCTTCCAGATGACGAGGTCGGCCCACTTGCCCACCTCGACGCTGCCCACCTCGTGCGCGATGCCGTGCGTGAGCGCGGGGTTGATGGCGAGCTTGGCCACGTAGCGCTTCACGCGCGCGTTGTCGTGGCGCGCGGTGTCGCCGGGCAGGCCGCCGCGCTGGGCCTTCATCTTGTGCGCCGTCTGCCAGCAGCGGATCACGACCTCGCCCACCCGGCCCATGGCCTGGCTGTCGGAGGAGAACATGCTGATGGCGCCCAGGTCGTGCAGGATGTCTTCCGCGGCGATGGTCTCGCGCCGGATGCGGCTTTCGGCGAAGGCGAGGTCTTCGGCGATGGACGCATCGAGGTGGTGGCACACCATCAGCATGTCCAGGTGCTCGTCGAGCGTGTTGACGGTGTACGGGCGCGTGGGGTTGGTGGAAGAGGGCAGCACGTTGGCCTCGCCCACCACCTTCATGATGTCCGGGGCGTGGCCGCCGCCGGCGCCCTCGGTGTGGAAGCTGTGGATCGTGCGGCCCTTGAAGGCGGCGATCGTGTCCTCGACGAAGCCGCTCTCGTTCAAGGTGTCGGTGTGGATAGCGACCTGCGTGTCGGTCTCTTCAGCCACCGACAGGCAGTTGTCGATGGCGGCCGGTGTGGTGCCCCAGTCCTCGTGGAGCTTCATGCCGATGGCGCCGGCTTCGACCTGCTGGTGCAGTGCCTCGGGGCGGCTGGCGTTGCCCTTGCCGAGAAAGCCCAGGTTCATCGGGAAGGCATCGGCCGCCTCGAGCATGCGGCGGATGTTCTCGGGGCCGGGCGTGCAGGTGGTGGCAAAGGTGCCGGTGGCCGGGCCGGTGCCGCCACCGATCATGGTGGTGACACCGCTGGCCAGGGCCTCGTCGATCTGCTGCGGGCAGATGAAGTGGATGTGGGTGTCGATGGCGCCGGCCGTGACGATCATGCCCTCGGCGGCGATCACTTCGGTGCCTGGGCCGATGACGATGTCCACGCCCGGCTGCACATCGGGGTTGCCGGCCTTGCCGATGGCGCAGATGCGCGAGCCGCGCAGGCCGATGTCGGCCTTGACGATGCCCCAGTGGTCGACGATGAGGGCGTTGGTGATGACGCAGTCCACCGCGTCGTGCGCGCCCGGGCCGTTGACGCGCTGGCCCTGGCCCATGCCGTCGCGGATGGTCTTGCCGCCGCCGAACTTCACTTCCTCACCGTAGCCGCCTGCGCGAAGGGTCAAGTCCTGCTCGACCTCGATGACGAGGCCGGTGTCAGCCAAGCGCAGGCGGTCGCCCACGGTGGGGCCGAACATTTCCGCGTAGGCGCGGCGCGAGACGGTGGCCATGGTCAGAGCCTCCCCTGCACGAGGCCGCGAAAGCCCCAGACCTCGCGATCGCCCGCGTAGTCCACGAGTTCCACCGTGCGTTGCTGCCCGGGCTCGAAGCGCACCGCAGTGCCCGAGGCAATGTTCAGCCGCATGCCGCGCGCGGCTGCGCGGTCGAAGCGCAGCGCGCCATTGGTCTCGGCGAAGTGGTAGTGCGAGCCGACCTGGATCGGGCGGTCGCCGCTGTTTTCCACGACGAGCGTGAGCGTGCGCCGGCCGGGGTTGAGCTCGAGTTCGCCCGGCTCGGTGAGGAGTTCGCCCGGGATCATCACTTCCTCCCGCGCCACCACAAGATGCCCGCAGCCACCGCAGCGGCCAGGATGAAGCCGAGCACGTCGCTCGCATGCCAGTGCGAGAGCGCGGTCTGGCCGTGACCGTCGTGTGCACGCGCCGCGTGGGCGGCAGCCAGCACGAGCAGCGGAAGGAAGAGTTTCATGGCGCGGGCCTCCTGACAGCTCATGCAATGGGTTGGTGCACGGTCACCAGCTTGGTGCCGTCGGGGAAGGTCGCCTCGACCTGGATCTCGGGAATCATCTCCGGCACGCCGTCCATCACGTCGGCGCGGGCGAGCACGGTCTTGCCCTCGCTCATGAGCGCCGCCACCGTGCGCCCGTCGCGTGCGCCCTCGAGGATGGCCGCGGTGATGAGGGCCACCGCCTCGGGGTGGTTCAGCTTCAGCCCGCGTGCACGCCGGCGCTCGGCCAGCAGGGCAGCGGTGAAGATGAGCAGCTTGTCCTTCTCGCGGGGGGTCAGTTCCATGTGCAGGCCTTTGCAGGATCGGTGCCATCGTACCGTTTCAGCCCCTGCACCGGAAAGGGTTTCGAGGACAAGAGCCGGCCGGGCCTGCAACGCACTTGCCCAGATCCCACAAGGCTGGCACGGCTATTGCGAGAGTGCTCTTCGGAATTCACCTCCACCCCCAACCAGGAGCCCCTTGATGACATCCGTGAACCCGATCCGCCGCGCCGGCCTGAAGACGCTGGCCGCTGCCCTCGTCGCCGCCGGCCTCGCCTCGCCGGCCTTCGCCCAGAACACCATCAAGGTGGGGGTGCTGCACTCGCTGTCGGGCACGATGGCGATCTCCGAGACGGTGCTCAAGGACACCGTGCTGATGGCCATCGAGGAGATCAACGCCAAGGGCGGCGTGCTCGGCAAGAAGCTCGAGCCGGTGGTGGTGGACCCGGCTTCCAACTGGCCGCTGTTCGCCGAGAAGGCCAAGCAGCTCATCACGCAGGACAAGGTGGCCGCGGTCTTCGGCTGCTGGACGAGCGTGTCGCGCAAGTCGGTGCTGCCGGTCTTCGAGGAGACCAACAGCCTGCTGTTCTACCCCGTGCAGTACGAGGGCGAGGAACTCAGCAAGAACGTGTTCTACACGGGTGCCGCGCCCAACCAGCAGGCCATCCCCGCGGTGGAGTACCTGATGAGCAAGGACGGCGGCTCGGCCAAGCGCTTCGTGCTGCTGGGCACCGACTACGTCTACCCGCGCACCACCAACAAGATCCTGCGCGCCTTCCTGAAGAGCAAGGGCATCCCCGACTCGGACATCATGGAGGAGTACACGCCCTTCGGCCACTCCGACTACCAGAGCATCATCGGCAAGATCAAGAAGTTCGCCAGCGAGGGCAAGAAGACGGCCGTGGTCTCCACCATCAACGGTGACTCCAACGTGCCCTTCTACAAGGAGCTCGGCAACCAGGGCCTGAAGGCCACCGACGTGCCGGTGGTGGCGTTCTCCGTGGGCGAGGAAGAGCTGCGCGGCGTGGACACCAAGCCGCTGGTGGGCCACCTGGCCGCCTGGAACTACTTCATGTCCATCAAGAACCCGGCCAACGACGAGTTCACGAAGAAGTGGGCCGCCTACGCCAAGGCCAAGAACATCCCCGGCCACAAGGACAAGCCGCTGACCAACGACCCGATGGAGGCCACCTACATCGGCATCTACATGTGGAAGCAGGCCGTGGAGAAGGCCAAGAGCACCGACACCGACAAGGTGATCGCGGCGATGGCCGGCCAGACCTTCAAGGCCCCGAGCGGCATCACGTCCAAGATGGACGAGAAGAACCACCACCTGCACAAGAGCGTGTTCATCGGCGAGGTGAAGGCCGACGGCCAGTTCAACGTGGTGTGGAAGACCCCGGGCCCGGTGCAGGCCAAGCCCTGGAGCCCCTACATCCCCGAGAACAAGGGCAAGAAGGACGAGCCCGAGAAGAAGTGACCGGGGCATGACGTTCCTCGAGCGCTGCCGGGCACGGCTCGGCAGCGGGTTGCTGGCCGCCGGCCTGCTGGCGGCGGGGTGGGCGCATGCGCTCACCCCCGAGCAGGCCGTGCGCATCGCCTCGGGCGAGAGCGATGCGCGCATCGCCGCCCTGGGCCAGGCGCTGGCCGACCCCGACCCCGCCCTGGCCGCCTACCTGCAGGCCCTGCTGGACGACCAGGTGAAGGTGTCCGGTGGCCGCGCCTTCGTGGTGCGCGACGGCCAGGCGGCGGTGGCGGGCAGCGGCACGGCCGCGCCGCTGCCCGAAGGCGCCGAGGACGTCGTCAACAACAACCGCATGCGCCGCGAGATCGAGTCTGCGCTCGCCTCGCTGCGCCTGTTTTCGAAAGACCGCGCCGAGCGCGCCAAGGCCGTGGCCGAGTTGCGCGAGCAGGCCGACGCGAGCCGGCTGCCGCTGCTGCAGCGCGCGCTGCAGGCCGAGTCCGACCCCGCGCTGAAGACGCAGCTCGAAGGCCTGGTGGCCGCGGCGCAGATCACCTCGGCCGACCCGGCCCTGCGCCTGCAGGCCGCGCAGCGCCTGGCCTCGACCCCGGACCCCGCCACCCGCTCGTTGCTGCTGGAGCGCATCGGTGCAGAAGCCGACCCGGGCGTGAAGGCGGCGCTGCAACAGTCGCTGGCCGCCGTGCAGGAGCGCCTGGCCTGGGGCGAGCGACTGGGCGTGCTCTTCACCGGCATCAGCCTGGGCTCCATCCTGATGCTGGCCGCACTGGGACTGGCGATCACCTACGGGCTCATGGGCGTCATCAACATGGCGCACGGCGAGCTCATCATGATCGGGGCCTACGCCACCTACCTCGTGCAGAAGGCCTTCCAGGCCTGGGCGCCGGGGCTCTTCGACGCCTACGTGCTGGTGGCCATTCCCGTGTCCTTTGCCGCCTCGGCGCTGGTCGGTGCGGTGCTGGAGCGCAGCGTCATCCGCTGGCTCTACGGGCGCCCGCTGGAGACGCTGCTGGCCACCTGGGGCATCAGCCTCATCCTGATGCAGGCCGTGCGTTCGCTCTTCGGGGCGCAGAACGTGGCGGTGGAGAACCCCGCCTGGCTGTCCGGTGGGCTGCAGGTGCTGCCCAACCTGGTGCTGCCCTGGAACCGCGTGGCCATCATCGTCTTCGCCGCGCTGGTGCTCGGGGGCATGGTGCTGCTGATCTCGCGCACGCGGCTCGGGCTGTTCGTGCGCGGGGTGACGCAGAACCGGCGCATGGCCGCCTGCGTGGGCGTGCACACCGCGCGCGTGGACACCTGGGCCTTCGCCCTGGGCGCGGGCATCGCGGGCCTGGCCGGTTGTGCGCTCAGCCAGGTGGGTAACGTCGGCCCCGACCTCGGGCAGGGCTACATCGTCGACTCCTTCATGGTGGTGGTGCTCGGCGGGGTGGGGCAGCTGGCCGGCACGGTCTACGCGGGCCTGGGCCTGGGCCTGCTGAACAAGCTGCTGGAAGGCTGGCAGGGCGCGGTGCTCGCCAAGATCATGGTGCTCGTGTTCATCGTGGCCTTCATCCAGAAGCGTCCGCAGGGCATCTTCGCCCTCAAGGGCCGGAGTGCCGAGGCATGAGGACGCCATGAGGACGCTGCTGGGCGTGCGCGGCTGGACGGCGGTGCTTTCGTGCCTGATCCTGCTGGCCGGGGTGGTGCCGCTGCTGAACCTGGCGGTGCCTGCCGACCATGCGCTGCACCTGCCGGACTTCTACGTGAGCCTGCTGGGCAAGATCCTGTGCTACGCGATCTGCGCCCTGGCCATGGACCTCATCTGGGGCTACACCGGCATCCTCTCGCTCGGGCACGGCCTGTTCTTCGCGCTGGGCGGCTACTCGATGGGCATGTACCTGATGCGCCAGATCGGGCGCGACGGCCAGTACAAGGCCGACATGCCCGACTTCATGGTGTTCCTGAACTGGAAGGAGTACCCGTGGCACTGGGCGCTGAGCGACAGCTTCCTCGCGCAGGTCGCGCTGGTGGTGCTGGTGCCGGGGCTGCTGGCCTTCGTCTTCGGGTGGTTCGCCTTCCGCTCGCGGATCAAGGGCGTGTACTTCTCGATCATCACCCAGGCCCTGACCTACGCGGCGATGCTGCTGTTCTTCCGCAACGAGACGGGCTTTGGCGGCAACAACGGCTTCACCGACTTCAAGCGCATCCTGGGCATCCCGCTGGACCAGTCCATGCGGGTGCTGCTGTGCGCGGCCAGCGGCGTCACCCTGGTGGGCTTCTTCGTGCTGTCGCGCGCCATCGTGCACAGCCGCTACGGCCGGGTGCTGCAGGCCATCCGCGACGCGGAGAGCCGGGTGATGTTCTCCGGCTACGACCCGGTGGCCTACAAGCTGTCGATCTGGACGCTGTCGGCCGTGATGTGCGCCGTGGCCGGGGCGCTGTACGTGCCCC
>JBMOGN010000137.1:0-9020 GCA_049318345.1 Rubrivivax sp. | reverse complement strand
GGCTTGCCGACCCACGCGAGCACGTGGGTGCGCAGCACAGGCAGCGCGTTGAGCACCGGGTACAGCGCGGGATGGAGGCGGCAGGCCAGGCGGGCGAGCGGCGGGGCGAGGGTGAGGCGCTCGTGCTGCAGCCGGCCTTCGGGGAAGAGCTCGGCGATGCGGGCGAGCGGCACGCCTCGCACATCGGGGTTGCGGGGGTTGTCCACGGTGAAGTCGTACCAGAGCACGCCGCCGCCGGGCTTGATCCAGTTCCACAAGGTGCGCGCCAGCCGGGCCTGGAAGGCGTCGTCCAACAGGGACGAGAAGACGGTGGAGACGAGCACGGCGTCCACGCTGGCCGCGGGCCAGGAGGCGGCGCAGGCGTCGCCTGGGATGAGGGGCAGCTCGGGTGGCAGCGCGTGGCGCGCCGCCTGGAAGCGATCGGGCAGGAGTTCGATACCGGCCAGGTGCGCGGGGCTGAAACCCATTTCGATGAGGCGCTGCAGGTTGCCGCCGGAGCCGCAGCCCACCTCGAGCACGCGCCGTTCTTCCAGGCGCTGCCAGCCCTGGCGGGCGAAGAGCCGGCGCAGGGCGCGCTCGCGCTCCTGGAGCATCTGCTGCACCTCGGGGCGGGAGGCGCTGTAGAGGTCGCCGGCCGCGCGGCGCGCGTAGCGCTGTGCCACGGCATCGGGTTCGGAGGGCGCGCTCACTGCAGCACCTTCAGGAAGCGCCTCGCCAGCACCGGGTAGGTGTGGTGGGCGAGCACGTAGGCGCGGCCCTTGTCACCCAGCGCCCGGCGCTGCCGCGGGGAGAGCGCGGCGAGCTGGCGCAGGCCCCGCACCACGGCTTCGGGGTCCTCGGGCGGCACCGTCAGGCCGCAGCCGGCCTCGGAGACGGGGTCGTTGCCCGCCTCCACCGAATGCAGCACGGCGCGCGCGGCCATCATGTAGTCCATGAGCTTGTTCGGCGCGATGCCGAAGCGGTACAGCGGCTGGCGCTTCCAGCCGATGTAGGCGATGTCGATCGCCGCCAGGAAGGCGGGAATCTGCGCCTTGGGGATGGGCGGCAGCAGGCGCACGCGCGCCAGGCCCTCGCGGGCCACGCGCTGCACGAGGGCCTCGCGGCAGTGGCCGTCGCCCACCATGACGATGTGCAGCGGGCGGGATGCACTCGAGCCGCCGGGCGCCTGCAGCAGCGCCGCCGCATCCAGCAGCACGTCCAGCGCATTGGGCTCGCCCATGGAGCCGGCGTAGCCCACCACCACGCCGCCCTCGCGGCGCGCGGCGTCGATGGCCTGCTCCACGTCTTCGCGCAGGGTCGGCGGCGGATTCTCCCAGTCGTCGGGGCTGATGCCGTTGGGCACGATGTGGAGCTTGCGCAGGTCCAGCCCGCGGCGGGCCATGTGCTGCTGCACCTTGGGCAGCATCGACACCACCGCGTCGCTGCGCCGGTAGGCGCTGTCCTCGGCCGACTGGCAGATGAGCGCGAAGGGGTGCCAGGGCGACATGCCCGAGAGCTCGATAGGCGACAGCGGCCACAGGTCGTGCACCTCGTGCACGAGCCGGGTGCGCAGCCCCGGGTGCGCGGCGCGGGCGGCCTGCACGATGCGCTGGGCCACCCAGGTGTCCATGGGGTAGGTGCTGGAGGAGATGACGGCGTCGGGCGCGAACTCTCCTGCAAGCGCATCGGCCTGCGCCCACAGCTGGCTCATGAAGGACAGGATGTTCTTCATGCGGCCCCAGCCGTTGCCCGCATAGGCAGGTGTGGGCAGCCAGCGGTAGGTGATGCCGTCCACCGTCTCCTGGCCGAGGCCGGGCTCGGGCTGGCGGGCGCGCACATGCGAGAAGCTGGCCGCCACGATCATCACCCGGTGGCCCAGGCGCACCCACTCGCGCGCGAGGTAGTAGGGGCGGTACTCCATGCCCAGCGCGGGGGTGCCGGCATAGTGGTTGACGAGCAGGATGTTCACGCCAGCAGCTCCCGGTACAGCTGCAGCAGCTCGGCCTCGGCGCGGGGCCAGTGGTAGTGGGCGTGCACGGCGGCACGGCCCGCCTCGCCCATGCGGGCCACCTGCTCGGCGTCGTCCACGAGGCTGCGGATGGCCTGCGCGAGGGCTGCGGGGCGCGTGGGGTCCACGCACACGCCGCAGCCGTGGCGCGTGACGATCTCGCGCCACAGGGGGAAGTCCGAGGCGATCACCGGCAACTCGGCCGACATGTACTCGAACATCTTGATGGGCAGCGAATCGAGGTAGCTGGGCAGGGGCAGCAGCGTGACGAGCCCCGCGCGGCAGCGCGCGAGCACCTCGCGCACCTGCTCGCGGCCCACCACGCCCAGGTAGTCCACCTGGGCCCAGCCCGGCTCGGCGCGCAGCGCGGCCTCGGTGGCGGCGTCCTCGAACTTGCCGCACAGCACGAGGCGCACGTCGGGCACGAGCGGCAGCGCGCGCACCATCTCGAAGGCCCCGCGTGTGCGGAAGATGCCGCCCACGTAGCACACGAGCTTCTCGGGCTCGCGCGGGTGCGCGGGCGGCGCGAGCTCGTGCAGGAAGGGGAAGTTGCTCACGTTGACCGCGCGGCGTGCCACCTGCGAGAAGCGCCGCGCGATGTGGGGGGTGGCGCCGACCACGGCCGCGAGGTGGCGCACCTGGCGGTTCTCGTAGGCCTCGAAGGCCAGGCTCAGCGGCCGGCGCAGGGGCGCGGGAATCCACTGCTTGGTCAGGAGCTGGCGCGGCACGTCCTCATGCGCGTCGTACACCACCTTGAAGCCTGCGCGGGCAAGCTGCACGCCCGCAGGCAGCAGTTCGGGGTCGTGAAAGTGCACGAGGGCGGGCGCCAGGGCGCGCACTGCCGCGAGCGCGAGGCGGGGCTGCTCGCGCATGCGCGCCAGCCGCCCGGGCGGGCGCGCGCCGATGTCCACGATCTGCACGCCCTGCTCGAACGCGGGGCCGAGGCCGTCGCCCACCACCTGCACCACCTCGTAGCCGGCCTGCGCGAGCGAGACGCACTCCTTGCGGAAGATGCGGATGTCGTGCCGCGGGTGCACGGTGGTGAGGTGGACGACGCGGGGCTGGCTCATTGCACCCGCTCGTGCAGCGCGAGGAACTGCTGCACATTGGCCCGCAGCGTGGCGCGCTCGGCGATGAGCCTCGCATTGGCTGGCTCGCCGGTGCGCGCCCAGTCGCCCGATTCCCACCAGGCCACGGCGCGCTGCAGGGCAGCGCCGAGGTGCGAGAGGTCGCCCACGAGCAGGCCGTTGTCGCCGTCGCGCACCCATTCGCGGTTGGCCGGCAGGTCGCTCAGCACGGGCAGGCAGCCGGCGGCCATCGCCTCCAGCAGGCTCACCGAGGTGCCGTCGGACTCGGGCACGCTCACGAAGACGGCGCTGCGCCGGTAAGCACGGGCCAGGGCCGGCGCACCGAGCATGCCGGTGAAGGCCACGCGCTCACCCAGCCCGAGCTCGACAGCCAGGCGCTGCAGGGCGGGCGTCTCCTCGCCATGGGCCGCCACTTCCAGCACCCAGCCCGGGCACTGCGGGGCGGCCTGCGCGAAGGCGCGCAGGATGGCGTCGATGCGGTACAGCGGCTTGTGCAGGCGGCACGAGAGCAGGCGGCGTTCGCGTACGGGCGAATCGGGGCCCGCAGCAGCCGCAGCGGGCGGCTCGTCGATGCCGAGCGGGATCCATTGCTCGACCGCGCGCGCGCCGGCGCCGGCCACTTCGCGCGCGGCCTCCAGCACCGTACGGGCGTCGGCGGTCCACGCATCGGCGGCGCGCAGCGCGTGGCGCACCATGGCGCGGTGCAGCGGCCCGCGCGCGGGCAGCGTGAGCACGTCCGAGCCCCACAGCGTCAGCACCATGGGCACGCCCGTGCCCCGCAGGGCCCGGGCCGCGTGCCAGGCCACGCTGTTGGCCTGGTGCACGTGCACGACGCCCGGCTGCCAGCGCGCCACGGCGGCGCGGATGCGCCCGGGTGTGCGCAGGCTCTTCACCGCAAAGTCCACCGTCTCCTGCGCCAGCAGGCGCGGGTGGCGCACCAGCGGCTCGGTGGAGTTCGTGACCAGCACCACCTCCTGACCGGCCTCGCACAGCCCGTTCACGAAGCGGCGCACGTGGATGGACTGGGTGCCCACCACCAGCACCGGCCGCGGGCCGCGGGGCCCGTTCACCGCGCAGCCGGCAGGCGGACGGCGCGGATCGCCACGTCGTGGTAGACCTGCACCACCAGTTGCGAGGGGTTGGCGCGGGTGGCGCGGGCGGTCTCGTGGCGCGCCACCAGGGCCTCGATCAGCGGCCGCGCCGGCAGCCGCAGGCCGTGGCGGAAGTAGAAGCCCGCGTAGCGCGAGAGCGCGCCCAGGCGCACGCGGCGCAGCTCGGCCACCTCGAAGTGCGGCGCGAGCGCGTCCAGGTAGTCCTGCTCGCTGGCGCTGGCCGACACCGAGCCGGAGTGCCGCCCGCTGGCGCTGGCCTGCTCGATCATGAGCAGCTCGCCGCCCGGCTCGAGCACACGGGCGAGGTCGCTCACGGCCTGGCGCAGCAGCGCGCCATCAGCCGTCTGCAGGCACTGCAGCACGCCCACCGAGAGCACGCCGTCCACGCTCGCTTCGGCCAGGGGCAGAGGCAGCTCCGGGGCATGCAGAAACTCCAGGGGCAGGCCCGCGTGGCCGCGCGCACCGGCTTCGATCATGGCGGCGGAGGCGTCCACGCCCACGTAGCCCACCCCGCAGGCGTGCACGCGCCGGGCAAAGCGGCCGATGCCGCAGCCGTAGTCCAGCAGCCGGCGACGCCCCTGCACCCAGGGGCCGATGCAGTTCCACTGGATGCGGTCGATGAGGCCGTTCTTCAGGCCGTCGCGGTCGCCGGGGTCGATGACCGACTGCAACCCGACGCCCTGGCGGGCGCGCTCGTCCCAGTCGACTTCAGCCATGTTGTGCCGCGGGTTTCACGGCGCCCATTATCCGCCTCGCACCCTGTGCCAGCGCCTGCGCAAGCCGCCAGCGGCGGGACTCGTGCAGCAGCGCGGTGTAGGCCCGGGGCTGCGCACCGAACTCCTCCTTGAAGCGGCGCACCGAGGGCAGGCCGTCGCTGGCGCCCAGGTTGAAGTGCGCCACGCCCTGCCCCACCAGCCCCTGCACCACCGCGTCGAAGAGCCGGGCCATGGGGTGGGCGGGCTTCTGGTCGTCCTCGATGTGGGAGACGCCCTGCCAGTACAGGGCCTGCTCGCGCCCGGCGAGCACCACCATCGCGCAGGCCAGCCGCCCGGCCACGTGATGCGTCCACAACTGGGTGCAGGGGCTGCGCAGCAGCGCCTCGAAGAGCGCGCGCGGATAGGGCGGCGCCCCGCGGCCCCAGCGCTGCGCGGAAGCCGCGTACACCTCGAAGTAGCCCTGCAGGGCAGCGGGGTCGCGCGTGCAGGCGATGGCGCTTTCCACCTTGGGTGCGCGCCGCACCTGCGCGCGCTTGGTGGCGTGGTAGCCCGCGCGGATCGCCTCGAGCGGGCGCTGCAGCTCGAGCACGTGGGTCTGCAGGGGCAGCACCTGGTAACCCAGCTGGCGCGCCTGCTGCACCAGCACATCGGCCTGCGGCTCGAAGGGGCTGAGCGTGACGCGCACCCGCGCGGCGTGGCGCGGCGCCTCGCGCAGCAGGCTCCTCATCGCCTCCAGCGCCGCCGGGTCGGCGCACACCGGCGCGCTCAGGCCCAGCGGGCCGAGTTCCACCTGCGTGAGCCCAAAGTGGCGCCGCTGGAACGCCGGCGCACAACCCGGCAGCGTGAAGGGGTCCAGGCCCAGCGGGGCGGCCAGCGCCTGGCGGATGGCCGGGTCGTCCAGCGGGTCGGCCGGCAGCAGCGGAGGCGGTTCGCCGGGCGGCATGCCTGCCCTTTCAGCGGCGGGAGCCGGGGGCCGCACCGGGCCGGGCCACGACAACCGTGAACTCGAAGACGGTGGAGGCGATGATGTAGGCCGTCATGCCCAGCGACAGCGTCCACATCGCCGCCAGGCTGCCCTGCCCCGCCAGCACGGCGGCGGCCAGCAGCGCAAAGGCCAGCAGCGTCGCGCCCAGGCTCAGGCCGAAGTCCAGCCCGAAGCGCTCCTTCACGAGATACAGCACGCTCAGCGGCGCGGCCACGAAGGACGACAGCACCCACGGCGCAAGCGCCCGCAGGTAGCCGCCGGCCTCCTGCCAGCGCGCACCGAAGGCCCAGCCGAAGAGTGCATCGGGCAACAGCAGCAGCAGCGGCAGCAGAGCCAGCGCCACGAGGCTGGAGGCGCGCAGGATGCGCAGGGCGTCGTGGCGCAGGCGGCCGGCGTCGCCGCGCTGCGCGGCCGCGCGCGGGAAATACACCTGCGAGATGGCCCCGCTCACCAGGCCCAGCGGCGCCTTCAGCAACCGGCTGGCGAAGGCGTAGTAGGCGGCGGCCTGCGGGCCGTAGAGGCTCGTGAGCAGCAGCGGCAGGCCCGAGGCCTGCGCAGCATCAGACAACACGTGCGGCCCGTTGAAGGCCGCCAGCGGCCGGAAATGGCGCAGCAGGCGGCGCACCCGCCGGGCGGGCACCCGGTGCGAGAAGCCCGTGGCTAGCAAGCCCGGGGCCAGCACCGCCAGAGCGAGCACCTGCCCGGCGACGGTGGCGGCCACGAGCACGAGAGGCTGCGAGCCCAGGGCCAGTGCGCCGCCAATCGACACCGCGGCGGTGAGCGCAGCCTGCATCACGCGCGCGAGCGACAGGCGCCGGAAGTCCTGCACGCGGGCGGCCCAGTTGCCCAGCACCTGCACCGCGCCGCCCAGCCACACGTACAGCGGCAGCCAGGCCAGGCCGTACTGCCCGAGCGCCGGGCGCCAGGCCAGCACCCCGGCCACCGCCAGCGCGCAGGCCAGCGCCACGGCCGTGGCCACGGCGAGGCTGCCCACCACCAGCGCCGAGGCGCTGCGCGCGTGCCGGGGCAAGGCCACCGCCACCTCGAAGCGCGCGCACACCAGCGGCAGCACGAATCCGCCCCAGGCGAGAAACACCACGAAGGCGCCATATGCCTCGGGGGGGTACAGCCGCGTGATGGCCGGCAGCGCCGCCAGCGCCAGCGCCTGGGCCACGGCCGTGCCGCCGGCCACCGTGACGACGCTGGCGAGGAAGGGGCGCGCCATCGCGGAAGCGGCGCGGCGGCGCCGCGCCTAGGTGCAGGCGCGGCGCAACGCGTCCGCGACCCGTTGCTGGTCGGCCTCGGTGAGGTCGGCGCTCATGGGCAGGCTCAGCACCTGCTGCGAGACCTGCACGCTCACCGGGCAGCACTCGGGGCAGCAGTGTGCGGCGTAGGCCGGCTGGTGGTGCAACGGCTTCGGGTAGTGCACGGCAGTGGGAATGCCAGCGGCCTTCAGCGCCTCCTGCACCGCCGGCCGGTTCTCCACGAAGACCGTGTACTGGCCCCATACGCAGTCGCGGTCGGGCCGCACCGCAAGCAGCCGCAGGCCCGGCGTGCCCTGCAGCAGCGCCGCGTAGCGCGCGCCGAGCTCGCGCCGGCGCTGCAGTTCCCACTCGAAACGCGGCAGCTTGGCCAGCACCACCGCGCACTGCAGCGTGTCCATGCGTCCGCCCAGGCCGATGCGGGTGTGGTGGTAGCGGCCGCTCTGGCCGTGCACGCGGATCTCGCGCGCGGCCTGCGCCAGGGCGTCGTCGTCGGTGAAGAGCGCCCCGCCGTCGCCATAGCAGCCCAGGGGTTTGCTCGGGAAGAAGCTCGTGCAGCCGAAGGTGGACAGCGCGCCGCTGCGCCGGCCCTGGTAGGCGGCGCCGAAGCTCTGCGCGGCGTCCTCGATCACGGGCAGGCCGTGGCGCGCCGCCACCGTGCGGATCTCGGCCATGTCCGCCACCTGCCCGTACAGGCTCACCGGCATGATGGCCTTCGTACGCGGGGTGATCGCCGCCTCGAGCAGCGCGGGGTCGAGGTTGCAGGTGTCGGGCTGCACGTCCACGAACACCGGCCGCGCGCCCACGAGCACGATGACCTCCCCCGTGGCGGCAAAGGTGAAGGGGCTCGTCACCACCTCGTCGCCGGGGCCGATGCCCAGGCTCATGAGCGCGATGAGCAGCGCCTCGGTGCCGCTGGACACGGTGACGCAGTGCCGCGCGCCGGTCAAGGCGGCCAGCGCCTGCTCGAGTTCGGCCACCTCCGGGCCCATGATGTACTGGCCGTGGTCGAGCACGCGCTGGATGCGCGCGTCGATGGCGGGCTTGAGGGCGGTGTACTGCGCCTTGAGGTCGGTGAACTGCACGGGTGGGGGGCCTGTTTCAGGAATCGGCGGCGGGTGCGGCGGGCGCGCCCGGCGTGCCGGATGGGTCCAGCGCGCGCAGGCTCGCTTCGCGCAGCTCGTACACCTGCCCGGTGCCCGGGCAGCTCGCGCGCAGCGCCTGCCCGGCCGGTGCCTGCACGGGCAGCGCCAGGCGCTCGCCGTGCGCGCTCATCCAGCCGACCTGCCGCGCGGGCACACCCACCACGAGTGCGTAGGCCGGCACATCGGCCGTGACCACCGCGCCCGCGCCCACGAAGGCGTGCTCGCCGATGGTTGCGCCGCACACCACGGTGCAGTTGGCCCCGAGCGTGGCGCCACGGCGCACGAGGGTGTGCCGGTATTCGTGCTTGCGCACGACGGCCGCGCGCGGGTTGAGGACGTTCGTGAAGACCATGCTCGGCCCGCAGAACACATCGTCCTCCAGCGTCACGGCGTCGTACACCGACACATGGTTCTGGATCTTCACGTTGCGGCCGATGCGCACATCGTTGCCCACGAACACGCCCTGGCCGAGCGAGCAACCTTCGCCAATGCGCGCACCGGCACACACGTGGGCGAAGTGCCACACGCGGGTGCCCGCACCCAGCTGCGCGCCGTCGTCGACGATGGCGCTGGGGTGGACCGTGACGCGTGAGGCTGGCGCCTGGAGGGAAGACATCGCCCGCACCCGGCTCAGAACACCAGCGGCAGGCCCACGCGCACGCCGTCGCGCGCGCTGCGGTAGGCGGCGATGATGACCTCCAGCGAACGCAGGCCCTCGTAGCCGT
>JBMOGN010000136.1:0-9051 GCA_049318345.1 Rubrivivax sp. | reverse complement strand
GCGAACTGGCGGTCGTTGCCGACCGCCAGGAAGATCGGCTCGGTGCCGGTGCGGAAGGTGTCGTAGGGGCAGATGTTCGGGTGCGCGTTGCCGGTGCGCCCGGGGATGCGGCCATCCAGCAGGTGGTTGGCGGCATGCGGGTGCAGCAACGACAGGCCGGCGTCGTGAAGCGCCACCTCCAGGAACTGGCCGCGGCCGCTGCGGTTGCGTTCCTGCAGCGCCAGGGCGATGCCCAGCGCCGCGTTCAGCCCGGTGACCATGTCCACCACCGGCAACCCCACGCGAAGCGGCTCCCCACCGCGCGCATCGGGCTCGCCGTTGACGCTCATGATCCCGGCGAGGGCCTGGATCGCCGCGTCGTAGCCGGGCAGGCCACCCATCGGGCCGTCGGTGCCGAAGCCGGTGATGCGGCAGAAGATGAGCCGCGGAAAGCGCGGGGCGAGCACCTCCCAGCCCAGGCCCCACTTCTCGAGGGTGCCCGCCTTGAAGTTCTCCACCAGCACGTCGGCGTCCTCGAGCAGTGCGAGCAGCGCCTCGCGCGCGGCGGGCTGCGTGAGGTCCATCGTGCAGCCGCGCTTGTTGCGGTTCAGGCCGAGGAAGTACGAGGCCGTGCCCTGCGGGTCGAAGGGCGGGCCCCAGCCGCGCGTCTCGTCGCCGCCGGGCGGCTCGACCTTGAGCACGGCCGCGCCGTGGTCAGCCAGGATCTGCGTGCAGTAGGGGCCGGCCAGCACGCGCGAGAGGTCGACGACCTTCAGGCCATGCAGCGAGCCCATGGCCAAGGGCGCAGCGGCAGTTTGCGGGGACGAGTCGGGGGTGTTCATGGGCGGTGGGTGTCCAGGTGGTCGAGCAGCGCGTCGACACAGCGCGCGTTCTGGTCGGTCGTGAGCCAGTGGCTCGCGTCGGGGTATTCGACGAGCGTCGAGCCCGGGATGCGCGAGGCGAGCAGCCTGCCGTTGGCCGGCGGGATCAGCGCGTCCTGCAGGCCGTGCAGGATCAGCGTCGGACAGCGCAGGCGCGGCAGGTCGAGGTAGGCGGACCAGCCGATCAGCGCATACAGCTGCGCCTGCAGCCCGCGCTTGGTGGGGGCATTGGCCGCGCGCACCACCACGTCTTCCTCGAAGAGCTCGTCGGGCGTCTCGCGCGCATAGGTGTAGGCGCGCATGTCGGCCATGCTCTGCGCCACGGGGGCGTCGCCCTTGGCAAAGAGCAGGTCGCGCACAGGGGAGGCGGCCTGCACCGCCCACCCGCCGCCCGGGTGCGTGCCCAGCAGCGCGAGCGAGCGCACGCGGCGCGGGAAGTCGATGGCGAACTGCTGCGAGATCATGCCGCCCATCGAGAAGCCGACGATGTGAGCACTGGCCTCGCCCGCGGCGTCGAGCACGGCGGCGATGTCGGCCGCCATCGAGGAGACGCGGTGCACCACGTAATGGCGCACCGTGGTCTGGCCCACGCCCCGGTTGTCGAGCAGGATCACCCGGTGCCGGCGCGCGAGCTTGGGTGCGACGCGGAACCACGCAGCCGAGCTGCAGCCCAGCCCCATCACGAGCACGACGGGCTCGCCCTGCCCGATGGCATTCCAGAAGATCCGGGCCTCACCCCGCTCGACGAAGGGCATCTCGCCGCATCAGTTCATCTGCGTGACGAACTTGGTGTTGAGGTAGCCGTCGAAGGTCTCCAGACCGCCCTCGCTGCCGATGCCGCTGTCCTTGATGCCGCCGAACGGCGTCTCGGCCAGTGCCATGCCCAGGTGGTTGATGGCGATCATCCCGGCCTCCAGGCCCGTGGAGATCTGGTGTGCGCGCTTCGTGGAGCCGGTGAAGGCGTAGGCGGCCAGGCCGAAGGGCAGGCTGTTGGCCCGCTGCAGCACCTCCTCCACCGTCTTGAAGCGCAGCATGCCGGCCACCGGGCCGAAGGGCTCCTCGGTCATCAGGCGCGAGTCCTCGGGCAGGTCGGCGATGACGGTGGGGGCAAAGAAATTGCCCACGCCCGGGATCGGCGCACCGCCGGCCAGCACCGAGGCGCCGCGCTCGCGCGCGTCGTCCACGAAGCCGGCCACCGCGCCGACGCGCCGCTGCATGGCCAGCGGGCCCATCTTCGTGTCGGCGGCCAGGCCGTCGCCCACCTTGAGCGACTGCGTCTTGCCGACGAACTCGGCCACGAAACGGTCGTAGGCCCCCTCCTGCACATAGAAGCGCGTAGGCGAGATGCACACCTGCCCGGCGTTGCGGAACTTGTAGGGCACGAGCATCTTCACGGCCGCGTCGATGTCGGCGTCGTCGCAGACGATCACCGGTGCGTGTCCGCCGAGCTCCATCGTGCTGCGCTTCATCAGGGCGGCCGCCTTGGCCGCGAGCAGCTTGCCCACCTGCACCGAGCCGGTGAAGGTGATCTTGCGCACGACGGGGCTGCCGATGAGGTGGTCACTCACCTCCGAGGGCACGCCCCAGACGACGTTGAGCACGCCCTTGGGCAGACCCGCATCGTGGAAGAGCTGCGCGAGCGCCACCACGGCGCTGGGCGTGTCTTCCGGGCCCTTGAGGATGATCGAGCAGCCCGCGCCGACGGCCGCCGAGATCTTGCGGATGGCCTGGTTGAAGGGGAAGTTCCACGGCGAGAAGGCCGCCACCACGCCCACCGGCTCACGCAGCACGGTCTGGCGCACGCCATCCAGGCGGGCGGGGATCACGCGGCCGTAGATGCGGCGGCACTCCTCGGCGTGCCACTCGGCGTGCTCGGCACAGAAGACAACCTCGCCCGTGGACTCGGCCAGCGGCTTGCCCTGGTCCATCGTCATCGCGCGGCCGATGTCGGCGGCGCGTTCGCGCGCGAGTTCCGCCACACGGCGCAACACCTTGCTGCGCTCCAGCGGCGAACTCTTCTTCCAGCTCTCGAAAGCCTTCGCGGCTGCGGCCAGCGCACGGTCCAGGTCCTCGCGCGTGGCGTGCGGCAGCTTGCCGATCACCTCGTGCGTGGCCGGGTTCACGATGTCCTGCTCGCGGCGGCCGCCGCCATGGATGAACTCTCCGTCGATGTACAGGCTCAGGGTCGGGTACATGGGGTCTCGATTCCTTCAGGGAGTGTCTGGGGGGTCAGGGAACCAGAATCGTACGGCCGATCACGCGGCCTTCGTGCAGGGCCTGCAAGGCCTCGTTGGCTTCGTCCAGCGGCCGCGTGGTGACCGGAATCGGGGCCATGCCCTTTTCGCGCGCCAGCGCGACGAGCTCGCGCAGTTCGGCCAGCGTGCCCACGTAGGAGCCCTGGATCGTCAACGGGCGCAGCGGGATCACCGGCAGCGCCAGCGTGATGTCCCCGCCCATCAACCCGCACACGACGATGTGGCCGCCGCGTGCGCAGCTGGCCACCGCGGTGGAGACGGTGGGCGTGGCGCCCACCAGGTCGAGCACCGCCCGGGCGCCGCCCCCGGTGGCAGCCTGGATCTGTTGCACGACGTCCGCAGCCTTGCCGTCGATCGCCTGCAAGGCCCCGGCGGCGAGCGCCGCCTCGCGCTTGGCGGGGTCGATGTCGACCACGACGGCACCCTGGCCGCCCAGGGCCTTGAGCACCTCGATGGCCATGAGCCCGAGACCGCCGGCGCCGATCACGACCACCGGGCCCTCGTGGATGCGAGTGCCGAACTTGCGCAGCGCGCTGTAGGTGGTCAGACCCGCGCAGGCCAGCGGCGTGGCCGCGGCCGGGTCCAGGCCGTCGATGTCCACCAGGTAGCGCGGGTGCGGCACGACCGTGTACTCGGCAAAGCCGCCGGGCTGCATGATGCCCATCACCTGCGGCTTGATGCAGAGGTTCTCCTCGCCGCGCTGGCAGGCCGCGCACTCGCCGCAGCCGATCCACGGGTGCACGAGCATCGTCTTGCCCACGGGCACGCTGGTCGCGGCCTCGCCGGTGGCCACCACCTCGCCCACGATCTCGTGGCTGAGGGTGAGGGGGGGCTTGATGCCGCGCTCGGCCAGCGTGAGCTTCCTGCCCCCGCCGATGTCGTAGTGGCCTTCCCACAGGTGCAGGTCGGTGTGGCACAGGCCCGCGGCGCGGACCTTCACCAGCACCTGCGTGCCTTGCGGGGTGGGAACGGGCTTGTCCACCCGCTCCAGGGGCTGGCCGTGGTGGATGACGCAGTAGCAGCGCATGCGTGGGGACCTCAGGTTTCAGGAAGTTGGAGGAAAGGTTCCGAAGGCAGGAGAAGGTGGTGGCGGACTCAGGCCGAGCGCGGCGCCAGCCAGGCATCGAGCGCCGGCCACATGCGCAGCTCGGCGCCGCGGCCGGCCACCAGGCCGACGTGGCCGCCCTTGACGACGATTTCGGTCTTGTCGGTGCTGCCGGCCAGGCGCACCAGATCGCGCGAGGAGGCGTAGGGGGTGATGTGGTCGTCCTGCGCGAGCAGGTGCAGCAGCGGCACGTGGATCGCGCCCAGGTTCACGCGCTGTCCGCCGAGCTCCCAGGTGCCCTTCACGAGCCGGTTCTCGCGCAGGAAGCCGTTGACCATCTGGCGGAAGACGCCGCCGGGAAAGGGGATGTTGTCGCTCTCCCACTTGCCCATGCGCAGGAAGCTGCGCACGAAGTCGTCCTTGTCGATCTGGTTGAGCAGGTTCATCGCACCGGCCACCTTGCCGAAGGGGCGCAGCGCGCGCAGCGCGTTCTGCACCCAGTCGGCCGGCACGTTGCCGTGCTGCGCGATCAGGCTCTCCTCGTCGAAGTGCTCGCCCATCCAGGCCTTCAGCGACTCCAGGCCGTCGCCGTTGACGGGCGCGGCCATGCACACGAGGTTGCGCACCGGCGCGCGCGGGTGCAGCGCGGCGTAGAGCACTGCAAGCAGCCCGCCCACGCAGTAGCCAAGCAGCGTGAGCTCGCGCTCCCCGCTGTCCTCGAGCACGCGCTCGATGCAGCGCGGCAGCCGGTCGAAGACGTAGTCCTCGAGCTGCAGGTGCTGGTGCTCGCGCCGCGGGCGGCCCCACTCGATCAGGTAGACGTCGTGGCCGTGGCGCAGCAGGTACTCGACCATGCTCTGGCCGGGTACGAGATCGAGGATGTACGGCTGGTTGACGAGCGAGGTGACGATGAGCACCGGCGTGCGGTAGACGCTCGCGGCCAGCGGCCGGTAGTGGTGCAGCTTGAGCGTGCCCTGGACGTGGATGGTGTCCTTCGGTGTGACGCCCAGCGGCCCGGCCATGGCGCCGAAGTCCTCCACCGGCAGGCCCATGCGAGAGAGCGTGCGCTGCATGGGGTTGGGCAGGCTCGGCATGGCTGCGACCTGTGGGGTGCGGCTCACTTCAGGCCTTTCGCGGCGCGGCGGCGGCGGGCTTGCGGGTGCGCGCGGGGCGCGGGGGTGCCGACCGCGCCACCGCGGGTGCGGCCGACTCGAGCGCGGTGCGCAGCCGCGCGAGCTCCGCAGCGACGAGCGCGAGGCCGTCCTCCACGCGCCCGAGCCGCTCGTCCAGCGCCTCCAGGTCGCTGCGAGAAGGCAGGTTCGAGGCCGCCAGCGAGGCCTGCGCCATCTCGCCGAAGAGGCGGTGCGCCATGCGCAGCTCGTCGAGCTGGCGGTTCAGCGGGCCGCCGGCGCGCGGGTCCTTCAGCAACTGCGAGACGGCCTCGCTCCACTGCGCCTCGGAGCGTGCGACCCAGTCGCGCCACATCGCCACGGGGCTCAGGGCGTTCCAGTCGATGGCGTCGGCCGCGGACTGGGTCTGGGTGGCCTCGGGGCCAGGGGTCTTGGAGGTGCTCATCATGGGCTCTTGGTGTGCAGGGCGCCGCTCAGGGCTTGAGGATCGTGCGGCCGCGGATGCGCCCGGCGCGCAGGTCCTCCAGCGCCTGCGTGGCCTGGGCCAGCGGCGTGGTGGACAGCGGCATGTCAGGCAGCACGCCGCTGCGTGCAATCGCCAGCAGCTCCTGCATCTCCTGCAGGCTGCCTACGTAGGAGCCGGTGACACTCACGGCCTTCATGGAGACCATGGCCGGCACGATGGGCGTGGAGCCGCCGAACAGGCCCACGCACACGAGCTTGCCGGCCTTGCGCAGCGCACCGAAACCGAACTTGAAGGTGGCGGCTGCACCCACGAAGTCGATCGCTGCGGCCACCCCACCACCCGTGGCCTTGAGGAGCGCCTTCTGCGCACCCTCCTCGTTCGGGTCGATGAGCTGGCCGGCACCGGCCTCGCGCGCGATGTCCCACTTGCTGCGGTCGAGCTCGACGACGATCGGTGCGACATCGAACATCTGGCGCGCCAGGCGGATGCCCGACAGGCCGACACCGCCCGCACCGATGATCAGCAGCGGATCACGCGGGCCGATCGGGCCCACCTTCTTCAGCGCGCTGTAGGCGGTGAGGCCCGAGCAGGCGTAGGTGCAGGCCTGCTCCTCGGGCAGCGTGCCGTAGTCGAGCAGGTAGCGCGCGTGCGGCACGATGACGTGGTCGGCGAAGCCGCCGTCGCGCTGGATGCCGAGTGCGCGAGGGCTGTTGCACAGGTGCTCGTCGCCGGCCTGGCACAGCGAGCAGGTGCCGCAGCCGATCCATGGGAAGACGACCCGCTTGTCGCCGACTTGCACGCCAGTGGCCTCGGGGCCGACGGCGACGACGGTGCCGGCGATCTCGTGGCCCAGCGTGCGCGGGAGGTTCAGCGCACGCGTCATGTCGAGCCTGGCGTCGCCGCCGAGGTCGAAGTAGCCATCGTGCAGGTGCACGTCGCTGTGGCACACGCCGCAGCTGCCCACGCGCACGACGACTTCACTGCCCTGGGGCTGCGGGGTGTCGCGGATGACCTGCGACAGGGGGCGGCCGAAGGTCTCGACCTGGTAGCTGAGCATGGGTGTCTCCCGATGGAATGCGATGACAGGGAATCGAATGGATCAGGGGCCCGCAGTGGGTGCCGGGTTGCGGGCCACAGGGAGAGACCGGTGGTGTGCCAGAAAGGCCACCGCCGCCCGCGTCAGCGCCTCGGGCTGGTCGCGGTGCGGCGAGTGGCCGCAATCGGGCAGCTCGAGCAGCTCGGTGTGCGGGACGCGCCGCGCGATGCCGCGGATCTGCTCGAGCGTGCCGTACTCGTCGTCCAGGCCCTGCACCGCCAGCACCGGGCAGGTGATCGAGGCGAGCTCGGACTCGATCGACCAGGCGCGGAATTCCGGGTGCAGCCAGATGTCGTTCCAGCCCCAGAAGGCCGAGTCGGGGTCGTCGTGGTGGCGGGCCAGGCGCGCGCGCAGGTCCGTGTGCAGGTAGGCCTCGCGGGCACGGGCGATGCTCGACACCGAGAGGTCTTCCACCACGATGTGAGGAGCCAGCGCGATGACGCCGGCCGTGCGAGAGGGGAAGGCCGCGGCGTGCAGCAGCGCGATCGAGCCGCCATCGGAGTGGCCGAAGAGCCAGGGGGCCTCGCGCCCGGTGTCCACGCCCAAGGCCTGGAGCAGGGCGGGCAGCACTTCGTGCGCCTGCTCGTGCATGAAGCGCGGCGTCCACGCGGCGCCGGCGGTGCGCGGCGTGGAGCGCCCGTAGCCCGGACGCGAGTAGACCAGGCCGCGCACGCCGGCCGCCTCGCACAGCTGCGCGGGGTAGTCGCGCCACATCGATACCGAGCCCAGCCCCTCGTGGAGGAACACGACGAGCGGTGCCTCGCGGCGCTCGGGCGCGATCCAGGCGTGCTCGATCTGCACGCGCTGGTCGCGCAGGCGGATTTCGACGTGTGCGCCGACCATGGTGGAGGCCCTGCGGGTGGCAGCCGGGTGCCGCTCAGGCCGCCGCGCGGCGCTCGAGCTCGCGCAGCTTGAAGCGCTGGATCTTGCCGGTGGCCGTCTTGGGCAGGTCGGCCACGAACTCGATGTAGCGCGGGTACTTGTAGGGCGCGAGCCGGTCCTTCACGAAGGCCTTGAGCTCGGCCTCGTCCGTGTGGCCGCCAGGCTTGAGCACGACGAAGGCCTTGGTCTTGGTCAGGCCGTCGGCGTCTTCCTTGCCGATCACCGCGGCTTCCAGCACCGCCGGGTGCTGCACGAGCGTGGCCTCGACCTCGAAGGGGCTGACGTAGATGCCGCTGACCTTGAGCATGTCGTCGCTGCGGCCCGAATAGGTGTAGGTGCCGTCGGCGTTGCGCACGTACTTGTCGCCGCTCTTGGTCCAGCCGCCCTGGAAGGTCTCGCGCGTCTTCGTGCGGTTGCCCCAGTACATCATGGCGGCCGAGGGACCGTGGATGTACAGGTCCCCCGGCTCGCCATCGGGAACGCTCGCGCCGTCCTCTGCCCTCAGTTCGATCTCGTAGCCCGGCACCGGCCAGCCCGTGGTGCCGTAGCGCACGCGGCCGGGCTGGTTGGACAGGAAGATGTGCAGCATCTCGGTGGAGCCGATGCCGTCGACGATGTCCACGCCGAAGTGCGCCTTGAAGCGCTCGCCGAGCTCGGCGGGCAGCGCCTCGCCGGCCGAAGAGACGAGCCGCAGCGCGACCTCGGCTCGCGCGGGCAGCGCGGGGTGAGCCAGCATGCCGGCGAAGCCCGTGGGCGCGCCAAAGAACACGGTGGGCTTGACGCCGCCCACGCCGCCGAGCCAGCGCTTGAAGGTGGCCTCGGGCGTGGGGCGCTCGGGCATCAGGAGGGTGGTGGCACCCACGCTCATCGGAAAGCTCAGGCCGTTGCCCAGGCCGTAGGCGAAGAAGAGCTTGGCAGCGGAGAAGCACACGTCGCCCTCCTGCAGCTGCAGCACGCGCTTGCCGTAGAGCTCGGCCGTCCAGTAGGGGTTGGCGTGCGAGTGCACCGTGCCCTTGGGACGGCCCGTGGAGCCGGAGGAGTAGAGCCAGAAGGCCGGGTCGTCCGCGCCCGTGGCGGCGGCGCGCGCGGCCGGCTCGTGCGCGGCGAGGAAGGCCTCGAACTCGACCTCGGCCGGGTGCAGCGGCGCCACCGGGCGCGAGACGATCACCTTGTGCACCTCGTGGTCGCTGCGCGTCAGGGCGGCGGTAAGCGCGGGCAGCAGCGCCCCGGAGACCAGCACCGCCTGCGCACGCGAGTTCTCGAGCATGTAGGCGTAGTCGTCGGCCGTCAGCAGCGTGTTCACCGCCACCGGCACCA
>JBMOGN010000135.1:0-9073 GCA_049318345.1 Rubrivivax sp. | reverse complement strand
AGCGGCCGCCCTTGTTGTCGCCGATGCGCACGATGCGCTCGGCGGGCAGGCCGATCACCTTGAGCCAGATGTCGTAGGCCTCGTCGTCCTCGGCGTACACGGTGGCCCAGAGCTTGTCTTTCGGCAGCTTGAAGTGCTCGGTGAGCAGCTCCCACGCGTAGGCGATGGCGTCGTGCTTGAAGTAGTCGCCGAAGCTGAAGTTGCCCAGCATCTCGAAGAAGGTGTGGTGGCGCGCGGTGTAGCCCACGTTCTCGAGGTCGTTGTGCTTGCCGCCGGCGCGGATGCACTTCTGGCTCGTGGCCGCGCGGGTGTAGGCGCGCTTGTCGAAGCCCAGGAACACGTCCTTGAACTGGTTCATGCCGGCGTTGGTGAACAGCAGCGTCGGGTCGTCGCCGGGCACCACGGGGCTCGAGGCCTCGACCTGGTGGCCCTTGGCGGCGAAGTAGTTCAGGAAGGTGGAGCGGATGTCGGCGGCTTTCATGGGTGCACTCGGGAATCGGGGGATATTCGGGAAGGGAGTTTCAGGCCGCTGCGGCCGGCTGCAGGTACAGCGGCACGCCCACGCGGCGCGCGGCGTCGGCCAAGGCCTTGTCGCGCGTGGCCAAGGCCAGCCGCTGGCGCAGCGCGGTGTCGAGGTAGCAGGCGTCGTAGGCGCTCAGGCCCCAGTCGGTGGCGCGCTGCGCCCACTGCGCGGCCTCGCCAGCCACCGGCAATGTGCGGATGCCCACGACGGCGAGCCTCGCCCAGCACTCCTGCAGCGCCTGGCCGGTGATGCGCCGGGCCTTCAACGCCCGCGACAGGATGTTGCCGAGCTCCAGGTGCCACAGTGCCGGCACGTGCGGCTGCACGGCGGGCATCGAGCGCCACACGGCCAGGGAGTAGTCGTCCTGCTCGTCCTCGAAGAAGGCGGCGAGCGCGACGGAGGCGTCGAGCACGAAGCCCGAGGGGGCGCTGCTCACCGCCGACCCTCGTCGCGAAGGCGCCGCCAGTCGAGGCCGAGGCGGCGACCGCGGCTCGCGCCGATCAGCGCATCGATGGCCTCGCGCCGCGCGGCCGCGTCACGGTCGACCGGCTCGACCGGCACGAGCTTGGCCACCGGCCGGTTGTGGCGCGTGATGACCACCTCCTCGCCCTGCTCGGCGCGCGCGACGAGCTCCGACAGGTGCGTCTTGGCTTCGAACAGGCCGACGGTTTCCATGGTGCGCAGCGGGTGGGCCGACAATCTTGGTTGAATCAACCAGATTGTAGCGCGGCGTACCATCGCCGGCCATGGAAGCCGCCTCCACGCCCCTCGCCCCGCTCGCCCCGCTCGCCGCCCTCGCCGACCCGAGCCTGCTGCGCGTCGACTCCTTGATCGACGGCAAGTGGGTGTCGGCCGCCGGGCGCTTCGCTGTCTCCGACCCCGCCACCGGGCAGCACCTGGCGGACGTGGCCAATGCCGGAACGCAGGACGCGCAGGCGGCCATCGACGCCGCCGCGCGCGCCTGGCCGGCCTGGCGCGCGCTCACGGCCAAGGCGCGCGGCGCCATCCTCATGCGCTGGTTCGCGCTGCTGCACCAGCACGCCGACGACCTGGCCCGCATCATGACGGCCGAGCAGGGCAAGCCGCTGGCCGAGGCGCGCGGCGAGGTGGCCTACGGCGCAAGCTTTCTGGAGTGGTTCGCCGAGGAAGGCCGGCGCATCTACGGCGAGACCATTCCCACACACGATGCGACGAAGCGGTTGCTGGTGCTCAAGCAGCCCATCGGCGTGTGCGCAGCGATCACGCCCTGGAACTTCCCCATCGCCATGATCACGCGCAAGGTGGCCCCGGCGCTGGCCGCCGGCTGCCCCGTGGTGATCAAGCCGGCCGAGCAGACGCCGCTGTCCGCGCTGGCCGTGGCGGAGCTCGCGCAGCGCGCGGGCATGCCCGCGGGCGTGCTCAACGTGCTGAGCGCCGACGCCGCGAACTCCATCGCCATCGGCCACGTGCTGTGCGCCAGCGACGTGGTGCGCCACCTGTCCTTCACCGGCTCCACCGAGGTGGGCCGGATCCTGGCCGCGCAGTGCGCGCCGACGATCAAGAAGCTCAGCCTGGAGCTCGGCGGCAACGCGCCCTTCATCGTCTTCGACGATGCGGACCTGGACAGCGCCGTGGAAGGCGCGATCGTCAGCAAGTACCGCAACGCCGGGCAGACCTGCGTGTGCGCCAACCGGCTGTACGTGCAAGCCGGTGTCTACGACGCCTTCGTGCAGCGCCTGGCCGAGAAGGTGCGCAGCCTGAAGGTGGGCAACGGCTTCGAGGCCGGCGTGCAGGTGGGCCCGCTCATCGACGAGCAGGCCCTGGCCAAGGTGGAGCGCCATGTGGCCGATGCGCTGGCGCGGGGCGCGCGCGTGGTCACGGGCGGGACCCGACAGGCCGAGCGTTTCTACACGCCCACCGTGCTGGCCGACGTGACGGCGCAGATGGCCTGCGCGCGCGAGGAGACCTTCGGGCCGGTGGCGCCGGTCTTCCGCTTCGACACCGAGCAGGAGGTCGTGGACCTGGCCAACGCCACCGAGTTCGGCCTGGCCAGCTACTTCTACAGCCGCGACATCGGCCGCATCTTGCGCGTGGGCGAGGCGCTGGAGTACGGGATGGTGGGCTTGAACACCGGCCTCATCTCCACCGCCGAGGTGCCCTTCGGCGGGGTCAAGCAATCGGGCCTCGGGCGCGAAGGTGCGCGCCAGGGCGTGGACGACTATGTGGAACTCAAGTACCTGTGCCTGGGCGACATCCACCGCTGAGGCCGGCAGGAAAAAGGGCTCCCGATGGGAGCCCTTGCGGCATCTGGAGCGGGTGAAGGGAATCGAACCCTCGTATGAAGCTTGGGAAGCTGCCGTTCTGCCATTGAACTACACCCGCCGAGCCTGGCAAGTGTAATGCACCGCAACGGCTCGACCTCGCCCGCGATCGCCCCCCAGCGCTTCCGGCGCATGTACGGGCTGCTGCTCGTCACGGGCCTGCTCGTCATCTGGGGCGCGTTCCTGGCGGCGCAGCAGGCGGTGCGCCAGGGCGTGGAGCGCGCGCTGCTGGAGCGCATGCAGGTCCAGGCCGTGGTGTTCGAGGACCACGCTACGCGCACCATCGGCAGTGTCGCCGCGCGGTTGCGGTCGCTGGCCGCCCTCACCAGCATGGAAGCGCTCAAGGGCGGGCGCCTGCGCAGCGCATCGCTGCGCGAGTTGCTGGACGAGGACCCCTTCGTGCGCAGCGTCTCGCTGGTGGACGACGAGGACCGCATCATCGCGAGCTCCAGCGCCGGCAACCTCGGCCTGCGGCTGCCGGCGGCCACCATGCCGCCTCACACGCGGCGCCCCGATATCGGTCAGGTGGGCTTCGGCGCGCTCTTCCCGGGCGCGGATCTGGCCGATGTGGTTGCCCCGCCGGAGCGCGCGCGCGGGGAGTTCTGGCTGCTGACCTCCGACCTCACCCTGGACGGCCGCCTTCACCACTGGGTGGCGGTGGTGGAGCCGGCCTTCTTCCGCCGGTTCTGGTCGATGGGCAACGACAGCGCGGCGGTGGAGATCGCCCTGTACCGCGCACCGGCCTCGCGCCTGGTGGCCGACCGCAGCATCGTCCCGGACACGGCGCAGTTCGCCGCGGCGCTGGCAGCCCAGACCGCCGGCGGCGACCGGGGCCAGTTCGATTTCGGCGAGTCGGCGCGTTTCCACGTGGCCTACCGTGCCAGCCCCGACGCGCCGCTGGTGCTGGCGGTGGCGGCCGACCGCCAGCGGCTGTGGGCCGAGCGGGCGCCCGACTACTTCTGGATGCTGTGGGCCGCGGCCCTGGCCTCGCTGCTGCACGGCACCGTGGTGGCGCTGCTGTTCCGCTGGTACCGGCGCTACGAGGACTCGATGATCGAGTCCGGCAACCACGCGCGGGCCATCGGCGCGCACCTCATGGTTTCGGAGTCGAACCCAGCAGGCGACATCATCGAGGCCAATGCCGCCTTCCTCAAGCGCGCTGGCTACGCGCGCGAGGAGATCATCGGACGCAACCACCGCGTCCTCAACTCCGGCCTGCACCCGCGCGAGTTCTTCGACACGCTGTGGCAGACGGTGGGGGCAGGCAGCATCTGGAAGGGGACCTTCCGCAATGTCAACAAGGCAGGCGAACACTTCTGGGTGAACGCCACCATCGTGCCGTACACCGATGCCTGGGGCCACGTCTCGCGCTACGTGTGCTTCTACAGCGACATCAGCGAGGCCATCTTCCTGGCCGAGAAGCTGGAAGACGAACGCCGGCTGCGCAGCGAGCTGGCCAGCGTCAATCGCAGCCTCCTGACCGAGGCCAACACCGATGCGCTCACGCGGTTGTCCAACCGCCGGGGCCTGGAGGTCTTCGCGGAGCAGGCCCTGGCCAGCGTGCGGCGCCTGCGCCAGCCGCTGGCCGTGCTGCTGCTCGACCTGGACCGCTTCAAGGCCGTCAACGACACCCACGGCCACGCCGCCGGCGACCTCGTGCTGGAGGAGCTGGCCCGGCGCTGGCTCGGGCAGGTGAGGTCCTCGGACATGCTGGCACGCCTGGGCGGCGAGGAGTTCTGCGTGATCCTGCCGCACACCGGGCTGGAGCAGGCTGCCCGCGTGGCGCGCAAGCTGTGCGAGGTCACGGCCGCGTCGCCCGTGCTCGTGGGGGCCGGCACGCTGGCCGCACCCCAGGGGCCGACCGCGCTGCCGATGACGGTGAGCATCGGCGTGGCCTGCGCCCAGCGGCCGGAGGAATTCGACCTGGAGGCGCTGCTGAAGCAGGCCGACCAGGCCCTGTACGAGGCCAAGCGCGCCGGCCGCAACCGCGTGCAGACCTACAGCGCCGCAGCCGCCTCGCCCGCGGCCGGGAAGAACCCGCCATGAACGAGCCCGGAACCCCCGGCACCCCCGACTCGCCCGGCCCGTCCGGACCGCCCGGCACCCGCGCGGTGCGCAGCTATGTGCTGCGAGCCGGCCGCATGGGCAGCGGACAGCAGCGCGCGCTGCAGGAACTCGGCCCGCGCTACGTCCTGCCCTTCGAGGCGCGGTGCGCCGACTTCGCGGCCATCTTCGGACGCGGGGGGCCACAGGTGCTGGAGATCGGCTTCGGCATGGGCGACGCCACGGCATGCATCGCCGCGGCCCTGCCCGACACCGACTTCATCGGCGTGGAGGTGCACCCACCCGGCGTGGGCGCGCTGCTGCGCCTCATTGGCGAGCAGGGCCTGAACAACGTGCGCATCGTGCGCCACGACGCCGTGGAGGTGCTGCGCGAGATGATCGCCCCGGCCTCGCTGGCAGGCGTGCACGTCTACTTCCCCGACCCCTGGCACAAGAAGCGCCACCACAAGCGCCGCCTCATCCAGCCCGACTTCGTGGCGCTGGTGGCCAGCAAGCTGCAGCCCGGGGGCTACCTGCACTGCGCCACCGACTGGGAGCCCTACGCGCAGCAGATGCTGCAGGTGCTCGGCGCGGAGCCGGCGCTGGCGAACACGGCCGAGGGCTTTGCTCCGCGGCCGGCCTGGCGCCCGCTCACGCGCTTCGAGCAGCGCGGGCTGCGGCTGGGCCACGGCGTGCGCGACCTGCTGTTCCGGCGCATCTGAACCGGCGCCTGCGGGCAGGCACGGGGCAGGCCGCTCAGGCCTTCCAGTTCACCCAGCCGCCCCAGGCGGTGAGCAGCACGAGGCCGCCGAAGACGATGCGGTACCAGGCGAAGACGGTGAAGTCGTGTGTGGAGACATAGCGCACGAGCCAGCGGATGCACGCCAGCGCGCTGAAGAAGGCCACCACCAGGCCCACGGCGAACATCGGCGCATCGGCCCACGCCAGCGCGCCACGCTCCTTCCACACCGAGTACGCACCCGCGCCCATGAGCGTGGGGATGCCGAGATAGAAGCTGAACTCGGTGGCGCAGCGGCGCGAGAAGCCGAAGACCATGGCGCCGATGATGGTGGCGCCGGAGCGGCTCGTGCCGGGAATGAGCGCCAGGCACTGCACCAGGCCCACCTTCAGCGCGTCCAGCGCGCTCATGTCGTCCACCGTCTCCACGCGGGCCCGGCGCGTACCGGCCAGGTCGAGTTCGCCGAAGGCGCGGCGATGCCGGCGCTCCACCCACAGGATGATCAGCCCGCCCACGACGAAAGCCAGCGCCACCGGCACGGGGTGGAAGAGCGTGGCCTTCACCGCCTTGCCGATGCTCAGCCCGAAGACCACGGCAGGGATGAAGGCGATGAGCACGTTGCGCGCGAAGCGCTGGGCCACGGGGTCGCTGCCCAGGCCACGCACCGTGCGCGACAGGCGCTGGCGGTACTCCCAGATGACGGCAAACATGGCGCCGGTCTGGATGGCGATCTCGAAGACCTTGACCTTCTCGCCGGTGAAGTCCAGCAGCGAGGCCGCCAGGATGAGGTGCCCCGTGGACGATATCGGCAGGAACTCCGTGAGCCCCTCCACCAGGCCCATCACGGCGGCCTTCACCAGCACCATCAGATCCACGCTCGACCTCCGCGCCCCGGCCCGGTCTCCCGGCATGGGAACAACCGGCGGGCCCGCTCGCAAAGCGCGGGATGATAATCGGCACAAGGTGGACACATGACGAGTTGGAAGAAGGGGCTGCTGGCGGCAGCCATGCTGGGCGTGGTGGCCGTGGGGGCCGGGCGCTTGTGGATGGGATCGAGAGGCGGGGCGGCTGGGCCTGGGGGAACAGGGGCTCCGGGGGCTGCAGGAGCCTCCGCCGCGGCGGCGGGGCCCGCGGCCTCTGCAGCGGGTGTGCGCGGGGCGTCCGGCGCACGGGCGGGAACGATCTTCGAATTCATGCCGGGCGATGTGCTGGGCGCGCAGATGCGCGAGCTTGCCCTGGAGGTGGAGTTCACGGGCACGGTGCGGCCGGTGCGCAGCGCGCTCGTGAAGGCACGCGTGGCTGGCGAGGTCACGCGCATCGCGGTGCGCGAGGGCGACGCCGTCAAGGCCGGGCAGGTGCTGGTGGAGCAGGACCCGGCCGAGCTCGAGCTGCGCGTGAAGCAGGCCGAGCAGCAGGTGGCCTCGGCGCGCGCGCAGGCCGAGGTGGCGCAGCGCACCCTGGCCAACAACCGCGCCCTGGTGGGCCAGGGCTTCATCTCGCCCACCGCGCTGGAGAGCTCCATCAGCAACGAGGCGGCCGCACTGGCCACCGTGGCGGCGGCCGAGGCCGCGGCAGACATCACCCGCAAGGCGCGCGCCGACGCCGTGCTGACCGCACCCATCGCCGGCACCGTCTCGCAGCGCCTGGCGCAGCCGGGAGAGCGCGTGGCAGTGGACGCGCGCATCCTGGAGATCGTGGACCTCTCGCGCCTGGAACTCGAGGCGGCCCTGGCCCCGCAGGATGTGGCGCCGGTGCGCGTGGGCCGCCGCGCGACGCTGCAGGTCGAGGGCCTGACCGAACCCGTGCGTGCCCGCGTGGTGCGCATCAGCCCCTCGGCGCAGGCCGGCTCGCGCACCGTGCCGGTGTACCTGGAGCTCGAGCCGAACCCGGCGCTGCGGCAAGGGCTGTTCGCGCGCGGACGCATCGAGCTGCAGCGCCGCCGCGTGCTGGCGCTGCCGCTGTCGGCGGTGCGCACCGACCGGCCGCAGCCCTACGTGCTCAAGCTCGACGCCGAACGCGTCGTCGCGCGCACCGTGGCTCTGGGCGAGCGCTCGGAGGTGGACGGCGTGCAGTGGGTGGAGGTGAGCAAGGGCCTGGCCGAGGGCGAGCGCGTGCTCGCCGGCAGCGCTGGCGCGGTGCCCGAGGGCAGTGCCTGGCGCATGGCCGCCGAGCGGCGCTGAGCGCCGCGCGTCGCCCCGTTCCCCGCCATGTGGTTCACCCGCGTCTCCATCGCCAACCCGGTCATGGCCGTCATGGTCATGCTGGCCTTCGTCGTGCTCGGCTTCGTGGGCGTGCAGCGCCTGAAGGTCGACCAGTTCCCGAACATCGAGTTCCCCACCGTCGTCGTCTCCACCGACTACCCCGGCGCCTCGCCGGAGATCGTGGAGATCGAGGTCACGCGCCGCGTGGAGGAGTCGCTCAACACCATCGCCGGCATCAGCCAGTTGTTCTCGCGCAGCTACGAGGGCGTGTCGGTGGTGATCGTGCAGTTCGACCTGAGCATGGACGGTCGCAAGGCGGCCGACGATGTGCGCGAGAAGCTCGCGCTGGTGCGCCCGAGTTTCCGCGCCGAGGTGAAGGAGTCGCGCGTGCAGCGCTTCGACCCGGCCTCGCGGCCGGTGTTCACGCTGGCGCTGACCTCGCCCGACGGCTCGCGCTCGGCCACCGAGCTGGCCGACCTCGCCGACCGCCTGGTGAAGAAACGCCTGGAGAACGTGCGCGGCGTGGGCTCCGTCACGCTCGTGGGCAGCCGCAAGCGCGAGGTCAACGTCTACCTGCAGCCGGCGCAGCTGGAGGCCTTTGGGGTGTCGGCCGAGCAGGTGATCTCGGCGCTGCGCACCGAGAACCGCGACCTGCCCGCAGGCGCGCTGCGCTCGCGAGAGTCCGAGCGCGTGGTGCAGATCCAGGGCGCGGTGAAGGAGCCGCGCGAGCTGCGCGACATCGTCGTGGCGCGGCGCGGCACGGCGCTGCAGCCCGTGCGCCTGAGCCAGGTGGCCGAGGTGGTGGACGGCCCGGAGGAGGTGGAGACGCTGGCCCTGTTCAACGGCCAGCGCATGCTCGCGCTGGACGTGCTCAAGAGCCAGGGCGAGAACACCATCGAGGTGGTGGACGGCCTGATGAAGGCAGCCGCCGCGCTCCAGCCCGAGCTGCCCGCGGGCGTGAAAGCCGAGGTGGTGCGCGACAACTCCCGCCCCATCCGCGTGGCAGTGGCCAACGTCAAGCGCACGCTCGTCGAGGGCGCGCTGCTGACCGTGCTCATCGTCTTCCTGTTCCTGAACTCCTGGCGCTCCACCGTCATCACGGGGCTGGCGCTGCCCATCGCGCTGGTGGGCACCTTCCTGTTCATGTACGGCTTCGGCTTCTCGCTGAACATGGTCACGCTCATGGCGATGAGCCTGTGCGTGGGCCTGCTCATCGACGACGCCATCGTGGTGCGCGAGAACATCGTGCGCCATGTGCAGATGGGCA
>JBMOGN010000134.1:0-9144 GCA_049318345.1 Rubrivivax sp. | reverse complement strand
GCCTACACCGAGCACCCCTATGACTATGTCGAGCACGGCGGCACGGCCGAGTCGGCGCGCCAGCTCGGTGTGGCCGAGCACACGGTGGTCAAGACGCTGCTCATGCAGGACGAGCGCGCGCAGCCCCTGGTGGTGCTGATGCACGGCGACCGCCAGGTGAGCACCAAGAGCCTCGCGCGGGCCATCGGCGCGAAGACGGTGGAGCCCTGCCGGCCCGAGGTGGCGCAGCGCCACAGCGGCTACCAGGTGGGCGGCACCTCGCCCTTCGGGCTGCGCAAGCCCATGCCCGTGTACGTCGAGCACAGCGTGCTCGCGCTGCCGAAGATCCACATCAACGGCGGGCGCCGCGGCTACCTGGTGGGCATCGACCCCACGGTGCTCGCCGGGCCGCTGGGGGCGCAGCCGGTGGCCTGTGCGCTGCCGGCCTGAGCGCGGGCCCGGCGCGCCGCCCCGTCCCGACCTGTCCCGACCTGTCCCGACCTGTCCTCTTCCAGCGCGTAAACTGCCCTGCATGGACGTGCCTCCCGCCCTTGCTCCTGCCCTGCCGGCGCTGGCCGTGCTCGGCGCCTACCTCGTGGGGTCGCTGTCCTTCGCCGTCATCGTCAGCCGCGCCATGGGCCTGGCCGACCCGCGCAGCTACGGCTCGAAGAACCCCGGCGCCACCAACGTCCTGCGTTCGGGCAACAAGGCCGCGGCCCTCCTCACGCTCGCTTTCGACGCGCTCAAGGGCTACGTGCCGGTGGTGCTGGCGCTGGTGTGGCGCGACGCCCTGGGCCTGTCGGACCTGGCCATCGCCTTCGTCGGCCTGGCGGCCTTCCTCGGCCACCTGTGGCCCGTGTTCTTCCGCTTCCAGGGCGGCAAGGGCGTGGCCACGGCCGCGGGCGTGCTGCTGGCGCTGAACCCGCACCTGGGGCTGGCCACGCTGGCGAGCTGGCTGATCGTGGCCTTCTTCTTCCGCTACTCCTCGCTCGCCTCGATCGTGGCGGCCGTCTTCGCGCCGTTCTACCAGCTGCTCATCTGGGGCGGCGGCGACCCGCTCGTGTGCATCCTGCCGATGAGCCTGCTGCTCGTCTGGCGCCACGGCGCCAACATCGGCAAGCTGCTGGCGGGCACCGAGAGCCGCATCGGCCAGAAGACCAAGGGCCTCCCGCCCGCCCCGACTTCCCCCCGCAAAGGAAAGCATTGACCATGGTGCAGAGATTCGACGTCGGCGCCCGCCTGTCCGAGATGGCGGTCCACAACGGCGTGGCGTGGCTCGCCGGCCAGGTGGCCGCCGACGGCTCGCAGGACATCACCGGCCAGACCACCCAGGTGCTCGCGCAGATCGACGCGCTGCTCGCCCGTGCGGGCAGCGACCGCTCGAAGATCCTGATGTGCCAGATCTTCCTGGCCGACCTCGCCGACTTCCCCGGCATGAACGCTGTGTGGGAGAAGTGGGTGCCGGCTGGCCACGCTCCGCCCCGGGCCACCGTGCAGGCCGCGCTGGCCAAGCCCGAGTGGCGCGTGGAGATGGTGGTCACGGCCGCGGTCTGAGGGCGCCGGCGGCGCGCGCCGCGCGTCGCGCGCGAGCCGGGTCAGTCCTCCACCCGCAGGCCCAGCCGGGTGGGGTCGCCGCGCCCGAGCCGCGTGATCACGGGCTCCTCGCCCGTGAGGTCGATCACCGTGGTGGGCTCCATCGGGCAGGCCCCGGCATCGAGCACGGCCGCGAGCTGCTTCTGCAGCCGCGCCCGGATGTCCTGCGGGTCGTTCATCGGCTCGGTCTCGCCAGGTGCGATCAGCGTGGTGGCCAGCAGCGGCGCGCCGTGCAGCGCCAGCAGCTCCTGCGTCACACGGTGGTCCGGCACGCGCAACCCGATGGTGCGGCGCGAGGGGTGCGACACCCGCCGCGGCACCTCGCGCGTGGCCTCCAGGATGAAGGTGAAGGGCCCGGGCGTGCCCAGCTTGAGCAGCCTGAACTGGCGGTTGTCCACGCGGGCGAGCCCGGAGAGCTCGCCCAGGTCGCGGCACAGCAGCGTGAGGTGGTGGCGCTCGTCGACCTCGCGCACGCGGCGCAGCTGGGCCGCGGCGGCCTTGTCGTCCAGGTGGCACACGAGCGCGTAGCTGGAGTCGGTGGGAATCGCCAGCACGCCGCCGGCCTGCAGCAGCTGCACCGACTGCTTCAGCAGCCGCGCCTGCGGGTTGTCGGGGTGGAGCTCGAAGTACTGGGACACCGGGCGATTGTCGCGGTCCGCGGTGCGCTATGCTGGGGCCATGAAGCTGATCGTCAGATGGTTGCTTCTTGCGGCCGCGCTGCTGCTCGTGGCGAATTTTTATTCCGGCGTGCGCGTCGAGAGTTTTGGCGCCGCGATGATTGCGGCGCTGGTCCTCGGGCTGCTCAACACCCTGGTGCGTCCCATCCTCGTGCTGCTGACGCTGCCGGTGACGGTGCTCACCCTCGGGCTCTTCCTGTTCGTCATCAACGCCACCACCTTCTGGATGGCCGCCGAGGTCCTCCAGGGGCTGTCCGTCACGGGCTTCTCGGCCGCGCTCGTGGGCTCGCTGCTGTACAGCCTGTGCGGCCTGGTCATCGACATGGCCATGGAGCGGCTCTTCGCCGCCGAGCGCGACTGAGCGCCCGGGCGGTGCCCGCGCTCAGCTGGCGCGGATCACCCGCTCGCGCAGCGCCATCCACACCGGCGTGAGGCGCCCGGGCAGGTCGGGGAGCGAGCCGAGTTCGGTGTGGCTCTCGTCGGGGGCGTGGAAGTCGCTGCCCCGCGAGGCCAGCATGTCCAGCTCCACCGCCATCGCCGCGTACTTCTGCTGCTCGGCCTGCGAGTGCGCGCCGGTGACCACCTCCACCCCGCGTCCGCCGTGCGCGATGAACTCGGTGAAGAGCGCATATTCCGCCGTCGGGCTGAAGGCGTAGCGCCCGGGGTGCGCAATCACCGCCTGGCCGCCGGCCTCGGTGATCCACCGCACCGCGTCGCCCAGCCGCGCCCAGCGGTGCGGCACGAAGCCGGGCTTCCCATCGCCGAGGTAGCGGCGGAACACCTCGTGCGTGTCGCTGCACACGCCGGACTCCACGAGGAAACGGGCGAAGTGCGTGCGCGAGATGAGGTCCGGGTTGCCCACGTACTTGAGTGCGCCCTCGTAGGCGCCGGGAATGCCCACGCGCGCGAGCTCCGCGGCCATCTCCTGCGCCCGCGCCGCGCGCCCCCCGCGCGTGGCCGCCAGGCCCTGTACGAGCTGGGTGTCGTCGGGGTCGAAGCCCAGGCCCACGATGTGCACGGTGATGTCGGCAAAGGTCACCGAGATCTCCACGCCGGTGAGGTAGTCCAGGCCCAGCTCGGCCGCCGCCTGCATGGCCTCGCGCTGGCCGCCCACTTCGTCGTGGTCGGTCAGCGCCCACAGCTCCACGCCGCACTCATGGGCGCGCTGCGCGAGTGCGCGGGGCGCCAGCGTGCCGTCGGAGACGGTGGAGTGGCAGTGCAGATCCGCGTTGGTCACGTGAGTGACGGGACGAACGGAATCGCCGCTGCCGGCCGGCGTGTGGGAGCGTGTATTCACCCCCGGATTGTAGGAAGGCCCCGGCAGGCGTGCTCAGGCCGACGCGGGCCGCGCCCGCGGGCGCGTGGCCGCGGCCGGTCGGCTGGCGGCGTAGCGCGCCAGGCTCAGGTCGTCGGCGCGGATCGCCGGGGGCCGGCCCGTCATCAGGTCGGCCAGCAGCCGCGCCGAGCCGCAGGCCATGGTCCAGCCGAGCGTGCCGTGGCCGGTGTTCAGGTACAGCCCGCGCAGCGCGGTGGCGCCGATCACCGGTGTGCTGTCGGGCGTCATGGGCCGCAGGCCGGTCCAGAACTTCGCCTGCGCGAGGTCGCCCCCGGGGAAGAGCTCGCGCGTGACCTTCTCCAGCGTCGCGCGCCGCGCCGGGTCCAGGCGCAGGTCGAAGCCGCCGAGTTCGGCCATGCCGCCCACGCGCAGCCGTTCGTCGAAGCGCGTGAGCGCGATCTTGTAGGTCTCGTCCAGCACCGTGGACTGCGGCACGCGGGAGAGGTCGGCCAGCGGCATCGTCAGCGAGTAGCCCTTGACCGGGTACACCGGCAGGTCCAGTCCGAGCGGCTCGAGCAGGGCGCGCGAGTAACTGCCCAGGGCCAGCACCACGCGGTCGGCCTGCATCACCTCGCGCCGCGGGCCGGCCAGCACCACGCCATCGACGGCACCGCCGGCCTGGCGCAGCGCCTGCACCGATTCCCCGAAACGAAAGACCACGCCCAGCGCGGCGGCGCGCCGCGCGAGCTCGCGCGTGAAGACGTGGCAGTCGCCCGTCTCGTCGTTGGGCAGGCGCAGGCCGCCTGTGAGCCGCGCGCGGGCGTCCGCCAGGCCCGGCTCGGCGCGCGCCACGCCGTCGCGGTCCAGCAGCTCGAAGGGCACGCCCAGGTCCTGCAGCACGCGCACGTCGCGCTGCACCGCGTCGAGCTGCGCCTGCGTGCGGAAGACCTGCAGCGTCCCGGCGCTGCGCTGCTCGTAGGCCAGGCCCGTTTCGGCGCGCAGCTCGCGCAGGCAGTCGCGGCTGTACTCGGCCACGCGCATCAGCCGTTCCTTGTTGACGGCGTAGCGCGCGGGCGTGCACTCGCGCAGCATCTGCGCCATCCAGCGCAGCTGGAACCAGCTGCCGTCGGGGCGGATGCGCAGCGGGGCGTGGCGCTCGACCATCCAGCGCAGCGCCTTCAGCGGGATGCCCGGCGCGGCCCAGGGCGTGGAGTAGCCCGGCGAGACCTGCCCGGCATTGGCAAAGCTCGTCTCCAGCCCGGGCCCCGGCTGCCTGTCGACGACAGTCACCTGCGCGCCTGCGCGGGCCAGGAAGTACGCGGTGGAGGTGCCGATGACGCCGCTGCCTAGGATGACGACTTTCATGTGACATGCCTTCCATACGGGATGTATAAAAAGTCTATTCACTCAAAAGCAGAAGGTTTTGCTGAATTCAAGTCTTGAAGAGATAAGATTTGCTGCATCGACCCCAACGGGCCCCGACCCTGCCGCAAGGATGACCGACCTCGACCGCCTGGACCGCCGCATCCTCGACGCGCTGCAGCGCGAGGGCCGGCTGTCGATGACCGAACTCGGCCAGCGCATCGGGCTGTCCACCTCGCCGGTGTCCGAGCGCGTGCGGCGCCTGGAGCGCAGCGGCGTGATCACGGGCTACCACGCCCGCATCGACCCGCGCGTGGTGGGCAAGGGCATGCTCGTCTTCGTGGAGATCACGCTGTCGTCCAAGTCGGGCGACATCTTCGACCAGGTGCGCCGCGCGCTGCAGCAGCAGGCCGACGTGCTGGAGTGCCACCTCGTCTCGGGCAGCTTCGACTACCTCGTCAAGGCCCGGCTGTCGGGCATGGAGGACTACCGCCGGCTGCTCGGCGACATCCTGCGCCAGATCCCGGTGCCGTGCCAGTCGCACAGCTACGTGGTGATGGAGGAGGTCAAGGAGACCACCGTCCTGGATCTGGCGTGAAGGCGGCCGTGCGCCGCCGATCGCACGCGGCCCGCGCTCAGGCCCCGTGCTTCGGTGCCCGCGTGGCCAGCCCGTGCCGGAAGGCCAGGCCGATCAGCGGCATGGCCAGTGCAGTCAGGGCAAAGACCCATCGCGGCGAGGCGTGGTCCACGGCCAGCGCGGCCAGCGCCACCCCCGCGGCCTGCCCCGTGAAGAGGCACACCACGAACAGCGAGACGCCCGTGGCGCGCCGCTCGGGCGCCATCTGCGTGGCGTGGGTCTGCAGCGTGCTGTGCAGCATGAAGAAGCCCAGCCCCGTGAGGAGGCAGGCCGGCACGGCCCATCCCCAGGCCGGGCTGGCGGCCAGCAGCGCCGTGCCCACGGCGATGGTGCAGGCGCCCACCAGGGCCTGGCCGCGCTCGCCCAGTCGGCGGATGACGTGCCGCGCCAGTGGCGTGTAGACGAGCCCCGCGCCCGCATACAGCGCCATCACCGCGCCGGCCTGCCCGGGGCTCAGGCCGAAGGTGTCGTGCAGGAAGCTCGGCACGAAGGCCATCGAGGAGAACACGAACGCCCCCTCCAGCAGCGTGATGACGAGGATCCACCTCGCCCAGCGGTCCTGCAGCACGGCCGCGAAGCCCGCAAGCGCCCCGCCGGGCGGGCGAGTGGCGGCGGGCGCCTGCAGGGCCGCCGCGCGGCGGCGGCGCGCGTCGCCGAAAAGCGGCAGCGACACGGCCGCGAAGCCCGCCGACAGCACGATGAAGACGGCGCGCCAGCCCACGGCGTCGGCCAGCATCCCGCCCAGCCACTGCCCGGCCATCATCCCGAGGTTGGTGGCGAGCATGAGCCGCGCGAGCGTCTCCTGGCGCCGCTCGTAGGCCACCGCGTCGCCGATGAGCGCCAGGCTGATGGGCACGATGCCGCCGGAGGCCGCGCCGGCGAGCACGCGCGCTGCCGTGGCCGCGCCCAGGCTGTGGGCGGCAGCCACGGCCAGGTTGGCCAGCGCGCAGGCCAGGCAGGCGAAGGCCATCACGCGGGTGCGCCCGAGGCGGTCGCTCAGCGGGCCGTAGAGGAACTGCGTGACGCCGTAGGCCAGGGTGAAGGCAGCGATCGTCTGCGCCGCCGCCCCGGTGGTGGTGCCGAACTCGTCGGCCAGCATCGGCAGCAGCGGGTCGCAGGCCCGCATCGAGGCCAGGCTGCTGAAGGAGGCCAGGCACACCACCAGCAGCGGCAGGGCGGGCAGTGCCGGGAGGCCGGCAACTCTGGCGAGGCCCGCGGCGAAGTTCGCACTGTCGCACGGCCTGCGCCCTGGCGCTAAAGTGGCAGGTCGCCATGTCGTCGCCGTCCTACCGCCCCGAGAGCCTCACCCGCCAGCAGGTCGACGCCCTGGCCGGCGCGGTGCTGCTGGATTTCGGCACCGAGTGGTGCGGCCACTGCCGCGCCGCGCGCCCGCTCGTGGAGGCCGCGCTCCAGGCGCATCCGGGCGTGCAGCACCTGCGCGTGGAAGACGGCAGCGGGCGGCGGCTCGGCCGCTCCTTCGGCGTGAAGCTGTGGCCCACCCTCGTCTTCCTGCGCGACGGCCGGGAGGTGGCCCGCCTCGTGCGGCCGCGCCTGCAATCGGATGTGGCGCAGGCGCTGGCCGCCATCACCATCGACCTCGCCGACACCGACACCGACACCCACACCATCGAGCCGCCCGCTGCGGGCTGAGGCCGGCGTCCCGCGGGCGGGTGTCAACGCTCGAGTTCCAGCGTGCTCGCGCAGCGCGCAGCCAGCGCCGGGTCGTGCGTGACGACCACGAAGGCCGTGCCCTGCTCGCGCGCCAGCCCGAGCATGAGCTCGAACACCTCGTGCGCGGTGGCGCGGTCCAGGTTACCGGTGGGCTCGTCGGCGAGCACGCAGGCCGGCCGGGTGACAAGCGCGCGCGCCAGGGCCACGCGCTGGCGCTCCCCGCCCGACAACTGCCCGGGGTGGTGCTCGACCCGGGCGGCCAGCCCCACGCGCGCGAGCATCTCCCGCGCCGCCGCGTGCGCCACGGCCTCCGGCTCGCGCCGGATGCGCAGCGGCATGGCCACGTTGTCCAGCGCGCTGAACTCCGGCAGCAGGTGGTGGAACTGGTAGACGAAGCCCAGGTGCCGATTGCGCCAGCGGCCCTGCTCGGCGGCGTCCATGGTGGCGAAGTCGCGCCCCATGAGCTCCACGCGGCCCGCGCTCGGTGCTTCCAGCCCGCCCAGCAGGTGCAGCAGCGTGCTCTTGCCCGCACCCGAGGGGCCGACGATGGCCAGCGTCTGCCCGGTCTGCACCTGCAGGCTCACCCCGCGCAGCACGCTCACGTCCAGGCGCAGCGCGCCGCTGCCCTCGGTGTAGCGCTTGTGCAGGTCGCGGGCCTGCAGCACCGGCAGCGCGGCCTCACTCATGGCGCAGCGCCTCGGCCGGGTTCACGCGGCTCGCGCGCCAGCTCGGGTACAGCGTGGCCGCGAAGGCCAGCCCCAGCGAGATCAGCGCGATGGGCACGATGTCCGAGGCCAGCGGCTCGCTGGGCATGCGGCTGATGAGATAGATGCTGCCGGGCAGGAAGGCCACGCCCAGCAGCCGCTCGATGGCCGGCACGATCACGTCCACGTGGAAGGCCACCAGCAGGCCCAGGCCCACGCCCCCGAGCGTGCCCAGGATGCCGGCCAGTGCCCCCTGCACCACGAAGATGGCCATGATCGACCCCGGGCTGGCGCCCAGAGTGCGCAGGATGGCGATGTCGGCGCGCTTGTCGGTGACCGTCATCACGAGCGTGCTCACGAGATTGAAGGCCGCCACCGCGACGATGAGCGTGAGGATGATGCCCATCATCCGCTTCTCGATCTGCACCGCGTCGTACCAGTTGCGGTTGGTGCGTGTCCAGTCGCGCACCATCAGCCCGGGTGGCAGCGTGCCGGCCAGCTCCGCGGCCACCGCCGGCGCGCGGTGCAGGTCGGCCAGGCGCAGCTGCACGCCGCTGGGTCCCTCGAGCCTGAACAGGCGCTGCGCGTCTTCCAGGTGGATCAGCGCCAGGCCGCTGTCGTACTCGAAGTGCCCCGCCTCGAAGGTGCCGGCCACATTGAACTGCTTCAGGCGTGGCACCACGCCGGCGGGTGTCACCTGTCCGCCTGGCGCCACCAGCGTCACCTTGTCGCCGGCCTGCACGCCCAGCGCGCGTGCGAGCTCGATGCCCAGCACGATCTGCCACTGCCCGGGTTGCAGCCGCGCGAGCGTGGTGCCCTGGAGGCGGGCCGCCAGATCGGTGACGGTGGCTTCCTGCGGCGGCGAGATGCCGCGCACCAGCGCGCCGCGCATCGTCTCTCCGCGCGAGACCAGCACCTGGGCCGACACGAAGGGCGAGACGCCGCGCACCTGCGGGTGCGCGCTCACCGCACGGGCCAGCGCCTGCCAGTCGGCGAGGGCCTCGCCGCCGGCGCCGAAGACCTCCACGTGCGGGATGACGCTGAGCATGCGGTCGCGCACCTCCTTCTGGAAGCCGTTCATCACCGACAGCACGATGATGAGGGCAGCCACGCCCAGCCCGATCCCCAGGATCGAGACGCCGGAGATGAAGGAGATGAAACCGTTGCGCCGGCCCGTGCGCCCGGCGCGCGTGTAGCGCCAGCCGATCTGCCACTCGTAGGGAAAGGGAAGGCCCATGGGGTGGT
>JBMOGN010000133.1:0-9196 GCA_049318345.1 Rubrivivax sp. | reverse complement strand
ACTACTTCACCGCGGACATCGGCGAGATCCTGATCGACACCGACGACATCTACGAGCAAGCGCACCAGTTCATGAACCACGTGATGGCCGACATGGGCCACCGCGTGAAGCGCTACCGTGACGATGCCGCGCTGTTCTCGCGCTTCCAGATCGAGCACCAGATCGAGACCGCGCACTCGCGCACCGTGAACCTGCCCTCCGGCGGGGCCATCGTCATCGACCACACCGAGGCCCTGGTGGCGGTGGACGTCAACTCCGCACGCGCCACGCGCGGCGGCGACATCGAGGAAACCGCCACCCGCACCAACCTGGAGGCCGCCGACGAGATCGCGCGCCAGATGCGCCTGCGCGACCTCGGCGGCCTGATCGTCGTCGACTTCATCGACATGGAGGAGAGCAAGAACCGCCGCGAGGTCGAGCAGCGGCTGCGCGACGCGCTGCGCAACGACCGCGCCCGCGTGCAGTTCGGCTCGATCTCCAAGTTCGGCCTGCTCGAGCTCAGCCGCCAGCGCCTGCGCCCGGCGCTGTCCGAGGGCAACCACATCACCTGCCCGCGCTGCAACGGCACCGGCCACATCCGCGACACCGAAAGCTCGGCGCTGCAGATCCTGCGCATCATCCAGGAGGAGGCGCTGAAGGACAACACTGCCGCCGTGCACGTGCAGGTGCCGGTGGAGGTCACGAGCTTCCTGCTCAACGAGAAGCGCGCGGAGATCACCAAGATCGAGCTCAAGCAGCGCGTGACCGTGCTGCTCGTGCCCAACAAGCACCTGGAGACGCCCAACTACAAGCTCGAGCGCCTGCGCCACGACGACCCGCGCCTGGAGAGCTACCGCGCCAGCTACACGATGATCGAGGAGCCGGACGACGAGGTCGGCATCACCCGTCGCGAAAAGGCCAAGGCGCGTCAGGAGCCCGTGATCAAGGGCGTGCTGCCCGACCAACCCGCACCCGCCCCGACCCCGCGGCCCGCGCCGGTGGCCGCACCGGCTGCAGCCCCGGCTGCCCAGCCCGCGCCCGTCGCCGCAGCACCGATGGCGGCTGCCCCGGCACCGGCTACCGCGGCCGGCCAGGCTGAAGCGGGCGGCGGCCTCTTCGGCTGGGTGCGCAAGCTGTTCGGTACGCCGGCAACCCCGGCGGCGGCGCCCGCACCGGCACCGGCTGTTGCGCCGGCGGCCGACGCCAGCACCGCGCCCGGCGGCGAGAAGCGAGCCGGACGTGAGGGCCGCGAAGGACGCGAAGGACGCGAAGGACGCGAGGGCCGGGACGGCCGTCGCGGCGAGCGCTCGGCCCGCGGAGGCCGAGGTTCGCGTGACGGCCGCGAGGGTCGCGAGGGTCGCGAGGGTCGCGAAGGCCGTGAAGGTCGTGAAGGTCGTGAGGGCCGCGAAGGTCGTGAAGGCCGCGACGGTCGCCCCCGCAGCGAAGGCAGCGAGCGTGCCGAGCGTGCCGAGCGTCCCGAGCGTGGAGACCGGGCCGAGCGCGGGGCACGCACCCCGGCCGCGGGCACCGCTCAACTGCCCGTGAATGCGCTGGCCGACGCCACCGGCACCGATGCGGCCACGCTGGACGCGCAGCAGGCCGCTGCCGGCCTGGTGCCGGGCGCCGCACCCGAAGGCTCCGAAGCCGACCGTGACGGTCGCCGCCGCCGCCGGCGGGGTGGCCGCGGTCGCGGTGAGCGGCAGGACGGCAGCGCCTCGGGCGCTGAAGGTCTCGAGTCTTCCGACACCTCGGCGCAGGCCGGTGAGCAGGCGCCGCTGGCCGAAGACGGCGGCACGCCCGCAGCCGCCGGGGCACCCGGCATGCCGGACGCACCGGCCGCCGAAGGCGAGGAGCGCGAGGGTGGACGCCGCCGCGGCCGCGGGCGCGACCGCAACCGCCGCGAACGCCGCCCGGACGAGGAAGGCAGCGAGGCCACCGCGGCCGCGCCCGCCGCCTCGGGCGACCTGCTCGAAGCGGGGGAGCCTGGCGAGCAGCCCTCTGCTGCCGTGTCCGCACCGTCCCCCACCCCCGAGGCCGCTCCTGCTGCGGCACCCGCAGCAGCCGCAGCCGCTCCCGCACCTGCGGTCGTGGCGCGCTTCGAGTTGCCGATGGACGACCTGCAGCGCATCGCCGAAGGCGCCGGCCTGCAGTGGGTGAACTCCGACGCCGACAAGATCGCCGCCGCGCAGGCCGCGATCGCGGCCGAACCCCGGCCGGCGCACGTGCCACGCGAGCGCAAGCCCGTCGTGGTGGTAGACGAGGGCCCGCTCATCCTGGTGGAGACCCGCAAGGACCTCTCCCAGGTGAAGCTGCCCTTCGAGCAGGAAGGCGCCGCCGCGCGCTGAGCAGGCTGGCGGCAGGCCCTTCCCGGGCCTGCCCCTGCCTGTGCCCTGCCAGGTCTAGGGCAGGCGCTCCAGCGCGTGCTGGTAGGTGCCGTCGTGCATGAGCTCGTCCCAGGGCAGAGGCGGGGTCTGCGGAACGAGCGCCAGCCGGCGCGTCTCGCTGTCGGGGTCCGGGCTCCAGTGGCCGAGTGCCTGCTGCTCGAGCAGGCCGTCCAGCAGCGCGTCCACCTCGCGCCCTCCGTCCACGGCCGACTGGTTGCAGATCGGCACCAGGTCGCAGCCGGCCGACAGCGCCAGCGCGCCGGCCTCGGCGTAGGTCAGGCGCCGTCCGTTCACGCCGCGGGCGCCCTCCATGGTGAGGTCGTCGCTGATGATGGCGCCGCCAAACCCGAGCTGGCCGCGCAGGATGTCCTTCAGCCAGCGGTCGGAGAAGCCCGCCGGCCGGTGGTCCACCTTGGGGTAGATCACGTGTGCAGGCATCACCGCGGCCAGGCTCGTGGACAGCCACTCGTAGGGTTTCGCGTCGTCGGCCAGGATGGCCTTGAGCGAGCGCCTGTCCACCGGCACGGCCACGTGGCTGTCGGCCTTCACGAAACCGTGGCCGGGAAAGTGCTTGCCGCAATGGGCCATGCCCGCGCGCAGCAGGCCGTGCATCACGCTCTTGGCCAGGATCGTCGCCACGCGCGGGTCGCGGTGGAAGGCGCGGTCGCCGATCACGCTGCTGCCGCCGTGGTCCAGGTCGAGCACCGGGGTGAGGCTGAGGTCCACGCCGCAGGCGCGCAGCTCGGCCCCGAGCACGTAGCCCACGGCGGTGGCCGCGTCGGTGGCGGCCATGGCATCGCGCATCCACAGCTCGCCCAGCGCGCGCATCGGGCTCACGTGCGTGAAGCCGTCGGTGCGAAAGCGCTGCACGCGCCCGCCCTCGTGGTCCACGCAGATCAGGATGTCCGGCCGGATCGACTTCACTTCCGCGCACAGCTCGGTGAGCTGGCGCCTGTCTTCCCAGTGGCGGCCGAACAGGATGAGCCCGCCCGTGAGCGGGTGCTTCAGCCGCCGACGGTCGTCGGCGTTCAGCCGCGGGCCGGCGGTATCGAGGATGACGGGAGCGTGCTGTGACATGGCGGGCTCGCAGGGAAAAGCTTCAGAAAGTATGCCAGCGGGCCTTCAGTCCAGCGTCTCCACCACCACGAAGGCGGCGGCGTAGTCCGACTCGTCGGTCACGCTGAGGTGGGCACGCAGCCGACGCTGCGCAAACCACTGCGCGAGCTCGCCGTGCAGCGCAATGCCCGGCTGGCCACTGGCGGCCTTCACCACCTCGCAGGCGCGCCAGGTCATGGGCATGCGCATGCCCATGCCGATGGCCTTGGAGAAGGCTTCCTTGGCGGAGAAGCGGGTGGCCAGGTAGCGCACCCCGCGCGCCCGGTGCGCCGCCAGGCGCTGGCGGAACACCGACACCTCGTGCGGCCCGAGCACCTTCAGCGCGAAACGCTCGCCGTGCCGCTCGAGCGCGGCCTCGATGCGGCGGATGTCGCAGATGTCGGTGCCCACGCCGTAGATCATGGCCTCAGCCGTGCGCGCTGCGGATGCAGCGCTGGTAGGCGCGCACCGTCTCGGCCATGCCGAGCTCCAGAGCGTCGGCTGCGATCGCGTGGCCGATGGAGACCTCCGCCACTCCCGGCACGGCACGCAGGAAGTCGGCGAGGTTGTCGCGGTTCAGGTCGTGGCCGGCATTCACGCCCAGGCCTGCGGCCTGCGCGGCGCGCGCGGCGGCGGCGTAGCGTGCCAGCCACTCGCCCTGCTGCGGCGTGCCCCAGGCGCGGGCGTAGGCCTCGGTGTAGAGCTCCACGCGGTCGGCTCCCACCTCGCGGGCACGGGCCATCGCCTCGGGCACCGGATCCATGAAGAGGCTCACCCGCACCCCCAGGGCGTGCAGTTCCTCGATGAGCGGGCGCAGCCGCGCGCCGTCCTGCTCCAGGTTCCAGCCGTGGTCGGAGGTGGCCTGCTCCACGCTGTCGGGCACGAAGGTGGCCTGGTGCGGACGCACCGCGCGCACCAGCTCCATGAGGTTGTGGAAGGGGTTGCCCTCGAGGTTGTACTCGGCCTGCGGCCAGCGCTGCAGGAGCGCGGCCAGCTCGTGCACATCGGCGGTGGTGATGTGGCGCGCATCGGGCCGCGGGTGCACGGTGATGCCGTCGGCACCGGCCTGCAGCGCGATGCCGGCGAGCCGGGCCACGTCCGGGATGCCCACCGGGCGCGAATTGCGCAGCAGCGCCACGCGGTTGACATTCACCGACAACGCGGTGGCGCCGCCATGCGCGCGGGCGCCGGCTTCGGGAGCAACGAGCGGGTTCATGCCACCGAATCTATCAGCCGGCGCACGCCCTGCATCACCTGGCGCGTGCGCAGCGTGGCCGTGCCGGCCTGCACCTGCACGAGGGTGCGCAGCGCCGCGCGCAGCGGGCCGAGCGCGTCCAGGCACGCCCTCTGCACGCGGGCCAGGTCGCCGGCCTCGAGCGCGCCCTGCAGGGCGATCAGCACCGCCCCGTCGAGGGCCCCGGCCTCCTCGCGCGTGGCCACCACGCCCGACTCCGGCTGCAGCGCATAGCGCTGGGCCGGCTCCACCGGCTGCACGGTGAGCGTCACCACCGACAGGTCGGGCAGCACCCCGCACTCGCGCAGCAGCACGAGCTCGAAGGCGCGCAGCGCCGCCTGCGCATGCAGGCTCGAGGGCTCGCCCAGCGCCGGCAGCGTGGCGGCGTAGGCGTCGAAGAGCACGGGGTGCGGGTCGTGCCGCGCCAGCAGCTTCATCAGCAGCTCGTTGCAGTAGAAGCCGCGAAACACCGCCTCGCCGGCAAGCGCCGTGAGCCCGCCGCCCCACTCGGCCTGCCGCAGGGTATGCACCTCGGCCGCCTCGTCGGCGGCCTCGCGCCCGAGCGTCACCAGCACACGCTGGAAGGGCAGCAGCACCGGGCGCAGCTGCGAGTACGGGCGCCGCGCGCCCTTGGCCGCCACCGCCAGGCGCCCGCGCTCACGCGTGAACAGGTCCAGGATCAGGCTCGATTCGCTCCAGTCGTAGCGGTGCAGCACGAAGGCCTGCAGCGGCGCGGCGAGCCTGCGCGTGCTCACCCGTCGCTCCCGTAGCCGTAGGAGCGCAGGTGCGCCTCGTCGTCGGCCCAGCCGCTGCGCACCTTCACCCACACCTCCAGGAAGACCTTGGCGTCGAACAGCCGCTCCAGGTCCTGGCGCGCCTCGCTGCCGATGCGCTTGAGCCGCTCGCCCGCCGCGCCGATGACCATGCCCTTGTGCGCCTCGCGCTCCACGACGATGGTCGCGGCGATGCGCACCATGCGGCTGGCCTGGCGCCCGGGCTCCTCCTCGAAGCGGTCGATGACGACGGTGGAGGTGTAGGGCAATTCGTCCCCGCTGAGCCGGAAGAGCTTCTCGCGGATGATCTCGCTGGCCAGGAAGCGCTCGCTGCGCTCGCTCACCGTGTCTTCCTCGTGCATCCACGGCTGCTCGGGCAGGTAGGGCTCGAGGATGCCCAGCAGCCGCTGCACATCGGCCGCCTTGTGCGCCGACATCGGCACGAACTCGGCAAACGGGTGGCGCGCCTGCATCGCCTGCAGCCAGGGCAGCAGGTCTTCGCGGCGGGTCACCTCGTCGAGCTTGTTGGCCACCAGCAGCACCGGCTTGCCCGGCGGCAGCAGCGCCTGCACCTGCTCGTCGGCCGGCCCGAAACGCCCGGCCTCCACCACGAAGAGCACCGCGTCCACGTCGGGCAGGCTCGCCTGCACGGTGCGGTTCAGGGTGCGGTTCAGGGCCGTGGCGTGCCGGGTCTGGAAGCCCGGGGTGTCGACGAAGACGAACTGCGACAGCCCCTCGGTGCGGATGCCCGTGATGCGGTGGCGCGTGGTCTGGGCCTTGCGCGAGGTGATGCTCACCTTCTGGCCCACCAGCGCGTTCAGCAGCGTGCTCTTGCCCACGTTGGGCCGCCCGACGATGGCCACCCGGCCGCAGCGCGGGGCCGCCGTCATGCCTGCACCTGCCGGATCTGCTCGAGCAGCCGGCGCGCGGCTTCCTGCTCGGCGGCGCGGCGGGAGCGGCCGCTGCCGGTGGCGCTCAGGCTCAGCGCCGGCACCTCGCAGGCGATCTCGAAGGTCTGGTCGTGCGCCTGCCCGCTGGTGGCGGCAATGCGGTAGCCCGGCACCGGCATGCGGCGCGCCTGCAGCCACTCCTGCAGTTCGGTCTTCGCATCCTTGCGCCAGTTGCCGACCTCGGAGGTGTGGATCACCTCCCCGAACAGCTGCACGACCACGCCATGGGCGGCCTGGAAGCCGCCGTCCAGCGACACCGCCCCGATCACCGCCTCCAGCGCGTCGGCCAGCGTGGAGGCGCGCTGCGCGCCGCCGCTGCGCTGCTCGCCCTCGGACAGGCGCAGCACGCGGGCCAGCCCGAGCCCGGCGGCCACCTGGTGCAGGCTCGCCTCGCGCACGAGGTGGGCACGCACGCGCGTGAGCTCACCCTCGGGCGACTGCGCAAAGCGCTCATACAGCAGCAGCGACACCGACAGGTTCAGCGCCGCATCGCCCAGGAACTCCAGGCGCTCGTTGTGCTGCGGCCCGACGCTGCGGTGCGTGAGTGCACGCTCCAGTAGCGAGACATCGGTGAAGCGGTAGCCCAGGCGCTCCTGGAGCGGTTCGAGCCCGGGCTGCATGGCGATGCGCGGCCCGCTGTTCAGCGGGTGCTCGTCTCGAAGTGGATCAGCAGCGACACGGGCCCCAAGATGCGCAGTTCCTTGTCGTACTTCACCGACATCACGACCCGGCCGTTCTCCTTGATGACCTCGATGTCGTTGCCCGAGACCGACTGCATCGAGACGTCCACCTCGCGCTGGCGGTCGAACATGCGCCGCGCATCGGCCACCGTGGCCGGGTTGGAATCGGCCACCTTCTGCATCGTCGTGCGCACCGAGCGGTACTCCACCAGCACCGGCAGCACGTTGACGAGGAAGAACACGGCTGCGGCCACGAAGAAGACATAGCCCAGCAGGCCAACCAGCGACAGGCCCGACTGGGCGTGGCGAAAGCGGGGGGTGCGGTGTACGCGGCTCATGGTGCGGCTCGGCGAAGGCGGGATGGGGGTCTCAGTTGAAGGTTCCGATGCGGGAGAAGTTGCCCAGGTTCATCCACACGACGAAGGCCTTGCCCACGAGGTTCTCGTCCGGCACGAAGCCCCAGTAGCGGGAATCCATGGAATTGTCGCGGTTGTCGCCCATCACGAAGTAGTGGCCGGGCGGCACCTTGCAGCTCACGCCCTCGGCGGTGTAGCGGCAGTTCTCGGCGAAGGGAAACCCGGTCTCGCCACCCCGGATGAACGACGAGCGCCGGGGGTCGACCAGGATGCGATGCTCGACGCTGCCGAGCTGCTCGCCGAACTGCGGCGAGTAGCGCATGCCGTCCTCGTCGTAGAACTCGCCCAGGGCCTTCAGCGCCACGGGCTGGCCGTTGATGCTGAGCTTCTGGTTGTGATAGGTGACCTCGTCGCCGGGCAGGCCCACCACGCGCTTGATGTAGTCCATGCGCGGGTCGGGCGGGTAGCGGAAGACCACCACGTCCCCGCGCTGGGGGTCGTTGTTCGGGATGATCTTGCGGTTGAGCACCGGCAGCCGGATGCCGTAGGTGAACTTGTTGACGAGGATGAGGTCGCCCACCAGCAGCGTGGGCACCATCGAGCCGGAGGGGATCTTGAAGGGCTCGGCCAGGAAGGAGCGGGCCAGGAAGACGATGGCGATCACCGGGAAGAGCCCGGCCGTCCACTCCGTCCACCACGGCTCCATGAGCAGCTTGTCGCGCGCCTGTGCGACGTCGCCGTCGACCTTGGAGATGCCCTTTTCCTGCAGCTGCTGCAGGCGCTGCGCGTGCTGGCGCTCGAGCTCGGCGGCCGCGGCCAGCCGCGCCGGCCGGAAATGCAGCCGCTCGGCCAGCCAATAGCCGAAGGTCACCAGCGTGAGGATGAACAGCAGCAGCGAGAAGTTGCCGATCCAAAAGCCCGTGAACCAGCCCGCGCCGTAGACCACGAGCGCTCCCAGCAGGGCGGCTGTCAGTGCACCCATCTCAATCCTCAACCTGCAGGATGGCCAGGAACGCCTCCTGCGGAACCTCGACCGAACCGATCTGCTTCATGCGCTTCTTGCCTGCCTTCTGCTTTTCCAGCAGCTTGCGCTTGCGCGTGATGTCGCCGCCGTAGCACTTGGCCAGCACGTTCTTGCGCAGCGCCTTGATGTTCTCGCGCGCGATGATGTTCGCGCCGATGGCTGCCTGGATCGCCACATCGTACATCTGGCGCGGGATGATCTCGCGCATCTTGGCGGCGATCTGGCGTCCGCGCGGTGCGGACTGGCTTTTATGGACGATGACCGACAGGGCGTCAATGCGGTCGCTGTTGATCAGCATGTCCACCTTCACCACGTCGGCCGCGCGGTACTCCTTGAATTCGTAGTCCATCGAGGCATAGCCGCGCGAGACGGACTTCAACTTGTCGAAGAAGTCCAGCACGATCTCCGCCAGCGGCAGCTCGTAGGTGAGCATCACCTGGCGGCCGTGGTAGGCCATGTTGATCTGCACGCCGCGCTTCTGGTTGGCCAGCGTCATCACCGGCCCCACGTAGTCCTGCGGCATGTACAGGTGCACCGTGACGATGGGCTCGCGGATCTCCCGGATGCGCCCGGCCTCAGGCATCTTGCTCGGGTTCTCCACCTCGATCACCTCGCCGTCGCCCACCTCCACCTGGTAGATGACGCTCGGGGCGGTGGTGATGAGGTCCTGGTCGAACTCGCGCTCCAGGCGCTCCTGCACGATCTCCATGTGCAGCAGGCC
>JBMOGN010000132.1:0-9277 GCA_049318345.1 Rubrivivax sp. | reverse complement strand
GCCGCGTCCCGGCGCTCATCGTCGCCAACCAGCCCACCTGGGGCCTGGATGTGGGGGCGGTGGCCTATGTGCACCAGCAGCTGCTGAACGCCTGCGCCAGCGGCAGCGCGGTGCTGCTGGTCAGCGAGGACCTGGACGAGATCTTCGCGCTGGCCGACCGCATCGCCGTCATGCACCACGGCCGGCTGACCGAGGCGCGGCCGGTTGCGCAATGGACGCTGGCCTCCATCGGGCTGGCGATGGCCGGTGGCGCCCCCGCCACGGCTGCCGCCCCGTCCCTTCCGGAGCCTGCCCTTGCGCCTTGAACGGCGCACCTCGACCCCGCGGCTGCTGCTGGCGCTGGCCACGCTGGGGGCCATCGCCTGCACGCTGCTCTTGGCCTCCGCGCTCGTGGCCTGGGCCGGCGCGCCGGTGGGCCGGGCCTGGGTGCTGCTGCTCGAAGGCGGCTTCGGTTCGCGCTTCGCGCTGACCGAGACGCTCACGCGCGCCACGCCGCTCATCCTCACCGGGCTGGCTGCCGCGGTGGCCTTCCGCGCGCAGCTCTACAACATCGGTGCGGAGGGGCAGCTGTACGCCGGGGCGCTGGCCGCCGTGGCGGTGGGCGGGCTGCACGGCGGCACGGGGCTGGAGTGGCCCGCGCTCCTGCTGCTGCCGCTCATGCTGGCGGCCTCGATGGCCGCCGGCGCGGCGCTGCTGCTCGGGCCGGCGCTGATGAAGTCGCGCCTGGGCGTGGACGAGGTGGTGACCACGCTGCTGCTGAACTTCATCGTCCTGCTCGTCGTCTCGGCGATGCTCGACGGTCCGATGAAAGACCCCACCGCCATGGGCTGGCCGCAGAGCGTGGCGCTGCAGGACGCGCTGCAGCTGGACAAGCTGCTCGAGCGCAGCCGCGTGCACACGGGGCTGCTGGTCGCGCTGGCGCTGAGCCTGGGCGTGTGGGCGCTGCTGCGCTTCACCACCACCGGCTTCGAGATCCGGGCTGTGGGCTCCGGCCCGCGTGCGGCGGCCTTCGCCGGCATGCCCGTGGGCTGGGTGACCGTGAAGGTGGCGCTGCTGTCCGGGGCGCTGGCCGGCGTGGCCGGCGCCATCGAGGTCGCCGGGCGCACCGGCTACGTGACGCTGGACATGAGCCCGGGCTACGGCTACAGCGGCATCGTCATCGCGATGCTGGCCATGCTCCATCCGCTGGCGGTGGTGGTGGCCGCGGTGTTCGTCGCCGGCATGCTCGTGGGCGCGGACAGCATGAGCCGCGCCGTGAACGTGCCCACCTTCATCGCCGACGTCATCGTCGCCGTGGCGCTCATCGCCATGCTCGTGGCCACGATGCTCACGCAGTACCGCATCCGCCGATGAACGAGACGCTGGAGCTGCTGCTGTCGGCGCCCTTCTGGGCGGCGGTGCTGCGCATCGCCACGCCGCTCATCCTGGGCACGCTCGGCGTGCTGCTGTGCGAGCGCGCCGGCGTGCTCAACCTGGGCATCGAAGGGATCATGGTGGCCGGGGCCTTCGCCGGCTGGCTGGCCGTCTACCAGGGCGCGGGGCTGTGGACGGGGGTGCTCGTGGCGGCGGCCGCGGGCGCGGCCTGCGGGCTGCTGCACGGCTTCCTCACGGTCACGCTGTCGCTGTCGCAGCACGTCTCGGGCCTGGGCATCACGCTGCTGGCCACGAGCCTGTCGAGCTACGCCTACCGGGTGAGCTTTCCCAAGGTCGACAGCCCGCCCACCGTGAAGACCTTCGCACCCATGGAGGGCCTGCCCATCCCGGTGCTGGACACGCAGACGCCGCTGACGCTGCTGGCGCTGGTGCTCGTGCCCGTGGTGGGCTGGGTGCTGATGCGCACGCCGCTCGGGCTGGCCGTGCGCATGGTCGGCGAGAACCCGGCGGCCGCCGAAGGCCAGGGGCTGAACGTGGCGGGCCTGCGCATCGGCGCGGTCTGTGCGGGCTCCGCGCTCATGGGCGTGGCCGGCGCCTTCCTCACCCTGGCGGCTTTCAACGCCTTCTACTTCAACATGGTCAACGGCCGCGGCTGGGTGTGCGTGGCGCTGGTGGTCTTCGCCTCGTGGCGGCCGGGCAAGGCGCTGGCCGGCGCGCTCATCTTCGCCTTCTTCGACGCCTGGCAGCTGCGCCTGCAGCAGTCCGGTGGCGCGGCCTTCGGCGTGGAGCTGCCCTACCAGGTCTATCTCATGCTTCCCTACGCGATGGCCATCGTCGCGCTGGTGCTCGTGGCGCGCCGCGCGGCGTACCCGCAGGCGCTGATGAAGCCCTACCGCAAGGGCGAGCGCTGAGGCGCCGGGTCCGGCGGCGGCGCGCGCAGCGCCATCGCCGCTTGCGTGCGTGCGTGAACGAAGTCACGCACCCCCCCTCAATGAGGGCTGTGCAAAGGCGCAGAAACAATTCCTCGAAGGCCGGCGGCGATGCTCGCGCTCCCCACCCCCGGAGCGCTGCACCATGTCCGTCAAGTCCTCGCCCCTCAAGCCTCGCCTGAAGGTCCAGGTGGTGTGGGTGAGCCTCGCAGCGATGGTGGCTGCCGGGGGCGCGCTGGCTCAGCTCGGCGGCTCCCCGGTCGTCAAGCGGCCCAAGGCGCTGCCGCCGCCCGGCGCGCCGGGCGCACCCGGCCTGGCCTTCCCCGGGCAGGCTGCCCTGGCCGGCCTGGACGCCGCGAGTCTGGCGGCCTTCGTTGCCGGGCGCGAGGAGTTCGTCGCCGTGGAGACGCCCGCGGGCGGGCTCGGGCCCATCTTCAACGACGCCTCCTGCGGGGCCTGCCACAAGGCCGGTGGCGTGGGCGGCGCCAGCGAGCGCACCGTTACGCGCTTCGGGCGGATGGTCAACGGCCGCTTCGACCCGATGGAGGCGCAAGGCGGCTCGCTGCTGCAGGCGCGCGCCATCGACCCCGCGGCGCGCGAGTTCGTGCCCGCGGCGGCCACCGTCGTCGCGCAGCGCGTGACGACGCCGCTCTTCGGCGCCGGCCTGATCGAGGCCATCTCCGACGACGCGATCCTGATGAACGCGCAGCGCAGCAAGCCCGACGGCGTGAAGGGCCGCGCCGCGATGGTCACCGACCCCGTCTCGGGGAAGGTGCGTGTGGGGCGCTTCGGCTGGAAGGCGCAGCAGGCCACGCTGCTGGCCTTCTCCGGGGACGCCTACGTCAACGAGATGGGCGTCACCAACCGGCTCTTTCCGAAAGAGAACGCGCCCAACGGCCGCGCCGACCTGCTCGCGCGCTTCGACCGGGTGCCCGATATCGAGGACGCGGTCGACCCGGCCACGGGCAAGTCCGACATCGACCGCGCCGCGGACTTCATGCGGCTGCTGGCGCCGCTGCCCACGCTGCGCGCCACGGCGGCCTCACTGGCCGGCGCGCGCGTGTTCGAGCAGGCGGGGTGCGCCGCCTGCCACCAGCCGACGATGGCCACCGGCCCGCACGCGGTGCCGGCGCTGTCGAACCAGACCGTGGCGCTGTACTCGGACCTGCTGCTGCACGACATGGGCCGCCTGGGCGACGGCATCGAACAGGGGCCTGCCGGCATGCGCGAGATGCGCACCGCCCCGCTGTGGGGCCTGCGCGCGCGCCCGGCGCTGCTGCACGACGGCCGCGCGAAGACCATCGCGCAGGCCATCGAGGCGCACGACGGCGAAGCCGCCGTCTCGCGTGACCGCTACAAGGCGCTGAAGGCCGAGCCGCAGCGCCAGCTGCTGGAGTTCCTGCGAACCCTGTGACGCCCGCAAGGACGATTCCCGCCTGACACCGGCCTGCCCCCGCCGGCCCCGAGCCTGCTCAGCCCAGCCCGTCCAGGCGCTCCAGCACCACGTCCTCGGCGGCTGGTGCTGGCGCGCAGTCGCTGCGGCCCTCTTCGCTCACCGTGAAGGCCGGGCCGAGAGCCTGCAGCGCGCGCCCGGCCTGCGCCTCGTCGGCCGCGTGCACCCAGGCCAGCGGCTGCCCCGCCTGCACCGGGCTGCCAAGCGGGCACACCCCCGCCAGCCCCACGCGCGGGTCCACTGCCTGCCCGGCACGGCGGCGCCCGCCGCCGAGTTCCACCACCGCCAGCCCGAGCGCGCGGGTGTCCACCGCCGTGAGCACCCCGTCGCGCGCGGCACGCAGCTCGCGCACCACGGGCGCTTGCGGCAGGCCGCTGGCGCGCAGCACATCGGCCGGCCCGCCCAGGCCCGCGACCATGCGGGCGAAGCGCTCGGCCGCCGAGCCGTCGGCCAGGGTACGCGCCGCGCGCGAGCGCCCGTCCTCCACGGAGTCGGCGAGCCCGCCCAGGTGCAGCACCTGGCCGGCCAGCGCGAGCGTGAGCGCCAGCAGCCGCGCGTCGCGCGCCGGGCTGCCGTGGCCCCAGCGCTCGCTGCCGGCGCCGGCATGCGGCCAGTCCCCAGTGAGAAAGGCCAGCGCCTCGGCCACTTCCAGGGCGTTGCCCGCGGTGGAGCCGAGCACCTGGTTCATGTCGGTGATAAGCGCCACCGTGGGCAGCCCGGCGGCGCGGGCCACGCGCACGAGGCTGGCGGCCAGGGCGCGCGCCTGCTCGCGCGAAGGCGTGACCGCACCGTTGCCCACCTTCACGTCCATCACCAGGCCCTGCAGCCCGGCGGCGAGCTTCTTGCTCAGGATGCTGGCGGTGATGAGCGGGATGCTCTCCACGGTGGCGGTGAGGTCGCGGATGGCGTACAGGCGACGGTCGGCCGGCGCCAGCTGCGGGCTTGCGCCGACGATGGCGCAGCCGGCCGCGCGCAGCGCGCCCAGCAGCCGCTCGTGCGGCGGGGTGGTGTCGTAGCCGGCAAGGGCCTCGAGCTTGTCCAGCGTGCCGCCGGTGTGGCCCAGGCCGCGCCCGCTGATCATCGGCACCACCGCGCCGCAGGCCGCCAGCATCGGCGCGAGCATCAGGCTGACCTTGTCGCCCACGCCGCCGGTGGAGTGCTTGTCGAGCACCGGGCCGTGCAGCGCCGCGCCGCGCCAGTCCAGCACCTCACCGCTGTGGGTCATCGCCGCGGTGAGGGCGGCCGTCTCGGCGGTGTCCATGCCGCGCAGCACGATGGCCATGGCCATCGCGCCGGCCTGCGCGTCGCCGAAGCTGCCGTCCACGAGGCCCCGCACGAAGGCCTGGATCTGCTCGGCGTGCAGCGCAGCGCCGTCGCGCTTGAGCCGGATGAGTTCCTGGGGCAGCGTCATGGGCAGCGTCCAGCATGCCACAGGGCCCGCACCGGGCCACGCATTGACGGCACAGGGGCTGCGTTAGGCTCGCGCTTCATGCAGCCCATCGCCCGGCAGACGATCCTCACCGCGCTGGCGCTGGCGCTGGGGGCGGCCGTCTCCCTCGGGCTGGCACGCTTTTCCTACGCGCTGCTGCTGCCGCCCATGCGCGAGGAACTCGGCTGGAGCTACTTCACCGCCGGCGCCTTGAACACGCTCAACGCGGCGGGCTACCTCCTCGGGGCGCTGGCCATGCCCGGGTGGCTGCGCCGGCGCGGCGCGCTGGCCGCGCAGCAGGCGCTGGTGGGCGGCAGCCTGCTGGCCGCGGCACTGCTCGCGCTGCACGCCTTCACGCGCGAGGACGCGCTGCTGGCGCTGTGGCGGCTGGCCACCGGCGTGGCCAGCGCGGCGGTGTTCGTCAGCGGCGGGCTGCTGGCCGCGCGGCTGTCGGCGCAGCCCGGTGTGGAGTCGCGCGTGTCCAGCGGCCTGGTGCTGGGCCTGTACTACGGCGGCACGGGCCTGGGCATCGTGGCCTGCGCGGCGCTGCTGCCACCGCTGGTCGACGGCCTGGCGGCGGGCAGCGGCCTGGCGGGCTGGCAGGCCGGCTGGCTTGGCCTGGCGCTGCTGGCGGCGCTGGCGGCCTGGCCGATGGCGCACCGCCTGGCGCGCTGGCCGCTGCCGCCCGCACCGCCGCCCTCGCGTGCCGGGCGCCTGGATGCGCGGCCCCTGGCCGCCGCGCTGGCGGGCTACTGCTGCTTCGGCCTGGGCTACATCGGCTACATGACCTTCATCGTCACGCTGCTGCGCGAGCAGGGCATGGCCGCGGGCGTCATCGCCGCCTTCTACGCGCTGCTCGGCCTGGGCGTGATGGCCTCGCCGTGGCTGTGGGCCGGGTTGCTGCAGCGCGCACGCGGCGGCGGGGCGCTGGCGCTGCTCAATGCGCTGCTGGCGCTGGCCACCGTGCTGCCCGTGCTCGTGAGCCACCCGCTGGCGGCCTTCGCCTCGGGCGCCCTCTTCGGCGCGGTGTTCCTGTCGGTGGTGGCCTCCACCACCGCCATCGTGCGCCACAACCTGCCCCAGGGCGACTGGTCGGCGGGCATCAGCGCCTTCACCATCGTCTTTGCCGCCGGGCAGATCGTCGGCCCGAGCCTGGTGGGCGGGCTGGCCGACGGCGCGGGCGGGCTGCGCGCGGGCCTGGCGGTCTCGGCCGCCCTGCTGGCCCTGGGTGCCGCCGTGGCGACCCTGCAGCGCCCGCTGGCCGGCCCTGCACAATCCCGCCCATGAGACTCCTTCGATCCTGTTCCCTGCTCCTGCCGCTGCTGTGGGCCGGCGATGCCGGCGCCGGCCGGCCCCTGACCACCGACGACGCGACCACCGCCGAAGCCGGTACCTGCCAGCTCGAGGCCTGGCACGATCGGCAGTCAGGCGAGCGCTCACTCACCGCCGCACCCGCATGCGGGCTGCCGGGTGACCTGGAGCTGGGTCTGGAGGCCGTGCAGTGGCGCCCCGGCACCGTGGTGCGGGCCGAGCGGGGCATCGGGTTGAAGTGGGCGCCTGCGGCAGCCCGCTTCGCCACCCCCGTCGGCGAGGCGGCCTTCGGGCTGAAGCTGTCTGCCGGGCAGGAGCGCGGCCCGCTTGGGGGCTGGCAGGGCGAGAGCCACTCGGCCCTGGCGCTGCTCAGCCTGCAGCCGACCCCGACGCTCGCCTGGCACGCCAACCTGGGCGTGGTCAGCAGCCGTCAGGCTGGCCAGGCCGCCAGCCGGGCCGCGCTGGCGCAACTCGCGCTGGCCTGGACCCCGCAGCCGCGCGCGCTGCTGTTCGGCGAGGTTCGTGCCTTCAGCCGACGCGAGGTGTTCGGCGCCGCCCAGTGGACGCTGGGCGCTCGTGCGTGGCTCGTGCCCGAGCGGCTCGGCCTGGACGTCACAGCGACCCGTCAGGCGGGCGCTGCCACGAGCCTGGGCCTGGGCCTGGGCTGGTACGGGATCGGGAACTGATCAGTCCACCAGCGTGACGCGCGCTCGCCGCTCCGGGCCACGCGGCTGCGCGAGCAGGTAGGCGCCCAGGGCCTCCACGTCGAGCATGCCGCCCACGCGCTCGCGCCCCTGCCGCAGCCCGGTCATGCGGTCGCCGCCCTCGGCCAGGAAGTTGTTCACCGCGAAGCGATAGCTTCGCTGCGGCTGCACCGGTTGGCCGTCCACGCGCAGCTCGCGCACGCGCTGGCCGTGCGCCGCGCGCGCGTGCCATTCGTAGGTGAGCGAGGCCGAGGGGATGAGGAAGTACGGCGTGGCCTGCCCCGGGCGCTGCTGGTCCTCGAGCAGCGCGAGCAACTCCGCGCCGCTGAGCGTCATCACCACCAGCGTGTTGCCGAAGGGCTGCATGGCGAAGACCTCGGCATAGCTCACCTCGCAGGGCGGTGCAGCCGGGCAGCGCAGGTCGGTGCGCACGCCGCCGGGGTTCATGAAGGCGAACTGTGCGCCGCCGCGCTCGGGCGCGCGCGTGGCTTCCCACTGCGCGTCGGCCACCAGCCGGCCCGCACTTGCGTCGGTGTGCGAAAGACGGTCGAAGGCACCGGTGATGCGGCCGTAGGGCCGCTGCGCCAGCGGCGCGGCGGCCTGCGCCCACTGCTGCACGCGTGCGGCCACCGCGGCGTCGGGCGCAGCCGCGCGCAGCGCCTCGCCCCAGGGCGCGGGCTCCGAGGCGATGATGGCCTCACGCAGGCGTGCGTCGCTCGCCTCGTTGAGCACGGGCAGGTTGCGGTGCGTGGTGCGCGCGCGGTCGATGTCGCGCGTGCGCGGGTCCAGCACGATGTCGGCCACGCTTACCCCGCGGCCGAGCGCGGTGGCCTGCATCACCGCGCGCCCGTCGATCACGCAGCGGTAGCCCTGGTGCGTGTGGGCCGAGAACACGAGGTCGATGTCCGGGCTCAGGCGCCGCACGATGTCGAAGATGCTCCCGCGCGGGTTCGGGCAGCCCGCGTCGTTCCACTCCAGGGGCAGGCCCGGCGTGCCGGTGTCCCCGCCCTCGTGGATCACCGCCACCATGGCCTCGATGCCCTGCGCCTTCAGCCGCGCGGCCTCGGCGTTGAGGGCCTGTGCCTCGTCGCTGAAGCGCAGGCCCGCCACGCCCGAGGGCACGACGATGGCCGGCGTGCCGCGCGTGACCGCACCGATGAAGGCCACGCGTATGCCGCCGAATTCGCGCACCACCGAGGGCGGGAACAGGGTGCCGCCGCCCTCCAGGTGCACGTTGGCGGCGAAGTGCGGGAAGCGCGCGCCGCCGTGGGGCCCGAGTGCGCAGGAGGCCGTCGCCGAGCCCGGCGCCTCGGCGACACAGCCCCCGCCCATGACGCGCAGCAGTTCCTGCCGCCCGGCGTCGAACTCGTGGTTGCCGGGCACGGCGAGGTCCACGCCGATGCGGTTGGCGATGTCCACCGTGCTCTCGTGGCGGAACAGCGCCGACACCAGCGGCGTGCCGCCGATCATGTCGCCGCTGCTGATCGTCAGGTGGTGCGTGGCCCCGGCGCGCAGCGCCTGCACCAGCCCGGCCAGCGGCGCGGCGCCGCCGGCGGCCAGCCGCGCCACCTTCTTCGGGTCGGCCGGGTCGGGCCAGGGCAGCGTGAGCCCTCGCGACTCCAGGTTGCCGTGGAAGTCGTTGAATGCGATCAGGCGCACCGTGACGGGCTGCTGCGGCGCGGCCGGCGGGAGCGCCGAGCACGCGGCCAGGAGCCACGCGCCCAGCCCGGCCAGGCCAGCCAGGCCGGTGCGCGCAAGGGTGTAGCGGCCGCCCATGTCAGCGGCGCGTCACCGCGTCGCCGGGGGCGACATCCTCGGCGCGGATCGGGCTCTTTGCCGTGATGTAGCCGCGCAGCACGTCGGCATCGACGAAGCCGGTGTTGACGTAGCCCGGGTGGTCGACCAGGCGCGGGTAGCCGTCGCCCCCGGTGGCGGTGAAGTGTGTCATCGCCACGCGGTAGGTGCGCGCCGGGTCGATGGGCGCGCCGCCGACGCGCGCTTCCTGCAGCTGCCCGCCCTCGATGCGCAGGCGCACGCCGGCGAGCTGCGGGTAGGCGCCCGCGCCCGGGGTCAGCCG
>JBMOGN010000131.1:0-9277 GCA_049318345.1 Rubrivivax sp. | reverse complement strand
AGGTGCTTGAGCACGTCGCCGTGGTTGCCGGCATGGAAGGCGTGGCGGTAGGCGAGCATGCCCCGACTGTAGGCGAGCCGGCCGGGCGCGGCGGCCGGCCCCCGGCCTACACTGCCGGCGCCCCCTTCGCCCCGCCCCGGCCATGGACCCGACTCCACCTCCTGCCCCCATCGAGCCCGCACAGGTCGATGCCGCCCTGCGCGCCGTCGTCGAGGACCCGCAGCGCCCGCTGGCCAGCCTGTCGGCGCTGGCGCTGCGCGCGGGCGAGGTGGTCTACGAAGGGCACTTCGGCCTGCGCAGCATCGAGCACGGCTGGCCGGCCGACGGCCGCACGCTGTACCGCATCGCCTCGGTGTCCAAGCTGGTCACGGCGCTGGCCGTGCTGCAGCAGGTGGAGGCCGGCCGGCTCGACCTGGACGCCGATGCGGGCGAGGTGCTCGGCTTTGCGCTGCGCCACCCCGCCCATCCGGGCGAGCCCGTCACCGCACGCATGCTGATGAGCCACACCTCCTCGCTGCGCGACCCCGGCGACCTGCTCGCCTTCCAGGTCGGGCAGACGCTGGCCGATGCGCTCACGCGCGAGCCGGCGTGGTGGGCCCCCGAGCCGCGGCGCTCGCCCGCGGCGCGCTGGTTCCAGTACGCCAACATCAACCAGGTGGTGCTCGGCACGATGGTCGAGCGGCTGACGGGCCAGCGCTTCGACCTGTACGTGCGCCGGGCGCTGCTGCAACCGCTGGGCATCCGCGGCGGCTTCCACCCCGCCACCGACCTCGAGCCGCAGGACGCTGCCGACCTGGCCACGCTGTACAGAGGCGGCCTGGCGCTGCCCGGCGGCCGCCCCGGCGACCCTTGGCTGGCGCAGGGCCCGGAGCGCAGCGGCGTGCGCACGCCCGCCGTGCTCCGCCTGGACAACTACGTCGTGGGTTCGAACGCCGGCGTCTTCGGGCCGCAGGGGGCGCTTCGCGTGAGCGTGCCCGGGCTTGCGCGGCTCATGCGCATGCTCCTGGGCCAGGGCGAGCTGGACGGCGTGCGCGTGCTGCAGCCGGGCAGCGTCGAGCTGCTCTTGCAGCGCCAGTGGCTGTACGAGGAGGGCGGGCAGGGCAACGAGGGCGAGGGCGGCGCCAACGGCGACCCGCACCATGGCCTCTTCCTGGAGTGGGGGCTGGGCGTGCAGCGCTTCGGCGCGCGCTCGCGCGCCCCGGCTCAGCCCGGCTGGGGCGACCGCGTGGGCGGGGCGCAGGGGCGCTTCTCCGGGGTGGGGCACCTGGGCTTCGCCTGGGGGCTGCTGTCGGGCTTCATCGTCGACCCGGCCAGTGGCAACGGCCTGATCTACGCCGTGGGCGGGCACTCCGACGATCCGGACCGCTACACCGGCCCCGTCTCGGCCTTCTCGGGCTGGGAGGAACGCATCCAGCAGGCGCTGCTGGCGGCCTGCGGCGAGCCGGGGTTCCTCGCGGCCAGCGGCTAAGCTTGCCGACATGCACACCCACACCCCGGCCGCCGCGCCGCCGCGCGCCACCCTCTTCGACGCCATGCGCGTGGGCGACATCGAGGTCGCCACCCGCATCGTGATGGCCCCGCTCACACGCAACCGCGCCGCCGGCTGCGTGCCCAACGCGCTCATGGCCGAGTACTACGCGCAGCGCGCCGACCCGGCCCAGGGGGCCGGCCTCATCATCAGCGAGGCCACGCAGGTGTGCCCCGAAGGCCAGGGCTACGGCGACACCCCGGGCGTGCACAGCCCCGAGCAGGTGGCGGGCTGGAAGGGCGTGACCGCTGCCGTGCACGCGCGCGGCGGGCGCATCGTGTGCCAGCTGTGGCACGTGGGCCGCATCTCGCACGTGGACGTGCAGCCCGGCGGCGCGCCGCCGGTGTCCTCCACCGCCCGCGCCGCGCAGAGCAAGACCTGGGTGCGCGGCGCCTTCGTGCCGTGCTCGGCGCCGCGCGCGCTGCGCGCCGACGAGCTGCCCGGCGTCGTGGCGGCCTACGCCCACGCCGCGCGCTGCGCGATGGACGCCGGCTTCGACGGCGTGGAGGTGCACGCGGCCAACGGCTACCTCATAGACCAGTTCCTGCGCGACAGCATCAACGACCGCACCGACGAGTGGGGCGGCAGCATCGACAACCGCACGCGGCTCTTCGCCGAGGTGGTGCAGGCCGTGGCCGCGGCCGTCGGGCCGGGCCGCACGGGCGTGCGGCTGTCTCCGGTGAACCCGGGCAACGATGCCGGCCAGGACAGCGACCCGCAGGCCCTGTACGGCCGGGCCGTGCAGCGCATCGCGCCGCTGGGCCTGGCCTACCTGCATGTCATCGAGGGCCAGACGGGCGGCGCGCGCGACATCGCGCCCTTCGACTACGACGCGTTGCGTGCCGCCTTCGGGCCGGGCGCCTGGATGGTGAACAACGGCTACGACCGCCGCCTGGCGGTGGACGCGCTGGCCAGCGGCCGCGCCGACCTCGTGGCCTTCGGCAAGCCCTTCATCGGCAACCCCGACCTGGCCCGGCGCCTGCGCGAGGAGCTGCCCTGGGTGGTGGCCGACCGCGCCACGTTCTACGGCGGCGGCCCGCAGGGCTACACCGACTACCCCACCGCGGGCTGAGGCCGCGGCCGCTCACGAGACCTCACCCGGTACGGCTGGCCCATCGTTATATACACTTGAACATAACGCTTGGCGCAGCACCCATCCTGCCTCCAGTTCCCGACGACGACATCTTCCCGATGCCTGCTTCCGATCGCCTGCCCCACCCGGCGCCGGCCGGCTTGCGCCGGCGCCACCTGCTGGGGGCGCTTGCCGCCACGCCGCACGGGTGGGCGCGGGCCGCCGGGGGCCGCGTCACCCTCACGGTGGGGGCGGCTTCGAGCCTGACGCAGGCGATGCCGGACATCGTCGCGCTCTTCGAGGCGGCCGAGGCATCGCGCTCGGCCGTGCGGGTGCGGTTGAGCTTCGGCGCATCGGGGGCGCTGCTGCAGCAGGCCGCGCGCGGGGCGCCGCTGGACGTGCTGGCCAGCGCCGACCTCGAGACCCTGGCCCAGGCGCGAGAGCGCGGGCTGCTGGCCGAAGGCGCGCCGCGCGTGTTCGCCACGAACCGTCTCGTGCTCGTGGTGCCGGCTGTCCAGGGCCCGGGCACCGCACCGGTTGTGAAGGCGCTGGCCGACCTGGCCGACCCGCGCGTGCAGCGCATCGCGCTGGGCCTGCCCGCCAGCGTGCCGGCCGGTCGCCACGCGCAGCAGGCGCTGCAGGCCGCGGGCCTGTGGCCGGCCGTGCAGGCCCGGGTGGTGCGCACGGCCTCCGTGCGCCAGGCCCTGGACTACGTGGCGCGCGGCGAGGTCGATGCCGGCTTCGTCTACGCCACCGACGCCGCGCTTGTGCCCGGGCGTGTGCGCGTGGTCACGCAGGTGCCCACCGCGAGCCCGGTCGCCTACCCCGCGGCGGTGCTGGCAGCCAGCGCGCACCCGGCGCGGGCACGCGCCTTCGTGGACTTCCTCGTCGACCCCGCCGCGCAGGGTGTGCTCGTCGCGCGCGGCTTCGGCCGGGCCTGACGCCGCCCGTCCCCGGGAGCCCCCGCATGCAGGAAGCCTGGGTGCCGCTGCTGCTGTCACTGAAGGTGGCGGGCTGCGCGACGGCGATCAACGGCGTGCTCGGCGTGGGCGCGGGCTGGCTGCTCGCCCGCTCGCGCCTGCCCGGGCGCGATCTGGCCGACGCGCTGCTCACGCTGCCGATGGTGCTGCCGCCCACCGTGCTGGGCTACTACCTGCTCGTGCTCATCGGCACCCAGGGGCCGCTCGGAGGCTGGCTGCAGGCGCAGTTCGGCATCCGCCTGGTCTTCACCTGGCAGGCGGCCGTGCTCGCGGCCTCGGTGGTGTCCTTCCCGCTGGTCTTCAAGTCCGCGCGCACCGCCTTCGAGATGGTCGATCCGCAGCTGGAGGCGGCTGCCCGCACGCTCGGGCTGGGGGCCTTCGCGGTGTTCTTCCGCGTCGGGCTGCCGCTGGCCGCGCGCGGCATCGCCGCGGGCCTGCTGCTCGCCTTCGCCCGCGCCCTGGGTGAGTTCGGCGCCACGCTCATGGTGGCCGGCAGCATCCCGGGGCAGACGCAGACGCTGTCCATCGCCGTGTACGAGGCGGCGCAGGCCGGGCAGGACGACGTGGCGGCCTTTCTCGTGGCGCTGACCTCGCTGACCTGCGTGGCCGTGCTGCTGGCCGCCGGCCGCCTGACCCCTGGCACCTTCGCAGGGCGCGCCCGTGCACGCTGAGCCGCTGCCCGTGTGGGACTTCGCGCTGCGGCGCCGCCTGGCCGGGGGCGGCGCCGGGGCAGACGCCCGCTTCGAGCTGGACGTGCGGGTGCGCAGCGCCGCGCCTCGGCTCGCGCTGGTGGGGCCCTCGGGCGCGGGCAAGACCCAGACGCTGCTGGCGCTGGCCGGTGTGGAGCGTCCCGACGCCGGGCACGTGCGCCTGGGTGGCCGCACCCTGCTCGACCTGGACAAGGGCGTGAACCTCGGGCCGCAGGCGCGCGCGCTGGGGTGCGTGTTCCAGGACTACGCGCTCTTCCCGCACCTGACGGTGCGGCAGAACGTGGCCTTCGCGCGTCACCGGGGCTGGCTCAACCCGCCTGCGGCCGCACCGCGCGCGCCCGCCGCCGACGGGGTGCAGCACTGGCTGGAGACCTTCGGGCTGCAGGCCGTGGCCGGGCTGCGCCCGCACCAGCTCTCCGGCGGCCAGCGCCAGCGCACGGCGCTGGCCCGGGCTCTCGTGCGCGAGCCCGCGGCGCTGCTGCTGGACGAGCCCTTCGCCGCCCTGGACGCCGAGCTGCGCGCGGCGCTGCGCGAGGAGCTGCGCGCCCTGCAGGCGCGGCTGGCGCTGCCGATGCTGCTCATCACGCACGACGAGCAGGACGTGCGCGCCCTGGCCGACGAGGTGGTGACGCTGCGCGCGGGGCGCGTCGTGGCGCAGGAACAGGCGGCATGAGCAGCCGGCCGGCCCAGGACCAGACTGGCCCGGGCCTGGGCCTGGACGGCCTGCTGTGGGTGACCGCGCGTGGTGCCAGCCTCGGCGGCCCCGGGCGCATGGCGCTGCTGCGCGCGGTGCACGAGCACGGCTCGATCACGCAGGCCGCGCGTGCCTTCGGCATGAGCTACAAGGCCGCCTGGGACGCCGTGAACACGATGAACAAGCGGGCGGGCGAGCCGCTGGTGGCGCGCACCACGGGCGGCCGCGGCGGCGGCTCCACGCGCCTGACCCCGCGCGGGCTGCGCCTGGTGCAGCGCTATGCGCAGATCGAGGCCGTGCACCGCCGCTTCCTGGCCCGGCTGGATGACGACTCGCTCGACCTCGAGCGCGAGTTCTCCCTGCTGGATGTGCTCAATGTGCGCACGAGCGCGCGCAACCAGTTCCTGTGCACGGTGCGAGCCGTGGAGTCAGCCGAGGGTGCCGTCAACGAGCAGGTGGCGCTCGCGCTGCCGGGGGGCGCGTGCGTGGTCGCCACCGTCACGGCCCACAGCCGGCGCGCACTCGGCCTGCGCCCCGGCGTGGCGGCCATCGCGCTCGTCAAGGCCTCGGCGGTGAGCCTGCAGGCCGCGGGCGCCCCCGCCGCGCGGGCCAAGGGGCGGCCCCGGCCTGCGCCGCGGGGCCTCAACCAACTCCCGGCCACCGTGCTGCGCACCGAGCCGGGCGGCGGCGAGGTGCAGGTCAGCCTGGCCCTTGCGGGCGGGGGGGCCGGTGCCGCGCAACCGGATGCGCACGCCACGCTCGTGGCCGTGGTGCCGCAGGGCTGCGCCACCGCGCTGGCGCTGGCGCCCGGACAGGGCGTGATCGCCTGCTTCGACCCGGCCAGCGTCACCCTGGCGGTGCTGGCCTGAGCGCTGGCGTCCCGGCGTCTTCATCCAGGCTGAAGACAGCCTGAGGCAAGTCTGAAAGCCGGCCCCCGGTGCCTTTGATAGAGTCTGTCGATCGACCATTTCCCGCCCCCAGAACAGGAGTGCCCCGCATGAGCCCCACACGTCATGGCCTTCGGCATGTCGGTTTGCTGACCCTGGCTGCCCTGCTCGCAGCCGCTGCCCCGGCCCGCGCGCAGACCACCGTCCAGGACCCGTGGGTGCGTGCCACGGTCGGCCAGCAGAAGGCCAGCGGCGCCTTCATGCAGCTGCAGTCGGCCCGCGGCGGCAAGCTCGTCTCGGCGTCGTCACCCGTGGCCGGCGTGGTGGAAATCCACGAGATGGCCATGGACGGCCAGGTCATGAGGATGCGCGCCGTGGCCGCTCTGGAGCTCCCCGCCGGGCAGCCGGTGGCGCTGCGCCCGGGCGGCTACCACGTCATGCTCATGGACCTGAAGAAGCCCCTGAGCCCGGGGGACACGGTGGCGCTCACCCTGGTGGTGGAAACCGCCGGCCAGCGCGAGAACGTGGAGGTCAAGGCGGTGGTGCGGCCCCTGGGTGCGCAGGCGCAGGCCGGCGGGGGCCACGCCGGGCATGGGCACAAACCCTGAGCCTGGGAGGGGGCGGCCGCGAACCGCGGCGTACTGGGCCCTGCTGCTGGGGTGCATGCTGGTGCTGGGAGTGGCGCCGGCGTGGGCCCACCTCATGCAGGCGCAGAAGGGCACGCTGAACATCACGCCCGAGGCGGGCTTCCTGGTGCTGTCGGTGCCGGTGTCGGCGCTGCAGGGCGTGGACGACGACGCCGACGCGGCCCTGTCGCAGGCCGAGCTGCAGGCCCATGACGCGGCCATTCGCGCGCAGGTGGCCGCCGGCGTGCAGCTCCTCGGGCCGCAGGGGCCGCTGCCGCTGCAGCTGCTGATGGTGGATGGGGCGCCGCCCGACAACGCGCCGGCGTCGCCCGCCCGCCAGCTGGCCGTGCTCGGGCGCTTCGCGCTGCCGCCGATGGCTGCAGGCGCGGGGGCGCAGCGTCCGGCCTCCCCGCAGCCGCTGCGGCTGCGGTTCTCGCTGTTTGGCACCGACCCGGGCGAACGCCAGCAGGACCTGACCATCACCCGCGGGCAGGAGCGCCAGTGGCTGCGGTTCACGCCGGCCCGGGACAGCCACGACCTGCTGCCGGGCACGGCGGCGGTGCTGGCCGAGTACGCTGCCTCGGGGGCGACCCACGTCCTGCGCGGGGCCGATCACCTGCTGTTCCTGCTGGTGGTGCTGTCGGCGGGGTGGGGCTGGCGGTCGCTCGTGGGGGTGCTGAGCTGCTTCACCGCGGGCCATGCGCTGACGCTGGCGGCCTGCGTGGGGCTGGGCTGGACGCCGCCTGCGCGCCTCGTGGAGCCCGCCATCGCGGCCACCCTCGTCGGCATGGCTGCCCTGGACGCCTGGGGCCGGCGGCGCGGCCGGCCGGTGGCGCCCTCGGTGCGGCTTGCGCTGGTGTTCCTGTGTGCCCTGGTCCACGGGCTGGGCCTGGCCGAGGCGCTGGGGGGCCTGACCCAGTGGCCGCTGGGCAGCGGCCCCATGCTCTGGGCGCTGGCCGGCTTCAACCTCGGGGTCGAGGCGGCGCAGCTGGCCGTGGCGGCGGCGGCCGGGTTGCTGGGCTGGGGCCTGGGGCGGCTGGCCGGAGGGGCGGCGCAGCAGCAGGCTGCCCGCCTCGCCACCTTCGCCGGCTTGTGCGCGGGCGCGTGGTGGCTGGTCGAGCGCGTGCTTCAGGCCTTCTGACCCACCCCATCCCGTCCTTCGGGCTCGCCCGAGCGGGCGCGGCGATGCCTGCCCCCGATTAAACTATGCAAGATTTGCATGATCTGGCCCGGCCGCCCGGTTACAGGGTGATTACAGCGGGCGGAGAATCGGGACCCCCGGGGCGCCGAGCCGCCTGCCGGGGGTCGGCTGGCCGGAGATTTCGGGCGAGCCCCTGCGTGGGCGCATGGCGGTGGCGGGGGTTGGCCTGAAACATCTGCGCAACTTCCGCACGACCCACCACCATGAATCATCCCGCGATGGCAGGCCTGCCCCTGAACGCTCCCGCCCACCTGCGCCACGCCCGGCTGCTGGACTGGGTGGCCGAGATCGCCGCCCTCACCCAGCCCGAGGCCATCCACTGGTGCGACGGCTCCGACGAGGAGTACCGGGCGATGTGCGCGCAACTCGTGGCCGCCGGCACCATGCGCCCGCTGAACCCCGCCCTGCGCCCGGGCAGCTACCTCGCCTGGAGCGACCCGAGCGACGTGGCGCGCGTGGAAGACCGCACCTTCATCTGCACCGAGGATCCCGAGGAGGCCGGCCCCACCAACAACTGGGAGGCCCCGGCGCAGATGCGCGCGCGGCTGCAGACCGGCCAGGACGCGCTGTTCCGCGGCTGCATGCGCGGGCGCACGATGTACGTCGTGCCCTTCTCGATGGGGCCGCTGGGCTCGCACATCTCGCACATCGGCGTGGAGCTCACCGACAGCCCCTACGTGGTGGTGAGCATGCGCACCATGACGCGCATGGGCCGCGGCGCGCTGGACGTGCTGGGCGACGACGGCTTCTTCGTGCCTTGCGTGCACACGGTGGGCGCGCCGCTGCAGCCCGGGCAGGCCGACGTGCCGTGGCCCTGCAACAAGACCAAGTACATCGTCCACTACCCCGAGACGCGCGAGATCTGGAGCTACGGCTCGGGCTACGGCGGCAACGCGCTGCTGGGCAAGAAGTGCTTCGCGCTGCGCATCGCCTCCAAGATGGGCCACGAGCAGGGCTGGCTGGCCGAGCACATGCTCATCCTGGGCGTGACCTCGCCCGAGGGCCGCAAGTACCACGTGGCCGCGGCCTTCCCGAGCGCCTGCGGCAAGACCAACTTCGCCATGCTCGTGCCGCCCGAGGGCTTCGAGGGCTGGAAGGTGACGACCATCGGCGACGACATCGCCTGGATCAAGCCCGACGCGCAGGGCCGCCTGCACGCCATCAACCCCGAGGCCGGCTACTTCGGCGTGGCCCCGGGCACGAACCTGAAGACCAATCCGAACTGCATGCGCTCGCTGCAGCGCGACGTGATCTTCACCAACGTGGCGCTCACCGATGACGGCGACGTGTGGTGGGAGGGCATGACCGACGAGCCGCCGGCGCACCTCACCGACTGGCAGGGCCGGGACTGGACCCCGGAGGCCGCCCGCGCCCACGCCGAAGGCGGCAAGCCGCGGCCCGCCGCGCACCCGAATGCCCGCTTCACGGTGGCGGCCACCAACAACCCCGTGCTCGATCCGCAGTGGGACTCCACCACGGGCGTGGCCATCGACGCCTTCATCTTCGGCGGGCGCCGCTCCACCACCGTGCCGCTGGTGACCGAGGCGCGCGACTGGGTCGAGGGCGTGTACATGGCCGC
>JBMOGN010000130.1:0-9281 GCA_049318345.1 Rubrivivax sp. | reverse complement strand
AGCCCGCGGGCATCGTGGTGGCGCTCGTCTTCATCGGCCTGCCCCTCGTCGTGCGCACGGTGCAGCCGGTGCTGCAGGAAATGGAGCGCGAACTCGAGGAGGCGGCGGCCACGCTTGGGGCGACACCGTGGCAGTCCTTCTGGCGTGTGGTGCTGCCCACGCTGCTGCCGGCGGTCCTCACGGGCTTTTCGATGGCGCTCGCACGCGGCATCGGGGAGTACGGCTCGGTGATCTTCATCGCCGGCAACGTGCCGATGGTCTCGGAGATCGCACCGCTTGTCATCGTCGGCAAGCTCGAGCAGTACGACTACGCGGGGGCCACCGCGGTGGCCAGCGTGATGCTGCTCATCTCGTTTGCGCTGCTGGCCGTGATCAACGGGCTGCAGGCCTGGCAGCGCCGGCGCACCGGGGGCGCGCCGTGAACGCAGCCGCACCACTGGCACCAGCCACGCGCGAGCCGCCGTGGGTGCGGGCGCTGCTGCTTGCTCTGGCCCTGGGCTTCATGGCGCTCTTCCTCGTGCTGCCGCTGGCGGCCGTCTTTGCCGAGGCACTGCGAAAGGGGCTGCCCGCCTGCTGGGAGACGCTGCAGGAGCCCGAGGCGTGGTCGGCGATCCGGCTGACGCTGATCACCGCAGCCATCGCGGTGCCGCTGAACCTCGTCTTCGGCGTGTGCGCGGCCTGGGCCGTGGCGAAGTTCGAGTTCCGCGGCAAGGCGCTCCTGACGACCCTGATCGATCTGCCCTTCTCAGTTTCGCCGGTGGTGGCCGGGCTCGTCTACGTGCTCGTCTTCGGCGCACAGGGGTGGCTCGGGCCCTGGCTCGCGCAGCATGACGTCAGGATCATCTTCGCCGTGCCGGGCATCGTGCTGGCCACGATCTTCGTCACCTTCCCCTTCGTGGCGCGCGAACTCATTCCGCTCATGCAGGCGCAGGGCAGCACGCAGGAACAGGCCGCCCTCACCCTCGGTGCCACCGGCTGGCAGGCCTTCTGGCGCGTGACGCTGCCCAACATCCGCTGGGGGCTGCTCTACGGGGTCATCCTGTGCAATGCGCGCGCCATGGGCGAGTTCGGCGCCGTCTCGGTGGTCTCGGGCCACATCCGCGGCGAGACCAACACGATGCCGCTGCACGTGGAGATCCTCTACAACGAGTACCAGTCGGTGGCCGCCTTCGCGGTGGCCTCGCTGCTGGCCCTGCTGGCCCTGCTGACCTTGGCGCTCAAGGGCGCGGTGGAGTGGCAGCAGCGCCGCGCGGCGGGCGGGACATGAGACACAACAAGAGCTGCTCAGGGAGTACGACGTCATGAGCCTTTGCATCGAACACGTCTCGCGCCGATTCGGCAGCTTCGAGGCGCTGCGAGACGTGAGCCTGGCGCTCGAGCCGGGCGAACTCGTGGCGCTGCTCGGCCCCTCGGGCTGCGGCAAGACGACGCTGCTGCGCATCGTGGCGGGCCTGGAGACGGCCGACAGCGGCCGCGTGCACTTCGAGGCCGCCGACCTCACGGACGTGCCCGTGCGCGAGCGACGCATGGGCTTCGTGTTCCAGCACTACGCCCTCTTCGGTCACCTCACCGTGTTCGAGAACGTGGCCTTCGGGCTGCGCGTGAAGCCGCGCGGCGAGCGCCTGGCCGAGTCGGCCATCCGCGCCCGCGTGCACGAGCTGCTGGCGCGCGTGCAGCTCGACGGCCTGGCGCGGCGGCTGCCCGCCCAGCTCTCGGGCGGGCAACGCCAGCGCGTGGCGCTGGCACGCGCGCTGGCCATCGAGCCGCGCGTGCTGCTGCTCGACGAGCCCTTCGGCGCGCTGGACGCCCAGGTCCGCAAGGAACTGCGCCGCTGGCTGCGCCGGCTGCACGACGAGCTGCACGTGACGAGCCTCTTCGTCACGCACGACCAGGACGAGGCGCTCGAACTCGCCGACCGCGTGGTGCTGATGAACCAGGGCCGTATCGAGCAGGTCGGCACGCCACAGGAGGTGCTGGCCGTCCCTGCCACGCCCTTCGTCGAGGGCTTCCTAGCCGACGCGCAGCGGCTGCCGGGCCCCGGCAGCCCCGCACACGGAGCGCCGGTGGTGGCCGGCCTCGTCGCGGCCGGGGCGCAGTGATACGCTTTTCCCCGGGCGCCAAGCCCGTCTTCCTGCTCGGCCCATGAACTTCCAGCAACTGCGCTCGGTACGCGAAGCCGTCCGCCAGGGCTTCAACCTCACGCTCGTGGCCGAGGCATTGCACACCTCGCAGCCTGGCGTGAGCCGACAGATCCGCGAGCTCGAGGAGGAGCTCGGCGTGGAGCTCTTCGTGCGCGCCGGACGGCGCCTGCTCGGCCTCACCCCGCCGGGCGAGGCGATGCTGCCCATCGTCGAGCGACTCCTTCAGGAAGCCGAGAACCTGCGCAGCGCTGGCGCGGACTTCGTCGAGCGCGACCAGGGCCGGCTCACGGTGGCCGCCACCCACACACAGGCGCGCTACGCCTTGCCCACCGCCGTGCGCGACTTTCGCCAGTCGCACCCGGGCGTCACCTTCCGCCTCGTGCAGGGGTCGCCCACGCAGATCGCGCAGCAGGTGATCGAGGGCCAGGCCGACATCGGCATCGCCACCGAGGCGCTGGCCGACTACCCCGAGCTCGTGACGCTGCCGTGCTACCGCTGGACGCACGCCGTCGTCGCCCCGCGCGAGCACCCGCTGGCCCGAGAGGTGGCCGAGGGCCGCCCGCTCAGCCTCGAACGCCTGTCGCAGTTCCCGCTCGTCACCTACGAGCACGGCTACGCAGGCCGCCGCCACATCGACGCCGCCTTTGCGCAGGCAGGCCTGGCAGTGGACATCGTGCTCGAGGCGATGGACACCGACGTCATCAAGACCTACGTGGAGCTCGGCGTGGGCGTGGGCATCATCGCCTCCGTGGGCTACGACGAGGCGCGTGACGCGGCGCTCGCGGCGCTGGACGCCCGCCACCTCTTCGCCCTCAACACCACGCGCGTGGCCATCAAGCGCGGAGCCTTCCTGCGCGGCTACGTGCACGACTTCATCCAGGCCTTCGCCCCGCCGCTCACGCGCGAGGTGGTTCGCCAGGCCCTGCAGGCTCCGGTGCCTTCCGACTCACCGGAGCCCCGCTGAGCATCAGCGCACCGTGTAGATCTGGTCGAAGATCGCGCCGTCGGCAAAATGGGCGCGCGTGGCTTGCGCCCAGCCACCGAAGGCCTGCTCGATGGTGAAGAGCTCGATCTTCGGGAACTGGCGCGCGTACCGGGCCTGCGCCTTGGGCGAGATGGGCCGGTAGAAGTGCTTGCCAGCCAGGTCCTGCCCCTCCTCGGTGTAGAGGAAATCGAGGTAGGCCTGCGCCACGGCGCGCGTGCCGCGGCGGTCCACGTTGCGGTCGACGATCGTGACGGCCGGCTCGGCCAGGATGCTCAGCGAGGGGTAGACGAAGTCCACCCGCGAGCCGAACTCCTTTTCCAGCAGGTGCGCCTCGTTCTCCCAGGAGATGAACACATCGCCCTGGTTGCGCTGCGCGAAGGTGACGCTCGAGCCACGCGCCCCGGTGTCGAGTACCGGCACGTTGCCATACAGCCTCGTGATGAACTCGCGCGCCCGCGCGTCGCTTCCGCCGGCCTTGCGGCGCGCGAACTCCCAGGCGGCCAGGTAGTTCCAGCGCGCCCCACCCGAGGTCTTGGGGTTGGGGGTGATCACCTTCACATCCGGGCGCGCGAGGTCGTCCCAGTCCTTGATGCCCTTGGGGTTGCCCGCGCGCACCACCAGCACGATGGTGGAGGTGTAGGGCGAGCTGTTGTGAGGCAGGCGCTTCTGCCAGTCCTTGGGCACCCAGTTGCCGTTGGCGTGCAGCGCGTCGGTGTCGCCAGCCAGGGCGAGCGTGGCCACGTCGGCCTCCAGGCCATCGATGATCGCGCGCGCCTGGCGGCCCGAGCCGCCGTGCGAAGTCTTGATGACCACCTCCTGCCCCGTGCGGGCCTTCCAGTGCGCCGCAAAGACCTTGTTGAACTCGGCATAGAACTCGCGCGTGGGGTCGTAGCTGACGTTGAGCAGCTCGATGCGGCCGGGGGTGGCGGCCCGCAGGGACGCGTGCAGCCCGGCGGTGCTCAGGGCTGCTGCAGCAGCTGCGGCGCGGGTGATCCAGTGGCGGCGGGTCGGGGTGGGCATGGCAGTGCGGGCTCCGGTTCGATTGACGGTATGCCATCGAAGAACGGCAACTGCCGCAGCGGCTCCCCGAGACCGAGCCCGTGGTGCTGCACCCGCAGGAGGGACAGGCGCAGGACCATTGGCAGGACCAGCAGGCCCGAGAGCCTGAGCAGGTCGGGCACCGGCTCGGTGGCCAGGCATTGCAGCAGTTCGTTCATGGCCCGGCCATCGTAGGAAGGGCCGGCCCACGCGCCAACGAAGGAATGCAACGATGCTGATGCGTGCGGCGCCTCAGCCCGGCGTGCGAACCATCGTCACCAGCGTCCTTGCCAGGAACGGCAACATGCCGGGCAGGTCCGACAGCGCAGGCAGCAGCTCGAGCTGCAGCCTTGGGTGGGCGCGGCGCGCCTCGTCGAGCAGTGCCGGCAGGTCGCGCCGCACGTGGCCGTTGGCGGCCCAGAAGACGGGGCAGACCCACAGGCGCTGCACCTGCGGCGCAAGCTCTGCCACCACACTTCCCAGGTCGGGTGCCTGCAGCTCGAGGAAGGCGCAGCGCACCTCCAGCGTCGCGTCCTGTGCACCGAGCTCACGCGCCAGCGCATGCAGCGAGGCACCCCAAGCCGGGTCGCGCGAGCCGTGGGCGAAGAGGATCAGGCCGCGTGGCATGCAGCCATTGTCGCGTCGACGCCAGGCGGCGGGCCGTCGGATGCAGGGAAGCGGCTGCCGTCGGTCGCCTCTCGACCGGCCAGCGCAGCCGCCGCGCGCATCACCTCGCCGATGAGCAGCACACCGGGAGCCGGGCGCTCCCCCTCGCGTAGGAGCCCGTCGTGGCCGGTCATCAGGCCCTCAAGCGTGGTGGCGTGGTGGCGGACGTCGTCCAGCGTGGCGTTGCGCACGATGACCGCAGGCGTCGCGGCCGGCAGGCCGCCTTCGAGCAGCGCCTGCGCGATGGGCCCTGCTCGCTGCGTGCCCATGTACACCACGAGCGTGAGCCCGCTGCGCGCCAGCGCCGGCCAGTCGGGCTCGGGCCCACCGGGACGGGCATGGCCGGTGACGAAGGCCACGCCCTGAGCCGCGCGCCGATCGGTCAGCGACAGGCCCAGCCCGGCCGCTGCCCCGAGGCCAGCCGTGACCCCGGGCACGATCTCGACGCGCAGGCCGGCCGCCCTCGCGGCATCGATCTCCTCGCCGGCGCGGCCGAAGATGCACGGATCCCCGCCCTTGAGCCGCACGACGCGGCGCCCGGCCAGGGCCTCGTGCACGAGCAGCTTCTCGATGAAGGCCTGCGGGGTCGAGGGGCAGCCGCCTCGCTTGCCGACCTCGACGATGCGCGCACCGGGCCGGGCATGGGCGAGCACGCGGCGGTCGACGAGGTCGTCCACGAGCAGTACGTCGGCCCGGCCGATCAGCCGAACCGCCTTGAGCGTGAGCAGTTCCGGGTCGCCTGGGCCCGCGCCCACGAGCCAGACCGTCGACGGCTCCTGCAAGGTAGCCTGGGTCACTCGACGCACCCCGCCGCCACGGTCTCGCGCGTGACCGGGTCGACCAGGATGAAGCTGCCCGTGGCGCGCAGCTCGCGGTAGGGATCGGCCGGCAGCGGATGCTGTGTGCGCAGGCGCACCCGCACGATGTCGTTGAGGCCGGGCGGCTGCGAGGCAGCTTGCCAGGCGAGCGCCCCGACGTCCAGCACGCCTTCCACGGCTTCCACCCGTGCGCGTACCTCGCGCGTGAGGTGCTGCAACTGCAGCGCCTGCCCTGCCGCAAGTGGCCGGCCGGAGAGCCAGCACACCGTGGCCGAGAGGCGGTCCTGCCCGGAGACGGGCGCGGCGGCGGGCACGATCACGTCGCCGCGCGAGATGTCGCGCTCGTCGGCCAGCGACACCATCACCGACTGCCCCGCGTGGGCCCGCTCGAGCGCGCGGGCGCCAAGCGTGATCGCGGTCACGCGCGTGCGCTGCCCGCTCGGCCACAGCGCTACCTCTTCGCCCACGGCGAGCACGCCCGCCTCGAGGCGTCCTGCGTAGCCGCGCGCGCCGCTGTCGACGGGCCGGCATACCCATTGCACGGGCAGCCGGAGCGGACGGTCGATGGCTGCTTCACCCGCCTGCAGGCCTTCGAGGAGCTCGATCAGCGTCGGTCCTGGGTACCAGCCGAGCTTGGTCCCCCGCTCCACCACCATGTCGCCATCGCGAGCAGAAAGCGGCACCGCACGCAGCGTGGGCCGGGCGCGGTCGCTGCCCAGGGTGTCCTGGCGCGCCAGCCATCCGGAGAACTCCGCCACCAGCTCGTCGAAGCGATCCTGTGCGTGGCCCACCAGGTCCATCTTGTTCACCGCCAGCACCAGATGGGGCACGCCCAGCAGCGTGGCCACTGCGGCGTGGCGGCGGGTCTGCGGCAGCAGCCCCTTGCGCGCATCCACGAGCAGCACCGCGGCGTCGGCGGTGGAGGCCGCCGTGACCATGTTGCGGGTGTACTGCTCGTGCCCGGGCGCGTCTGCGATGATGAAGTTGCGCCGCGCGGTGGCGAAGTAGCGGTAGGCCACGTCGATCGTGATGCCCTGCTCGCGCTCGGCCAGCAGGCCATCCGTGAGCAAGGCCAGATCGGGCGCAGACAGGCCCCGACGCGCCGAAGTCTGCTCCAGCGTGTGCAGCGTGTCGGCCAGCAGCACCTTGGTGTCGAGCAGCAACCGGCCGATGAGCGTGCTCTTGCCGTCGTCGACGCTGCCGCAGGTCATGAAGCGCAGCACGCCGAGGTCCTGCGTGGCGGGGTCGGTCCAGGGGTCGCGGTTCATGGGTGGCTCAGAAGTAGCCCTCGCGCTTGCGCAACTCCATCGCGGCTTCGGAGGTCTGGTCGTCCATGCGCGTGGCGCCGCGCTCGGTGAGCGTCGCGGCGGCCGTCTCGGCCACGATGGCGGAGGCGGTGGCGGCGGTGGAAGCCACCGGGCAGGTGCAGGTCACGTCGCCCACGGTGCGAAAGCGCACCGAGAGCTCCTCCACCGTCTCGCCCGCGCGTGCCGGGGTGAGCGGCGTCACGGGCACCAGGGCCGAGCCGCGGCGCACCACTGCACGCCGGTGGGCGAAATAGATCGCGGGCAGCTCGAGCCCCTCGCGTTCGATGTACTGCCACACGTCGAGCTCGGTCCAGTTGCTGATGGGGAACACGCGCAGGTGCTCGCCAGGCGCCACGCGCGCGTTGTAGAGGCTCCAAAGCTCGGGCCGCTGGTTCTTCGGGTCCCAGGCGCCCCAGGCGTCGCGCACGCTGAAGATGCGCTCCTTGGCACGGGCCTTCTCCTCGTCGCGCCGCGCGCCGCCGATGAGCGCGTCGAAGCCGAACTCGCCCACGGCATCGAGCAGCGTCACGCTCTGGTGGCGGTTGCGCAGTTCGTCGGGCGTGCGCAGCACGATGCGACCGCGTGTGATCGAGTCGTCGAGCGTACGCACCACGAGCCGCTCGCCGAGCTCGGCGGCGCGCGCATCGCGAAAGGCGATCACTTCTTCAAAGTTGTGGCCGGTGTCGATGTGCAGGAGCGGGAACGGGAGCCGCGCCGGCCGGAAAGCCTTCGTGGCCAGGTGCAGCACCACGGCCGAATCCTTGCCGCCGGAAAAAAGCAGCGCCGGCCGCTCGCACTGCCCTGCCACCTCGCGCAGGATGTGGATCGCCTCGGCCTCGAGCCAGTCGAGGTGGCCCAGGCGCGCAGCAGGGCGCACGGCTGCCTTTGCTCCGCTCACGCAAGCTCCCGAGATGGTGGCCGGGGCGAAGCGCTGGATGAGACAGCCGGCGATGTTTCCGGGCCACGCCCGTGCAGCCCGCACTCGCGCGAGTCGGCCTGCTCCCACCACCAGCGGCCCGCGCGCGGGTCCTCTCCGGCGGTGACGGCACGGGTGCAGGGCGCGCAGCCGATGCTCGGAAAGCCGCGCGCGTGCAGGGCACTGACGGGCACCTCGTGCCGGCGCAGGTAGGCCCACACCTCGGCCTCGCTCCAGTCATGCAGCGGGTTGACCTTGAGCAGCGCGAGCCGGTCGTCGGGCTCGAGCGCCTGCAGGGCAGAGCGCGTCACCGACTGCCCGGCGCGCTGGCCCGTGACCCACGCCCCGCGGCCGGCAAGGGCCCGCTCCAGTGGCTGCACCTTGCGCACCGCACAGCAGGCGCGCCGATCCTCGACTGATCGGTAGAAGCTGTTCGTGCCCTGGAGCGCGACGAGCTGGTGCACAGCCTGCGCCTGCGGGAAGCACAGCTCGAAGACACGCCCGTAGCGCAGCTCGACATCGCGCATGAGGGCGTGCGTCTCCTCGTGCAGGCGGCCGGTGTCGAGCGTGAAGACGTCGATAGGCAACGCCTCGCGCACGATCAGGTCCAGCAACACCATGTCCTCGGCGCCGAAACTCGTGGAGAAGGCCGGTCGGGGGCGCGCGGCCGCACACTCGAGCCAGTCGAGCGCACTGGCCACCCGCGTGTCGAGGGTGAGGAGGGCCGCCTGGACGGCGCGGGCGGACGGGCCGGAGAACATGGATCGGCACTGTAGGCAGCCGCCCCGGCCACGCCAACGATGCGTTCAGCATGAGCAGCTTCGGTTTTCGCAGTTGCCCGCCCACGGGTGCGCACCTAGAGTGCACCCCGCCCATGTACACCTACACCGACTTCGACCGGCGCTTCGTGCACGCGCGCGCCGCACAGTACCGCGACCAACTCGAGCGCCACCTGCGCGGCGAGCTGCCCGACGACGACTTCCGCCCGCTGCGGCTGCAAAACGGCTGGTACGTGCAGCGCCACGCCCCGATGCTGCGCGTGGCCATCCCGTACGGCGTGCTGTCGGCGCGGCAGCTGCGCCAGCTCGCGCGCATTGCGCGCGAGTTCGATCTGCAGGATGCGGGCACTGCGAACGAGCGGGGCGGCTTCGGCCACTTCACCACGCGGCAGAACCTCCAGTTCAACTGGATCCCGCTGCCCAGGAGCGCCGACGTGATGGACCTGCTGGCCGAAGTCGACATGCACGGCATCCAGACCAGCGGCAACTGCATCCGCAACATCACGACGGACGTGCTGGCCGGTATCGCCCCGGACGAGATCGCCGACCCGCGCCCCTGGTGCGAGATCCTGCGCCAGTGGAGCACGCTGCACCCGGAGTTTGCCTTCCTGCCGCGCAAGTTCAAGATTGC
>JBMOGN010000129.1:0-9483 GCA_049318345.1 Rubrivivax sp. | reverse complement strand
AGCTTCACGCTCGACCCGATGCTCAGCTCGATCTGGCACGACCCGGCCATCGACCGCGAGGGCCAGCCCTTCGTGCCGCGCACGCTCTACGACCGCACGCTCGGCCGCGTGACGCACCTCTTCGACCGCGCGCAGCACCGCCTGGGCGACGGCTATGTGGCGACGCTGCGCTGGGCGCTCGCGTGGCCGTGGACGACGCTGGCCGTGGCCCTGGCCACCCTGGTGGCCAGCGCCGCGCTGGTGAAGCTGGTGGGCACGGAGTTCGTGCCCAAGGCCGACTACTCCGAGACTTCGGTCAGCTTCTACACGCCCGTGGGCTCGCCCATCGAAGTGACCGAGGCGCGGGCGCGGCAGGTCGACGCCATCCTGCGCGAGCTGCCCGAGGTGCGCTACACGCTGACCACCATCAACACCGGGCAGGCCCAGGGCCGCAACTACGCCTCGGTGTACGTGCGCCTCGTGGACCGCAAGGACCGCAGCCGCAATGTCGACCAGATGTCGGTGCCGCTGCGCGAGCGCCTGGCCTCGGTGCCGGGGATCACGGTCACCCATGTGGGCCTGCTTGACGGGGTAAGCGGCTCCAAGCCGATCTCGCTGTCGATCCAGGGCTCGGACCTGCGCGAGCTGCAGCGGCTCACCCAGGCCCTGACGCGCAAGATGGCGCAGGTGCCGGGCCTCATCGACCTGGACACCAGCATGAAGGCGGACAAGCCCGTGGTGAGCGTGGAGGTGCGGCGCGACGCGGCCGCCGACGCCGGGCTGTCGGTGGGCGCGGTCACGAGCGCGTTGCGCAGCCTGGTGGCGGGCGAGACCGTGGGCCAGTGGCAGTCCGGCGCCGACCAGACGGCCGACATCCGGGTGCGGCTGGCGCCGGCCAGCCGCGAGAACATCGAGGACCTCGGGCGCCTGGGCCTCGTGGTGGGCACGGGCGCGGACGGCAGCAACCGCATCGTGCGCCTGCGCCAGGTGGCCTCGCTGCAGGCCGCCACCGGCCCGAGCCAGATCAACCGGCGCGACATGAACCGGGAGGTGGAGATCACGGCCAACACCTCGGGGCGTGCGCTCGGCGAGGTCTCGGCCGACATCCGGCGGCTGCTCGACGAGACACCGCTGCCCACGGGCTACAGCTACCGCTTCGGCGGCTCCACCAAGGACATGCAGGACAGCTTCGGCTATGCGCTCTCGGCGCTGGGCCTGGCCATCGTCTTCATCTACATGATCCTGGCCTCGCAGTTCCGCAGCTTCCTGCAGCCGGTGGCGCTCATGGCCTCGCTGCCGATGACGCTCATCGGCGTCGTGCTGGCGCTGCTGGCCTGGCGCAGCACGCTCAACATGTTCTCCATCATCGGCGTCATCATGCTCATGGGCCTGGTGACGAAGAACGCGATCCTGCTCGTGGACTTCGCCAACCGTGCGCGCGAGGCCGGCAGCACGCGGGCCGAGGCGCTCCTGGAGGCCGCGCGCGTGCGCCTGCGGCCGATCCTGATGACCACGCTGGCGATGGTCTTCGGCATGGTGCCGCTGGCCTTCGCGATGACCGAGGGCAGCGAGCAGCGCGCCCCGATGGGCCAGGCCGTCATCGGCGGGGTGATCACCTCCTCGCTGCTCACCCTGGTGGTGGTGCCGGTGATCTACGAGCTGCTGGACGATCTGGCGGCCTGGGCGCGCAAGCCGTGGCGGCCGTCAGACCCGGGACAGGGCGCGGCCTAGAATGTTGAATGCTCCCGGCCTGCGGCCTGCCCTGAACCCGAACCGCCCGAGATGAACGTCGAACTCGCCCGCTTCAACATGATCCAGCAGCAGATCCGCCCGTGGAGCGTGCTGGATCCGGTGGTGCTGGACCTGCTGGAGCGGGTGCGGCGCGAGGATTTCGTGCCGGCGGCGCACCGCAGCCTGGCCTTCGTGGACACGCAGGTGCCGCTGCTGGAGGGCGCGCCGCAGGGCGCGTGCATGCTCGAGCCGCGCGTGGAGGCGCGGCTGCTGCAGGAGCTGCAGCTCAAGCGCCACGAGCGCGTGCTGGAGGTCGGCACCGGCTCGGGCTTCATGGCCTGCCTGCTCGGGCACCTGAGCGCGGGCGTGGTTACCCTCGAGATTCACGCCGAGCTGGCTGCGCGCGCGCGCACCATCCTGGAAGCCTCGGGCCCCGGCAACGTGCAGGTGCGGCAGGCCGATGGCAGCGCCGGGCTGCCGGGCGAGGGCCCGTTCGACGTCATCGTGCTGTCCGGCTCGGTGTCCGCGGTGCCGCGGGCGCTGCTGGAGCAGTTGCGCGTGGGTGGCCGCCTCGTGGCCATCGTCGGCGAGGAGCCGATCATGCGGGCGCGGCTGAGCACGCGCGTGTCCGACACCGCCTGGACCGACACCGAACTCTTCGACACCGTGGCGCCGCGGCTGCTTCACTTCCCCGAGCCGAGCCCGTTCAAGTTCTGATCATCCGGAAGGACCGTCCATGTTCCCATCCCGCCTGGCCCTGCTGAGCGTTGCCTGCGCCCTCGTCATGGCCGCACCGGCCGTGCGTGCCCAGACCCTGCAGGAGCTCTACGAGGCGGCGCGCGGCTACGACGCGGCCTTCCTCGCCGCCAAGGCCCAGGCGCAGTCGGCGGAGTTCCGCGCCGCGCAGGCCGATGCCCTGGCCCTGCCCTCGGCCAGCCTGAGTGCCTCGGCCACGGGCGCGCTGGCCGACGCCCCGCGCATCGGCACGGGCGACAACAACTCCATGGGCGCCACCGTCTCGGCGCGCTACCCGCTGTTCAATAAGGCCAACGACGCCACCATCGCCCAGGCGCGGCGTTCGCTGGTGGCCGCGCAGGCCGATGTGGAGACCGCCGAGCAGGACCTCATCGTGCGGCTGAGCGTGGCCTACTTCGATGTGCTGGCGGCGCAGGACGCGCTGGCCGCGTCGCGCGCGAACAAGGCGGCCATCACCGAGCAGCTCGCCTCGGCCAAGCGGAATTTCGAGGTCGGGACCGCCACCATCACCGACACGCGCGAGGCGCAGGCCCGCTTCGACCTGGCCACCGCCCAGGAGATCGCCGCGGAGAACGACCTGCGCACCAAGCGCATTGCCCTGGACCAGCTGGTCGGGCGCACGGGCGTGACCCCGCGCGGCCTGGGCGTGCCGGTGGTGCTGCCGCCGACCCAGCCGGCCGACGCCGAGGCCTGGGCGAGCCAGGCCGACTCGGTGCACCCGGGCGTGCGCAAGTCGCGCATCGCGCTGGAGGTGGCCCAGCTCGAGACCGAGCGCGCGCGCGCCGCGCAGCGGCCGACCGTGGACGCCGTGGGCACCGTGGGCGTGACGCGCTCGGCCGGCAGCTCCGCCACGCTGCCGGGCAACACCCGCAGCGCCTCCGTGGGCGTGCAGATGAGCTGGCCGTTGTACACCGGCAACTCCACCGAGAACCGCATCCGCGAGACCATCGCGCTGGAGGAGAAGTCCCGCAACGACGTCGAGGCCGCCCGCCGCACCGTGGCCCAGGCCACGCGGCAGGCCTTCTTCGGCGTGCAGTCCGGGCAGGCGCAGGTCAAGGCTCTGGAGGCGGCGGAATCGTCCACCAAGCTGGCGCTGGAGGCCACGCAGCTGGGCTACCGGGTGGGCGTGCGCGTCAACCTCGACGTGCTCAACGCGCAGACCCAACTCTTCCAGACCCAGCGCGACCTGGCCAAGGCGCGCTACGACGTGATCGTCGGCGGCCTGCGGCTGCGCCAGGCCTCCGGGCAACTCAAGCCCGAGGACCTGCTGGCCGTGAACGCGCTGCTGCAGCGCGCCGAGGTGCGCGGTGAGGCCCAGCCTGGCTCCACCGGGCCGGTGCAGGTGCAGGGCATCAGCACCCGCACGCAGGACGGCGGCGAGGTCGTGCGCGTGGACCTGAGCCGGCCCTTGTCGGGGTTGGCCGGTTCCTTCTCCACCCCCTCGCCGGCGCGCATCGCCGTGGACCTGCCCGGGGCGACGAGCGCGATGGGCCGCGGCACGCAGGAGCTCGGCCACGGCAACGTGCGCTCCGCGCGCGTGGTGGAGACCGAGGACCGCACGCGCGTGGTGCTGAACCTGCGCGAACTCGCGCCTTACCAGGTGCAGCAATCCTCCGATTCGCTGCTCGTGATCGTGCAGCAGCCCGCCGCCGCCGGCACGCCGGCCGGGGCTGCGGCTGCGGTCAGCCCGGCGGCCCCCGCGCCGGCCGCACCCGCACCCGCACCCGGCCGCTGACGCGCCGGCGCGGCCGGAGGCCGGCCACCGGTAACGGCCGGAGCAACGATTCTTCACGCGGCGCGCACACGCGCACCACGGTGCCGGTGGCACACTGCCTCCGGGCGGCGAGGGTGCCGCCGGGGAGTGCACGGACATGTCCCGGAATCCTGCAACGGGCCTGACTGCCGCGGCGGTCGCGGCCCACCGGTTCGGGCTCGGCGAGCCCGCCCTGCAGCCGCTGGCCGGCGACCCGGCCGGCTGGCTGCTGTCGCAGATCGGCCCGGGCGACGCCCAGCGCGGCGAGCAGCTGGCCAGCCTGGGCGAGGGCATGCGCAGCTACGCCCGCTTCCTGCGGGCTCAGCGCGAGCTGGCGCCGGCCCAGGGGGCCTCAGGCCCACAGGTCGGCGACGCCCGCAGCACCGAGCAGCGCTTCGTGGAGCACTTCAGGCAGATCGTGCAGTCCGATGTGCGCGCGCACCTGGGGACGGCCGCAGCCTCGCGCCGGCCCTTTGCCGAGCGCCTGGCGATGTTCTGGGCCAACCACTTCACCGTTTCCACCGCCAAGGCCAGCGTGCGCGGCCTGGCCGGCTCCTTCGAGCGCGAGGCGATACGCCCTCACCTGGCCGGCTCCTTCGAGACCCTGCTGCGCAGCGCAGTGACGCACGGCGCGATGATCCGCTACCTCGACAACGAGCAGAGCGCCGGCCCGAACTCGCGCCTGGTCCAGAACCGCGCCCGCCGGCGTGACCTCGGCCCCAACGCCCCGCGCATCTCCGGCCTGAACGAGAACCTTGCCCGGGAGGTGCTGGAGTTGCACACGCTGGGCGTGGCCGGCCGCGCCTACACCCAGGCCGATGTGACCGCGCCGGCGGCCGTGCTCACGGGCTGGCGTGTAGCCGTACCGGACTTCGGCCGCATGGCGGCCGACGAGGTCGCCACCCGATTCGACCCGCTCTGGCACGAGCCGGGGCCCAAGACCGTGCTCGGCCGCAGGCGGGAGGAAGGCCCGCAGGCGCTGCAGGAGGTGCTGCACGACCTGGCACGCCACCCGGCCACGGCGCGCTTCGTCAGCACCAAGCTGGCCCGACACTTCGTGGCCGACGACCCGCCGCCCGAGCTCGTGGACAGCCTCGTGGCCACCTGGCTGCGCACCGAGGGCGACCTGCCGAGCCTGTACCGTGCGCTGGTGGCGGCGCCGCAGGCCTGGCAGCCGCAGCCGGCCAAGCTCAAGACGCCGGTGGAGTTCGTGGTCTCCACCGCCCGGGTGCTCGGCGTGGGCGAGCAGGCCTTCACACGGGTGCCCGACGGTGGCATCGGCGCCCTCGGGCAGCGCCCGCTGGCCGCGCCCTCTCCGGCGGGCTGGCCCGACCGGGCCGAGGAGTGGCTCGGGCCCGACGCGGTGTGGAAGCGCATGGAGTGGGCCACGCGCGTGGCAGACCGGCTGGGCCGCACCCTGGACGCGCGGGCCGTGGCCCGAGCCTCGCTGGGCCCGCTGCTGGGCAACGACAGCCTGCAGCAGATCGAGCGTGCCGCCGACGGCCCCCAGGCGCTGGCGCTGCTGCTGCTGTCGCCCGAGTTCCAGCGGCGCTGAAGCCCCCCCGACACCCTCGCCCCGGGAAGGACCTTGCCATGATGAACCGTCGACACCTGCTGCGAACCTGGGCCGGCGCCACCGCCGCCACCGCTGCCGCGGCCACGCCCCTGGCGGCACTGTCGTTTGCGGCACAAGCCGCGCCGGCGCGCTCGGCAGCGGCCGCCAACCGGCTGGTGCTGGTCGTGCTGCGCGGCGGCATGGACGGGCTGGGCGCGGTGCCGGTCCCGGGCGATCCCGCCTTCGGCACGGCGCGCGGCCCCCTGGCCGGCGACCCGGCCTCACTGCGCGCGCTGGAGGGCCCCTTCGCGCTGCATCCGGCGCTGGAGCAGCTGCACGCGATGGTCACGCGCCAGGAGGCGCTGGTGGTGCACGCCGCCGGGCTGCCCTACCGCGAACGCTCGCACTTCGACGCGCAGCAGGTGCTGGAGTCCGGCGGGACGCAACCGTTTCAGCTGTCCACCGGCTGGCTCGCGCGCGCGCTGGCCGGGCAGTCTGCGCGTGGGCTGGCGCTGAACACCGCCGTGCCGCTGGTGCTGCGCGGGCCCGGCGAGATCGACACCTGGGCGCCATCGGCCGGGCCCGAGCCGGCCCCCGACCTGGTCACGCGGCTGCAGCGGCTGTATGCGGGCGATGCACAACTGGCCCAGGCGCTCGAGCGCGCGCGCAACCTGCGCCAGGAGGCCGACATGCCCGTCGGGGCGATGGCCGGCGCGGGTGCGGGCGGACGCGCGGCAGCGGTGGCGCTGGCGCGGCGCGCGGCCGAGTTCATCGCGCTGCCCGCCGGGCCGCAGGCGGCCGTGCTGGAGCTCGGCGGCTGGGACACCCACGCCAACCAGGCCGCGCCCAACGGCGCGCTGGCCAACGGGCTGCGCACCCTGGACGCCTCGCTGGCCGCCATGCGCGAGGTGCTGACCGCCACCCAGGCCGGCGGAGCCTGGGGCCGCACGGTGATCGTGGTGGCCACCGAATTCGGCCGCCAGGTGGCCGCCAACGGGACCCTGGGCACCGACCACGGCTCAGGCGGCGCTGCCTTCGTGCTGGGCGGGGCCGTGCGCGGCGGACGCGTGCTGGCCGACTGGCCGGGCCTGGCGCCGGCCGCACGCTTCGAGGGCCGCGACCTGCGCAGCACGACCGACCTGCGCGCGGTCTTCCGCAGCGTGCTGGCCGACCACCTGCAGGTGTCGGCGGCCCGGCTCGACCAGGAGGTCTTCCCCGACTCCGGGCGGCTCGGGCGCCTGGAGCTGATTCGGGGCTGAGCAGCCAAGCGCGTCTGGAGATCCTCCCTGGCGGGACGATCAGGCCTGCGTGCCGCCTGCGCCGCCTGTGCGCCCTGAAGGCAACCACGGGCCGAGGGCGGCGGCGATGCGGACGGCTGCCCCCTGGTGCGCGGCCGCGAAGGCCCGGGCGTGGCGGGCCATGTCGGGCAACCGGGTGTCGCCTGCGGCCAGCAACGCCTGCGCACACGCCACGGCCGCGGCAAGGTCGGGTACGCGCTGCGCCGCGCCGGCTTCCAGCGCCAGTTCGGCCGCCTGCGCAAAGTTGAAGGTGTGCGGCCCCATGAGCAGCGGGCAGCCGCAGGCCGCGGCCTCGATGAGGTTCTGCCCGCCCAGCGGCTCGAAGCTGCCGCCCAGCAGTGCCACATCGGCCAGGCCGTAGTACAGCGGCATCTCGCCCAGGCTGTCGCCGAGCCACACGTCCGCCGCAGCCGCCTCGGGAGCGGGGCTCCAGGAAACCGGCCCTGCGCCCAGGGCGCTGCGGCGCACGCACGACAGGCCTGCCGCGGCCACCAGCCGCGCCACCTCGTCGAAGCGCTGGGGGTGGCGCGGCACGAGGACAAGCAGCGGACGCGGCGCGGGCAGCGCCGCCCACTCCCGCAGCAGCGCCGCTTCCTCGCCCTCGCGGGTGACGGCTCCCAGGACCACTGGCCGCTGCAGTCCCTCGCGCCACTGCCGCCCGCGCGCGAGCAGGCCCGCATCGGGCTGCAGGTCGAACTTCAGGTTGCCGCACACGCGCACGTCACGCGCGCCGAAGTCGCGCAGCCGCTGCGCGTCGGCCTCGCTCTGCGCCAGCACCACGCACAGGCCCTGCACCGCCGGCTTCAGCAGGGCCGGCAGGCGCAGCCCGCGCGCCAGGCTGCGCGCGCTCAGGCGCGCGCTGGCCAGCGCCACGGGTACGCCGGCGCGGGCGGCCTCGTGCAGCAGGACGGGCCAGACCTCGGTTTCCATGAGCACGCCCAGCACCGGACGGTGATGCGCGAAGAAGCGGCGCGTGGCCCCGGGGGTGTCCAGGGGCAGCCAGCACGAGATGTCGCCGGGCTGCAGCAGGGCCTGCCCGGCCGCGCGGCCGGTGGCCGTGCCGTGGGTGAGCAGCAGCCGCAGGCCCGGATGGCGCACGCGCAGCGCCGCCACGAGCGGCGCGGCCGCGCGCGTCTCGCCCAGGGACACGGCGTGCACCCACACGGCACCGGCCGCGGGCGTGGAGCCCTCCCCCGCAAACCAGCCCAGCCGCTCGCCCAGGTGCGCGCGGTACAGCGGCTCGCGCGCGCCGCGCCACCACAGCCGGGCCAGCCAAAGCGGCGTGGCCAGTCGAAGCGCCGTGGCGTACAGCCACCGCGCGAGGGTGGCGCGCGCCGGACTCAATGCGCGGCGGCCTCGATGCGCGCGTCGGGCTTGACGGCCTTGAGCGCCGCCATGAAGTCGGCCTCGATGCGGTGCAGCGCCTTGCGCGTGTGGCCCTCGAAGCGCAGCACCAGCACCGGCGTGGTGTTGGAGGCGCGGCACAGGCCGAAGCCGTCCTTCCAGTCGGCGCGCACGCCGTCGATGGTGTTGATCTCCGCACCCGGAAAGCTCACCGCCTTCTGCATCGCCTCCACCACGCGCCGGGGCTCGCCCTCGGCGCAGGGCACGTTGAGCTCGGGCGTGGAGTAGCTCGTGGGCAGCGCGTTGAGCACCGCGCTCGGGTCGGCGCTGCGCGAGAGGATCTCCAGCACACGCGCGGCGGTGTAGGTGGCGTCGTCGAAGCCGTACCAGCGCTCGCCGAAGAAGATGTGGCCGCTCATCTCGCCGGCGATGGGCGCGCCAATCTCCTTCATCTTCGCCTTGATGAGGGAGTGGCCGGTCTTGTACATCATGGGCACGCCGCCGGCCTGGCGGATGGCCGGGGCCAGGCGCTGCGAGCACTTCACATCGAAGATCACGGTGGCGCCGCGGTTGCGGGAGAGCACGTCGCGCGCCAGCAGCATGAGCTGGCGGTCCGGGTAGATGATCTGCCCGTCCTTCGTGACGATGCCCAGGCGGTCACCGTCGCCGTCGAAGGCCAGGCCCAGCTCGGCGTCGGTGGACTTCACGCGCGCGATGAGCTCGGCCAGGTTCTCGGGCTTGCTCGGGTCGGGGTGGTGGTTCGGGAAGTCGCCGTCGACCTCGGAATACATCTCGTCGACCGTGCAGCCCAGCGCGCGCAGCACAGCGGGCGAGGAAGCGCCCGGGATGCCGTTGCCCGAATCGACGACGATCTTCATGGGCCGGGCCAGCCTGGCATCGGTGGCGATGCGGTGCGTGTACTCGGCCACGATGTCCATCTTCGCCGAGCGGCCGCGCTTCTTGACGTAGTTCTCGGCCTCGATGCGCGCGCGCAGCTTCTGGATGTCCTCGCCGTAGATGGCACGGCCGCCCAGCACCATCTTGAAGCCGTTGTAGTCCTTCGGGTT
>JBMOGN010000128.1:0-9529 GCA_049318345.1 Rubrivivax sp. | reverse complement strand
GTCGCCGGCGCGGTCGACGTAAAGGGGGTGGATGCCCAGGGCGTAGCAGGCCCCGGTGCGGTGGGCCAGAGCGCGCAAGCCGGCAAAGCCCGAGACCTCCACGGCCGGCAGCACCAGCATGCCCACCCCGGCGGCGGCGGCTCGGGCCACGACGGCGTCGCGGTCGGCGTCGAACTCCGGGGCGTCGAGGTGGCAGTGGGTGTCGATCCACATGGCTTGACATCATGCACCGGCGCGGCAGTCGTGTTAGGGTTCCGCCGATGAAGAGGACGCCGCTCGTCAGCCGCACGGCACGCGCCCGGGCCCCCGCGGCCGCTGCCACGCAGCCTGCCGGCACGCCGCCAGCCGCAGCGGGTGCGCAAGCGGGCACCGCCGCAGGGGCGGCGGAAGCTGCAGCCAGCCCGGTGCCCCTGGCCGGGCGCGCACGGGCACTGGCCCGGCGCTGGCGCGTGGCGGCCTGGTCGCCGTGGGCGGTGGCCGCCGGGTTTGCGCTGCTCGCGCTGGTGCTGGCCGGCGGCGCGCGGCCGCGCGTGATCACCCAGGATGACATCGACGCGGCCGTACGGTCCTCGCTGGAGAAGGAGCCCCTGCCTTCTCCCTACGCGCGCGCCGCGGCGGCCGTGGCGCCCTCGCTCGTGCGCGTGCAGGGCCTCATGGACGAGCGCGACGACGGCGATGACAACGCCGAGAAGCGGGCGATGGAGCGCAGCCTGGGCACGGGCGTGGTGATCGTGGACAACGGCACCATCCTCACCAACCTGCACGTGGTGTGGGGCGCGCGCCGCATCCGGGTGCGCTTCCACAACGGACACGAGTCTGACGCGCAGATCCTGAACATCTCGGCCGAGAACGACCTGGCCGTGCTGAAGGCCTCGAGCCTGCCCGACGACCTGGAGGCGGCCACCATGCGCTCCACGGCAGACCTGCAGCCCGGCGACCAGGTCGTGGCCGTGGGGTTCCCCTTCGGCATCGGCCCGAGCGTCAGCGGCGGGGTGGTGTCCGGGCTGAAGCGCGAGTTCCGCGACCCCGAGGGCAAGAAGCTGCTGACCAACCTCATCCAGTTCGACGCCGCCGCCAACCCGGGCAACTCCGGTGGCCCGCTGGTGACGATGGACGGCAACGTGGTGGGGATCGTCACCGCCATCCTCAACCCCGGCCAGGCGCGCACCTTCATTGGCATCGGTTTTGCCGTGCCGATCGAGAACGCAGCCTCGGCCGTGGGCATGCCGCCCTTCTGAGGCCTTTGTCCCGCAACCGAGCCAGCCCATGAGCGACCCCGCCGAATCCAGCGCCACCCTGATGGAGCGCATCCTCTACGAGGTCAAGCGCGTGGTCGTGGGCCAGGACCGCTTCCTCGAGCGCGTCATGGTGGCCATGCTTGCCCAGGGCCACTTGCTGGTGGAGGGCGTGCCGGGCCTGGCCAAGACGCTCACGGTGAAGACGCTGGCGCGCGCGGTCAGCGGCAGCTTCGGGCGCATCCAGTTCACGCCCGACCTCGTGCCGGCCGACCTCGTGGGCACACGCGTGTACAACCAGCACGCCGGCGACTTCAGCACCGCGCTCGGGCCGGTGTTCGCCAACCTGCTGCTGGCCGACGAGATCAACCGGGCTCCGGCCAAGGTGCAGAGCGCGCTGCTGGAGGTGATGCAGGAACGCCAGGTGACGATTGCAGGGCAATCGCACCGCGTGCCCGAGCCCTTCGTGGTGATGGCCACCCAGAACCCCATCGAGACCGAGGGCACCTACCCGCTGCCCGAGGCGCAGGTGGATCGCTTCATGATGAAGGTGCTGGTGGACTACCCGACCGAGGAGGAGGAGTTCGTGATCGCGCAGCGCGTCACGGGCCCGGCGGTGCAGGTGCAGGCGGTGGCCGATACTGCCGGGCTGGCGGCGCTGCAGCGCGAGTGCCGCGAGGTCTATGTGGACCCGTCACTCGTGAGCTACGCGGTGCGGCTGGTCGGGGCCTCGCGCGAGCCCGCGCGGGTGGGCCTGCCGGAGCTGCAGAAGTACCTCACCTACGGGGCCAGCCCGCGCGCGACCATCGGCATGATCGAGGGCGCACGCGCGCTGGCGATGATGCGCGGGCGCCGCTACGCGTTGCCCGAGGATGTGGCCGACCTGGTGCACGATGTCATGCGCCACCGCCTCGTGCTGAGCTACGAGGCGCTGGCCGAGGGCCGCAGCGCCGACGACCTCGTGGACGCGATCATGGCCCGCGTGCCACGGCCCGAGAAGCCGATGGCCCCCGCCGAGACGGCGGCGCCCACGGCCTGAGGGCGCCCTCGAGCAAGCCCGGGTTTCAGATGGCCGGCCCGCCTCTTCCTGCCACCCCGCCCGACGCGGCCGGCTCCAGCGAGGCGCTGCTGCGTCGGCTGGAGTGGACGGTGGTCAAGCGGCTGGACGGCCTGCTGCAGGGCGACTGGCGCACGCTGCGCCGGGGCAACGGCGTGGACCTGGCCGACCTGCGCGAGTACCAGCTGCACGACGACGTGCGCCACATCGACTGGAACGTCACCGCGCGCATGGGGGTGCCGCACGTGCGGGTGCTGCACGAGGACCGCGACCTGACCTGCTGGTTCCTGCTGGACCTCTCCGGCAGCGTGGACTTCGGCTCCGGCGATGTCAGCAAGCTCGCGCTGTCGGCCGGCTTCGTGGCGGCGCTGGCGCGCGTGCTCACGCGCCACGGCAACCGCATCGGCGCGCTGCTGTACGGCTCGCACGTGGACACCGTGCTGCCCCCGGGGACCTCGCGCCGGCATGTGCTGGACCTGCTCACGCGCATGCGCCGGCCCCGGCCGGCCATCTCGGCCGGCACCGGCACCGGCACCCAGCCAGGCACCGACCTGGCCCGGCTGCTCACCGCGGCGCAGGCCGCCATGACACGCAGGAGCCTCGTCTTCGTCGTCTCCGACTTCATCAGCGCGCCCGGCTGGGAGCCGGTGCTGACGCGGCTGGCCCAGCGCCACGAGGTGGTGGCCGTGCGCCTGTTCGACCCGCTGGAAGGCGAGTTGCCCGACATGGGCCTGGTGACCGTGCAGGACGCCGAGACGGGCGAGCAGCTGTTCGTCGACAGCACCGACCCGGCCTTCCGCGCGCGCTACGCGCAGATCGCCGCGCAGCGCGAGCAGGCGCTGCTGGAGGCGCTGGCCGGCTGCGGCGTGGACACGCTGGAGCTGGCTACCGATGACGACCTGCTGCAAGCGCTGCTGCGCCTGTGCGACCTGCGCCGGCAGCGGGCCCGGCTGAAGGCGCCGCTGCGCTTTCCGGCGGCGCTGCGTCGTGCCGAGCCCGCCGCACGGGAGGCACGGGCATGACCTTCCAGTGGCCGAGCATGCTGGGGCTGCTGCTGCTCGTGCCGCTGCTCGTGGCGCTGTACGTGTGGCTGCTGCGGCGGCGGCGCCGCTCCACGGTGCGGCTGGCCAGCATCGCCGTGGCGCGCGAGGCGCTGGGCAAGGGCCCGGGCTGGCGGCGCCATGTGCCGCCGCTGCTGCTGCTGGCGGCGCTGACGGTGCTGCTCTTCGCCGTGGCGCGGCCCATGGCGGTCGTCAGGCTGCCGCTGGCCCAGCGCACCATCATGCTGGCGATGGACGTCTCGGGCTCGATGCGCGCCACGGATGTGAAGCCCAGCCGCATCGTGGCCTCGCAGGAGGCCGCCAAGGCCTTCGTCTCCAAGCTGCCGCGCGACGTGAAGGTGGGCATCGTCTCCTTCGCCGGCACCGCCGCGGTGGTGCAGGCGCCCACCACGAGCCGCGAGGACATCGTCGCGGCCATCGACCGCTTCCAGCTGCAGCGCGGCACCGCCACGGGCAGCGGCATCGTGCTGTCGCTGGCCACGCTCTTCCCCGACGACGACATCGAGATCTCGCAGATCACCGGGCAACGCGCGATGCCTTCCCCGCTGGGCGAGAAGAAGCCGAAGAAGGAGCGCGCCCGCGTGGAGCCCGGCTCCTACAACGCCGGGGCCATCATCATGCTCACCGACGGCCAGCGCACCACGGGCCCCGACCCGCTGGACGCGGCGAAGATGGCCGCCGAGCGCGGCGTGCGCGTGTACACCGTGGGGGTGGGCACGACGGGCGGCGAAACCATCGGATTCGAGGGCTGGAGCATGCGGGTGCGGCTGGACGAGGAGACGCTGAAGAACGTGGCCGTGCTCACGCAGGCCGAGTACTTCTACGCGGGGTCGGCCGACGACCTGATGAAGGTCTACGAGTCGCTGTCCAGCAAGCTCGTTGTGGAGCGCAAGGAGACCGAGATCACGGCGCTGCTGGCGGCACTGGGCGCGCTGCTGGCCGCGCTCGGTGCGGGCCTGTCGGTGTTCTGGTTCGGGCGCGTGGCGTGATGCAGGATCTGCCCGCGCCTGCGCCCGCCCAGGCCGCAGCGGTGCCACCGGGTAGGCCATCCCGGCCGGCCACATTGTCGTGCGTGATCCCCTGCTTCAACGAGGCGCGCAACCTCGCGCTGCTGCTGCCGCGCCTGCGCGAGGTGCTGCCGGAATGCGCCGACGCGTGGGAGGTGGTGCTCGTGGACGACGGCAGCACCGACGCCACCGCGCTGCTGTGCCAGACCTGGGCCGCCGAGCCGGGCTTTCGTGCGCTGCTGCTGTCGCGCAACTTCGGCAAGGAGGCGGCGCTCACCGCGGGCCTGGCGGCGGCCGCGGGCGATGTGGTGGTGATGATGGACGCCGACCTGCAGCACCCGCCGGAACTGCTGCGCACCTTCGTCGAGCACTGGCAGCGCGGCGCGCAGGTGGTGTATGCCGTGCGCGAGGACCGCCGTGACGAGGCCGCCTTCAAGCGCGTGGGCACGCGCTGGTTCTACCGGCTCATCAACGCCGCCGCCCGCTTCGAGTTGCCGCCGGGCGCGGGCGACTTCCGCCTCATGGACCGGCCGGTGGTGGAGGCGCTGCTGTCGCTGCCCGAGCGCAACCGCTTCATGAAGGGGCTGTATGCGTGGGTGGGGTTCCCGTCCGTGGCGGTGCCCTATGTGCCGGCGTCGCGCGCCCACGGGCAGACGCACTTCGGCGCGCTGCGGCTCATCCGTTTCTCGCTGGACGGGCTGACGGCCTTCACCACCTGGCCGCTGCGCACCGTCAGCGCACTGGGCGCGATCATGGCGGTGGTGTCCATACTCTACGGCGTCTACGAGGTCGTGGCCTACTTCCTCTACGGCAACGAGGTCAGCGGCTGGGCCACCATCGTCGTGGGCCTGATGTTCCTCAGCGGCATGCAGATGATCTCGCTGGGGATCGTCGGCGAGTACGTGGGCCGCATCTTCGAGGAGGTGAAGGGCCGGCCGCTGTACGTGGTGCGCCAGCAGGCTGGCCAGGGCCTGCCGCCGCGGCTGCGCTGAACATGCCCAGGGACGGGGCCACGCCGGGGGTGCTGCCCCGCACGCTTTGCCTGGCGGTGGACGACTTCGGCCTGCACGCAGGCATCAACGCCGCCGTCTTCGAGCTGCTCGGGCGCGGGCGCGTGCAGGCCGTCAGCTGCATGGTGGGCGGGCCGGCCTGGGCGGCGGGCCATGCCGAGCTGCGGCGCCAACGCGACCAGGCGCACCGCGCCGACTGCGGCCTGCACCTGGACTTCACCGAGGTGCCGCTGCACGCGGGCTCGCGGCACGGCCTGCGCGGGTTCATCGCCCGCAGCCTGGCGCACAGCCTGGACACCGAGGCGCTGCGTGCCGAGCTGCGCGCGCAGCTCGACGCCTTCGAAGACGCCATGGGCCGCCCACCCGACTACGTGGACGGCCACCAGCACGTGCACCAAGTACCCGGGGCGCGCGAGGTGCTGGTCAGCGAGCTCCAGGCGCGCTACGCCGGCAGGCTGCCGTGGGTGCGGTGTACGCGCACGCCCCGCCGGCTCGCGCTGCCTCCGGGCGAGGGCCTCTCCAGCGCGCTCAAGCCCCGCATCATCGAGGCCCTGGGCAGCGCGGGGCTGCAGCGCCTGTCCGCTGCGGCCGGGCTGCGCATGAACGCCCGCCTGCTGGGGGTGTACGACTTCCAGGGCGGTGCGACCCGCTACCGCGCCCTGCTGGGCGCCTGGCTGGCCGCCGCCGGGCCCGAGGACCTGCTCATGTGCCATCCGGCGCGGCCCGGGGCGGCTGATCCGCGCGCGGCCGCCGACCCCATCGGCCGGGCGCGCGAGGCGGAGTTCTCGGTGCTGTGCGACCCCGCGCTGGATGACATGCTCGCCGGCTGCGGCCTGCGGCTGGCCCGTCTGGGGTCGGCAGCCGAACGCCCTTCTTGAGCCGGAACTGAGCCGCTGGCGCGCCGGTTTTCAGGCTGCTGCGGCGGCTCGCCGGAAGCCACACTGGGTCTTCCGTCAAGCCCATGCAGGAGCCCCTCCTGCGCCGAAGGGAGTGCGACCATGATCCACCAGAGCCAGACCCCGAGCCTCAAGGCCTTCGTCGAGATGTACGCCGCCGATCCGCGCACCGCGCAGGACATCGGCCCCGTCGTGGGCGAGCGCTACGAGATCTGCGAGAACCTGGCGCAGGCCCTGGCGCGCCAGCTGCGCGACATGGAACACACGCTGGGCATCTCCAGCGTCGCGGTGCGGCGGCGCATCCAGGCCAGCCTGAGCCGGCAGGACTCCATCGTGACTTCCGGCGAGTCGGAGTGGGTGCTGGCCCGGCTGTCGGACCTCCTCGGGTGGTTCGAGGCCGAGGAGCGCTGAGCGTCCGCCACGCGAGAGCGCGTTCAGCGGCACTTGCCAGGAATTCCGCTTCGATACCCCGGAAGGCCTCGCAGGCCTTCAGGACCGGGGGGCTGAAGATGCCGGCGCGGCTTCCTCGGCGGCCTCCACCACCATCTGCACGCGCTCGCGGCCGTTCCACTCGTCGCGCACGAGCCGGTAGGCCAGCCGCGCCAGCTCGGGCACGGGCTCGGTGCGCTGGAACCAGATCGCCTCGCGCAGTTGCGCGCCCAGGCGCACCCGCAGCTTGAGGTGACGCTCCTTCAGCAAGGACTGCTGCAGCACCTGCACCTCGTCGCAGAACAGCGGCTGCTCGAAGCCCTGGCCCCAGACCTGGTCGTCGAGCAGGCGCGCGGTCTCGGTGCTGTAGGCGGAAGGTTCCAGCGGGCCGTCGTGGCGCAGCGTGCGCTGCAGCGCGGCTGAATCCAGCCACTCGCGCGCGACCTGCTGCAAGGCGGCATCGAAGTCGGGCAGCCCGGCGGGGTCGATGGTGGCGCCGGCGGCCATGGCGTGGCCGCCGAAGCGCCGCAGCACACCCGGGCAGCGCTTGCTCACGAGGTCCAGCGCGTCGCGCAGGTGGAAGCCCGGGATGGAGCGTCCGCTGCCCTTGAGCAGCCCGTCCAGGCCGCGCGCGAAGACGAAGGTGGGGCGGTGCAGGCGGTCCTTGAGCCGGCCCGCGACGATGCCCACCACGCCCTCGTGGAAGGCCTCGTCGAAGAGTGACACGGCCGGCGGCGGCACCGCCTGCGCGCCCGGCATGAGCCGCGCCAGCAACGCCTCGGCCTGCTCGCGCATGCCCGATTCGACCTCCCGGCGCTGGCGGTTGATCGCGTCGAGCTCCGCGGCGAGCTGCGCCGCGCGCGCGGGGTCGTCGGTGAGCAGGCACTCGATGCCCAGCGTCATGTCGGCCAGGCGCCCCGCGGCATTGATGCGCGGGCCGATGGCAAAGCCGAAGTCGAAGGCCGCGGCGCGCGCGGGGTCGCGGCCGGCCGCGGCGAAGAGTGCGGCCAGCCCGGGCTGCAGGCGGCCGCTGCGCACGCGGCGCAGGCCCTGCGCCACGAGGCGGCGGTTGTTGGCGTCCAGCCCCACCACGTCGGCCACGGTGCCCAGGGCCACGAGGTCCAGCAGCGCGTCGAGCCGGGGCTGGCTCGAGGCATCGAAGTGCCCGCGCGCGCGCAGCTCGGCGCGCAGGGCCAGCAGCACGTAGAACATCACGCCCACGCCGGCCAGGGCCTTGCTGGCGAAGGCATCACCAGGCTGGTTGGGGTTGACGATGACATCGGCCGCCGGCAGCTCCACCGCGTCTCCGCGCAGCGCGGGGAGGTGGTGGTCGGTGACCAGCACCGACAGGCCCAGGCTGCGCGCATGCGCCACGCCTTCGAGGCTGGCGATGCCGTTGTCCACGGTGACGAGCAGCTGCGCGCCGCGCTCGCGCGCGAGGTCCACGATGGCCGGCGTCAGGCCGTAGCCGTGCACCGTGCGGTCGGGCACCACGTAGCCCAGCTGCGAAGGGGCCGCGCCGAGCATCGCCAGGCCGCGCAGCGCCACGGCGCAGGCGGTGGCGCCGTCGCAGTCGTAGTCGGCCACGACGACGATGCGCCGGCGCGCCTCGATCGCCTGGGCCAGCAGCTGCGCAGCCTGTGCCGTGCCGCCCAGGGTGGCAGGCGGCAGCAGCTGCGCCATGGAATCGTCCACCTCGACGGGCTCGCGCACGCCGCGTGCGGCCAGCAGCCGCGCCAGCAGCGGGTGCAGCCCGGCCTGCTCCAGCGCGTGGCTCGCCCGCGGGGGCACGTCGCGCCGCTCCAGGCGCGGCGCGTTCACAGGCCCTCCAGCAGCGCCGCGGGGGCGGCCAGGGTGCCGGGCAGCAGGCGCGCGGCCAGGGCCGCGAGTGCAGGCCGCCGGGCCGGGCCGAAGGTGCGCGAGCCGGCCTCCCCGCACAGCGTGAGGGTGACGGCGGCACCCGCACGGGCCTGATCGGCCAGGCCGGCCAGCAGCTGCGCGTCCAGCGTGCGCCAGGCGGCCTGCCAGGCGGCGAGGTCCTCGGCCAGTGCGGGCGCGCGCAGCCGCTCCTCCACCACCAGGCCCACGGGCTCGTGCAGGCCCGCGGCCGCGCCGCAGCCGCTGAGCCACACGGAGTTCACCACCAGCTCGCCGCGGGCCTCGCGCGCGGCGTTCAGCGGGTGCGCGTGCCACAGCATCTGCACCTCGTTCTGCAGCCGGCGCAGCAGCCGCGCGCGCGGGTCGGCCGGCAGCCAGGGGTCGACGTTGCGGCCCACCACGCGGTCCAGGCTCGCGCAGGGCAGACCGGCCAGGCAGGGGTGGGCAAGAAGCCAGCAGTGAGGGGCCGCGAAGTGCACGGCGAAGCCCTCGGACTCGAAGAGCGGGCGCACCGAGTCGAGGAAGGCGCGCGAGGCCGGCTCGTCCAGGCCCAGGGCCTGCGGGTCGAGCATGGAGACCTGCTCGGTGCCCAGCCGCCAGTGCGCCGGGGCGAGCCGGCCCCAGGCCGAGCCCTGGGCGTGCAGGCCCAGGCGGCGCGCCTGCAGCGCGGCCAGCGGCACGGTGCCGTCCGCCCCCGCGTGGCCGCACAGCCGCCCGATGACGGCCTCGTGCGGCGCCGTCAGGCTCATGGCCGGGCCGACAACGGCGGGATGGGGCTTGAGCTGCGCCAGCAGCGAAACCAGGCCCGGGAGGTCGGGGGCCTGCAGGGCACCGGCGGCGGCGCGGCCGCCCAGGGTGGCGACGGCGGCAAAGGGAACGAGCAGGTGCATGGCGCCGATTATCCCGGCCCCCTCGGGTAGCATCATGCCGACATGACTGCCCCGCCCCCGACGCCC
>JBMOGN010000127.1:0-9536 GCA_049318345.1 Rubrivivax sp. | reverse complement strand
GAGCCGTCTTGGCCATGCCCGGGTACATGTCGGTGTACTCGTGCGTCTCGCCGGCAACGGCGGCCATCAGGTTCTGGCGGCTGGAGCCGATGGGCAGGCCGGTGGCCGGGTCGCCCGAGCCGTTCTCCAGGAACTCCAGGTGGCCGTGCGCGTGGCCGGTCTCGCCCTCGGCGGTCGAGCGGAACAGCGCGGCGACATCGTTCTGGCCTTCCACGTCGGCCTTGTTTGCGAAATACAGATAACGGCGGTTGGCCTGCGATTCGCCCGCGAAGGCGTCCTTCAGGTTTTGTTCGGTCTTCGAACCTTTCAAGGCCATGGAAATGCTCCTGTGAGAAGAGAACTTGGGGATCTGCGGAGGCATCACACCTCCGCGAGCGAAGCGAAAGGTAGCAGAGCGGCGCCGGGCCTGCCAATGCAATGCTTCAATCCAGACCATAGTTACAGACAATCCCGGCACCACACACGATAGGCGCACAAAACCGGGCCACGGCCATTGAGCAGGCGCAAGGCCGGGCGCAGAATTGCGGTCCTCCCCCCTGCCGACCTCATGCCCGACACCGGCTCCCTGCTGTGCGACCGACGCACCCTGCTGCGCCGCGCTTTCTCGCTGGCCGGAAGCGCCGGCCTGGCGGGCCTGCCCTGGCCGTCGCTCGGGCAGGTCCGGCTCCCCGCCAACCCCTTCCTGCTGGGCGTGGCCAGCGGCTCGCCCACGCACGACGGCGTGGTGCTGTGGACCCGCCTGACCGGCCCGCGGGGGCTGTTCGGGGCCATCGATGCCCTGGACGCCCCGGACGTGCCCGTGCGCTGGGAACTCGCCGAGGACGAGCGCTTCGCGCGCGTCTTGCGCAGCGGGCAGACCGTGGCGGCCGCGGCGCTGGGCCACGCGGTACACGTGGAGGTGGACGGCCTGGCCCCGGACCGCTGGTACTTCTACCGCTTCAACACGGGCGCGGCCGAGAGCCCCACGGGCCGCACGCGCACCTTCCCGGCGCCAGGCGCTGCCGCAGCCCGGCTGCGCCTGGCCTACGCCTCCTGCCAGCGCTGGGAGCACGGGCACTTCGCCGCCTGGCGGCACCTGCGCGAGGACGACCCGGACGCCGTGCTCTTCCTGGGCGACTACCTCTACGAGTACCCCGGTGCCACGGGCGCCGTGCGCCACACCGACGGACGCTGGGTGCTGAGCCTGGACGACTACCGGCGGCGCTACGCCCTGTACCGCAGCGACCCCGCGCTGCAGGCGATGCACGCCGCCTGCCCGTGGCTGCTCACCTGGGACGACCACGAGGTGCAGAACGACTATGCGGGCGACCAGCCCGGAGACAGCGGCCCGCCGGCTGAGAACTTCCTCGCCCGCCGCGCGCAGGCCTACCAGGCCTGGTTCGAGCACATGCCGGTGCGCGCCAGCGTGCTCACCCGCGCCCTGGCCGGCCTGGCTGCAGGCGCACCGCTGCGCATCCACGGCAGCGTGGCCTTCGGCAACCTGGCCCGGATCATTCTGCTCGACCCGCGCCAGCACCGCGACCCGCAGGCCTGCGGCCCCGCGGGGAAGCTGGGCTCCTCGAACTTCGACCCCGCCGCCTGCGCGGCCTGGGCCGACCCGGCGCGCTCGATGCTGGGCGCGCAGCAGGAGCGCTGGCTCGAGGAGGCACTGGCGCAGCCGGGCGGGATGTGGACGGTGATCGGCCAGTCCACGCTCTTCGGGCAGCGCGACCTGCGGGCCGGCCCGGGCCAGCGCCTGTGGAACGACGGCTGGGACGGCTACCCGGCCGCGCGGCGGCGGCTCACCGACACACTGCAGCGCACCGCCGCTTCCAACCCCGTGGTGCTGGGCGGGGATGTCCACGAGAACTGGGTCGGGCAGGTGCAGGCCGACTACACCGACCCGAGCAGCGCGGCCGTGGGCGTGGAGTTCTGCGGCACGAGCATCACCTCGCGCTCGGGCGGCTCGTCCCGCACCGCCGAGCGCCTGGCGGAGAACCCGCACTTCGTCTTCGCCGACGCCGAGCGCAAGGGCTACGGCCTGTGCGAGTTCACCCCGGGCAGGCTCACCACGACGCTGCGCGTGGTCGACGACGTGCGCCTGGCCGACTCGGGCATCTCCACCCTGGCGCGCTTCACCGTGCAGGCCGGACGCGCCGAGGTCCTGCGGGATTGACCGCGACCGGCCTGACCGCATGGCCGGCTCGCGTATCGAGGGATCGATCCCGAGCGAGCACGGGCACGGGTGGGGGCCCGTGCGCCGGTGCGCCGCGCGGGTTCAGGTGCGGAACGACGGATCGAGGCGATCCAGCCGGCGCAGCAGCGCCGGCCACGCGATCTGGGCGCCCTGCCCGGCCGTGGCCTGGCGCGCGATCTGCGCATTGCCGGCCACGATCTCCGGCGCGATCAGGCCGAGCTCGCCGCGGCCGCCCTGGGCGTCGATCTGGATGCGGCAGCTCGTCTCGAACAGGTACATGTTCAGGAAGGCGTCGGCCACGGACGCGCCCACCGTCAGCAGGCCGTGGTTGCGCAGCATCAGGAAGGAGCGGTGCCCGAGGTTGGCCTGCAGGCGCGGCTTCTCCTCGTCGCGCAGCGCCACGCCCTCGTAGTCGTGGTAGCCCAGCGAGGCCAGCACGAAGGTGGACTGCTGGCTGATGGGCAGCAGCCCGGTCTTCTGGGCGCTCACCGCCACGCCGGCGCGGCTGTGGGTGTGCAACACGCACTGGGCGTCCTCGCGCGCGGCGTGTATGCAACTGTGGATGACGAAGCCGGCCGGGTTGACCGGAAAGGGCGACTCGCTCAGCTTGACCCCGTGCGCGTCCACCTTCACCAGGCTGGAGGCCGTGATCTCCTCGAACATCAGCCCGTAGGGGTTGATGAGGAAGTGGTGGTCCGCCCCGGGCAGCCGGGCGCTGATGTGGGTGAAGACCAGGTCGGTCCAGCCGTAGAGCGCCACCAACCGGTACGCGGCAGCCAGCTCGACGCGAAGCGCCCACTCCTGGGCGCTGACCACTTCCTTGAGGCTCGGGATGTGCATGGCGGTCTCCGGGTTCGTCAACCGGCCCATTCTAGGCACGGGGCTGCCCTGCTAAACTAGGTGGCTCACGTGGGGACGTAGCTCAGCTGGGAGAGCGTCGCGTTCGCAATGCGAAGGTCGGGAGTTCGATCCTCCTCGTCTCCACCACCCTCCAGAGACGGCCGCGCACGCGCCCCACCCCCCCGGCGCCCGGCCTACAGCCGCGTCACCCCCGGCACGACGCCCACGAACTCCCCGTTCACGTAGAGGGCGCCCTCGGGCGCACCGGCCTCGGCGTGGAACTCCAGCATCGCCTCCACGGCCTCGTGCACGGCCAGGGCCTCGCGCTCGGCCGCGCGGGCCTCGGCCGCGGTGAGGCGCTGCGACAGGCCGTCGAGGACGCTGCTGGCGCCCGCCAGCAACCGAGCCAGCGCGTGCCGCACACCGCGCGCCGGCACGAGGGCCGGGGCGAGCGTGGCGGCCTGGGCCGGGACCATGAGCAACAGACTCGTCTCCATCTTCTCTCTCCTCGCGTCCGCCACCTGGCGGATGAAACGAAACGGCCCGGGTGCGCGAGCAACCCGGGCCGTGACGTGTGCAGGCACACGCGACTCGATCAGTCGTCAGGCGCCTGCGCACGGTCACCGGCTGCACGGATGGCCACGCGGCGGGAACGGGGCAACGGGTTCGGGAACAGATTCGGGATCAAGGGGAACATCGATTTCGGAACTGACATCAATGATAACGGTATCTTTATCATTTGCAACATCTTTTTGCTCTCTTGATGCAAACGAGCGACAACCCGGCCCGGCCAGCGCTCAGCGCCGGCGCTTCAGTGGCGCCACGCCCTGCAGGCTGCGCCGCAGCAGTTCGCCGGCCTCATCCGGCGCGGGCGTACCGGCTCCCGCACCGGGCGCGGGTGCAGGCGGCGCCCCAGGTGGTGCGGGCGGCGCGGGCGGCGGCGTGAGCACCTCGCCCAGCAGGTCCAGCAGCCGCACCCGCGCGCGCTGCGGGTGGCGCCGGTAGTAGCTCAGCACGAGGCCGACGATGAAGCGCTCGTCGTCGTCCTGCGGCGTGGAGGGCGCCGGCGGAGGCGGCAGGGGTTCGTCGGTGGGCCGCACCTTCGCGATCTGCCCGTGTGGGGCGTCCATCCAGCCCGGGGGCTTGCGGCAGCGCTGCTCGAACTGACGCGCCAGGCGCTCGCCGATCTGCCGCGTGCGCGCCTTGATCTGGCTCCAGTAGCTGGGCTGGATCAGCAGCTGCTCGGCGAAGCGGCGCTCCAGCCCGCGCAGCGCGGCCGCGTCGGGGTGGCGCACCGTGGCCTGCACGAACTCCTCGAAGAGCAGGAGGGCGTTCTCGTAGCGCTGCTGCGCCACCCCGCCCGCGTCCGGGTCGTCGTTGACCATGTGCGGATGATAAAGGAACCGTGATCGAAGGGGCCGCGCCAGGCCCCGGAGGCTCACACCACGGTGCGGTGCCGCTCGATGCAGGTGTCCAGCACGTCCTCGCCGGGCCGCTCCCACCAGTCCAGCGCCGAGAAGATCTCCACCTCGGCGAAGCCCCGGTACCCCGCCTCCTCGAGCCAGCCGCGGATGCGGCGCAGTTCGATGATGCCGTCTCCCATCATGCCGCGGTCGTTCAGGAGATCGCGCGTGGGCGTGAGCCAGTCGCACACATGCCAGGCCAGCAGCCGGGCCGCGCCGGCGCGCGCGATCTGCGCCGCGAGCTTGGGGTCCCACCACACGTGGTAGGCATCCACCGCCACACCCAGCATGCCGGTGCGGCCGGGGTCGAGTTCGTCGCACAGGTCCAGCGCCTGCTCCAGCGTGTTCACGCAGGCCCGGTCGGCCGCCTGCATCGGGTGCAGCGGCTCGATGGCCAGCGGCATGCCCAGCGGGCGCGCGTACTCCAGCGTGGCAGCCAGGCCGTCGCGCACCTGCGAGCGCGCGCGTGCGATGTCGGTGTAGGCGGCGCGGCCCTGCAGCGCGCCGGGCAAGGCCCCGACCACCATCACGAGGCAGGGCGCGCCGAGTTCGACGGCCTCGTCCACCGCCTGACGGTTGTCGGCCAGTGCGGCCTGCAGCCCCGCGGCATCGGCCGCGGGGAAGAAGCCGCCGCGGCAGTAGCCGCTCAGGGCGATGCCGGTGTCACGCAGCAGCGCGGCCACGCGGGGCAGGCCCACGGCGGCGACCTGGTCGCGCCACGGGCTGATGGCGCGGATGCCGCGCTCGGCACAGCCGGTGATGATGCGGTCCAGCGCCCACTGCCTGCGCAGCGTGGCGGTGTTGATGGACAGCCACCGGTGGTCGGCGGAGAAGTCGCGCATGGTGCGTGCCTGCCTCAGGCGATCAATCCAGGCCGTGCAGCGCGAGCAGCGCGCGCATGCGGTGCACCGCCAGGTCGGGCTGCTCGAGCAGGTCGGCGGCGTCGGCCAGGCGGAAGATCTCGCACAGGTGCGGCAGCGAGCGCGCGCTGTGCTGCCCGCCCACCATCGAGAAGTGCGACTGGTGGCCGTTGAGCCAGGCCATGAAGACCACGCCCGTCTTGTAGAAGCGCGTGGGCGCGCGGAAGATGTGCCGCGACAGCGCCACGGTGGGCTGCAGGATCTCGTGAAAGCGCTCGGTCTGCCCGGCTGCCAGCGCCCCCAGCGCCGCGCTGGCCGCCGGTGCGATCGCATCGAAGATGCCCAGCAGGGCGTCGCTCTGGCGGTTCACGGCATGGGCCCCCACGCCGTCGCCCGCGATCAGCTCCGCATAGTTGAAGTCGTCGCCCGTGTACATGCGCACGCCCTGGGGCAGGCGCCGGCGCATCTCGATCTCGCGGTTCTTGTCCAGCAGGGAGATCTTGATGCCGTCCACCTTGTCGGGGTGGGCGCCGATCACGCCCAGCGCCGTGCCCATTGCCGTGTCGACGTCGGGGCTGCCCCAGTAGCCGGCCAGCGCGGGGTCGAACATGTCGCCGAGCCAGTGCAGGATCACCGGCTCGCGCACCTGGCGCAGCACGCGGTCGTACACACGCTCGTAGTCCTGCGGCCCCTGCGCCACGCGCACGAGCGCGCGGCTGGCCATGATGATGAGCCGCCCGCCGCGGGCCTCGATCGCCTCCATCTGGGTCTCGTAGGCGCGGATGACGTCGTCCACCGTGCGCACGTCCTGGGGGGAAAGGTGGTCCGTGCCGCAGCCGCAGGCGATCATCGCGCCGGGCGTCTCGCGCGCGGCCTGCAGCGAGCGTCCGATCAGCTCCAGCGAGGTCGGCCAGTCCAGGCCCATGCCGCGCTGGGCGGTGTCCATCGCCTCGGCCACCCCGAGCCCGAGCGACCACAGGTGGCGCCGGAAGGCGATCGTGGCCTCCCAGTCCACCGCGGCATCGATCCACGGATCGACCGGTGCGGCCGGGTCGCAGACCACATGCGCCGCGGCGTAGGCCACGCGGTTGAAACGCACGCCGGGTGCCACCCGCGCGGGCACGCGCCCGACGAGCGTGTGGGTGACGCGCCGTCCCTCGGCGTCGAGCAGGGAGATGGTGGATGCCATGTGCCAGGCCCTCGGGTGTTCAGAAGCTCAGTGCGGGCAGGTCGACCCAGCGCCGCTCGCGCCAGCTCTGCATGGCGGCCTCCACCAGCTGCAGGCCCTTGGCGCCCTCCTCCAGCGTCCACTTGTAGGGCGCGTCCTCGACCACGTGGCGGATGAAGTGCTCCCACTGCAGCTTGAAGCCGTTGTCGAAGGGCTGCGTCTCGGGCACGTCCTGCCACTGGTCGTGGAACTGCATGGTCTGCCGCACATCGGGGTTCCACACCGGCCGCGGCGTGTGCACGAGGCTCTGCGCGCGGCAGTCGGTCAGGCCGGCCACGGCCGAGCCCAGCGTGCCGTCCACATGGAAGGTGACGAGGTCGTCGCGGCGCACCCGCGTCGTCCAGGAACTGTTCACCTGCGCGATCACCCGCTCGCCCTGGTGGCCGTCGAGCTCGAAGGTGGCGTAGGCGGCGTCGTCGGCGGTGGCCTCGTAGGGCCGGCCCTGTTCGTCCCAGCGGCGCGGGATGTGGGTGGCCCCCAGGCAGCTCACCGAGCGGACCTCGCCGAACAGGTTGTCCAGCACGTAGCGCCAGTGGCACAGCATGTCCAGGATGATCCCGCCGCCGTCTTCCTGGCGGTAGTTCCAGCTCGGGCGCTGAATGGGCTGCAGGTCGCCCTCGAAGACCCAGTAGCCGAACTCCACCCGCACCGACAGCATGCGGCCGAAGAAGCCGGCGCGGCGCAGCATGTCCAGCTTGCGCAGCCCCGGCAGGAAGAGCTTGTCCTGCACCACACCGTGCTTGATGCCCGCGGCCTGGGCCAGGCGGGTCACCTCCAGGGCCTCCTGCAAGGTGGTGGCGATGGGCTTCTCGCAGTACACATGCTTGCCGGCGCGAATCGCCTGCGCGAGCAGGGTGGGCCGCATCTGCGTCGTGCCGGCGTCGAAGAAGACCGTGTCATCGGGGTTGGCCAGGGCCTGCTGCAGGTCGGTGGTCCAGCGCGAGACGCCGTGCGCGGCGGCCAGCGCCGAGATGCGGCCGGCGTCGCGCCCCACCAGGATCGGGTCGGGGATGACCGAGCTGCCATCAGAAAGGCGCACCCCGCCCTGGTTGCGCAAGGCCACGATCGAGCGGATGAGGTGCTGGTTCATGCCCATGCGCCCGGTGACGCCGTGCATCACGATCCCTAGTCTTCTGCTGCTCATCGGAACTCCTTCTGGTGTGGGGGGACGCTCACGCGTGCGCGGGCGCGGCCATCGGCTGCATGGTGTCGAAGTCGGGTGCGCAGGCGCTGGCCAGGCCGATACAGGCCAGCGAGCCGAGCTGGATGCGGCCGGCCTCGATGCGCAGGCGCACCGCGCCGTGCGTGTCTTCGTACAGATCGGGGTGGGCCTGCAGGAAGCGAAGTTGTTCGCTGCGGGCCAGCGCGGCCATGCCGTTGACGTAGTGGTGGCCGTTGCGCTCCACATGCCCGAGCCCGAGCAGGTTCACCAGCGCCAGGTCCTGCTGCACGCCCAGGCCGGCCTGCGTGGTGAGGTCCTCGCCCGTCATGAAGAAGCGGCCCGCGCCATCGGCCTGCCCGGCACGGTTCCAGACCTGGCAGCGCGCGGCATTGAGGATCGACTTGTACAAGCCCTTGCAGGACTTGCTCGAGACTCCCCGGTAGCCCCGGCGGCGGGCCTGCACGAAGGTGTCGAGCTCGCCGTCGGACTCGTCCACGATCACGGGCAGGCCCAGTTGCGCGGCGTCGATGTCGGCCTCCAGCGCCCGGTCGCGGCGGATCGGCTGCTCGATGAAGCCCACGGCCTGCACCAGGCCGGCCAGCGCGGGGTCGGCGCGCACCTCGCGCCACCAGGCCGCGAAGTGGGCGGCGTCGTCGAACTGCTCGTTGCCGTCCAGGCTCACGAAGCAGCCGGCCGCCGGGCCGGGCAGCACGCCGGCCAGGCTGCGCAGCCGCGGCAGGTCGTGGGACAGGTCCCCGCCGACCTTGATCTTGAAGTGGCGGATGCCGTGGCGCGCGATGACCTCCTGCAGCGTCTGCGGCAGCCCGTCGTCCACGGACTCCACAACATCGGCACGGGTGATCGGATCGACCATGCCGACGGTGTGGCGCGCGGCGATGAACGCCGCGGGGCGAAGCGCCCCCAGGAAGGCGCTCCAGTCGAAGCCGTCGAGGTCCGGCGCCAGCCCCGTGCCCTGCGGCGCGATGCCCAGCAGATTGCCGTGCACGGCCGCGTAGAAGGACTGCCCCGCAGCCCGGCAGGCGGCGTCCGCCAGCGCCTTGTCCAGCAGCGCCGGCCCGTAAGCCGCCAGCAGCGGGTTGAACCCCCGCCCGCGGCAGTGCTCGAGGTGCGCCGCATAGTGACGCGCGAAGTGGCCGAAGGCCGTGGCGGGCGTCGCGTCGCCGAGGTAGTGCGCGCGCGCATCGGCCAGCACCTGGCGCAGCTGATCGAAGTTGTCCTCGTTGCTGAGCGCCAGGTTCTTGTCGAACCACTTCGGCGCCATCACCTCCGCTGCCTGGCCCCAGGACGGCCGGCCGGCCGCGTCCTCGATGCGCACACGCACGAAGGCCTGGGGGCACTCCCTCAGCGTCACCACCCCGAAGCGAAAGGGCAGGCGCAGCTGCACCGGCCGCTCGAAGAACTCGATGTCCCGCACGCGGAACCGGATGGGGTCCATCGCCATTCGAAGGTGCGGCAGCGGGCCGCTCAGTGGTCCAGCCCGCCCTGGGCGAAGAAGTGCGCGCGGATGCGGCGCGTGTAGGCGGCGAACTCGGGCGTGGACATGATGTCCAGGCTGCGCGGGGCCTGCTGCGTGCGCGGCAGGTCGATCTCGTAGCTGGCCGCGATCGAACCGGGCCGCTCGCTCATGACGAGCACACGGTCCGACAGGAAGACGGCCTCGGGAATGGAGTGCGTGATCAGCAGCACGGTCTTGCGCGACTCGAGCCAGATGCGCTGCAGCTCCTGGTTCATGCGCTCGCGCGTCATGGCGTCCAGCGCGCCGAAGGGCTCGTCCATGAGCAGGACC
>JBMOGN010000126.1:0-9537 GCA_049318345.1 Rubrivivax sp. | reverse complement strand
GGGGTCGGTGTCCTCGCAGCGGTTCATGAAGCCGGCGTTGTTGCGGATGTTGTTGGAGAACTGGGTCACCAGCCGCGTGCCCAGTACCTGCCAGCGGTCGGCGCTGCGCGCGGTGTCGGCGGCCTCCACGACCACGGCGGTGCAGACATCGCCGAAGATGAAGTGGCAGTCGCGGTCGCGCCACTCCAGATGCGCCGAGGTGATTTCCGGGTTGACCACCAGCACGCACCGCGCGGTGCCGCAGCGCACCGCGTTGACCGCCTGCTCGATGCCGAAGGTGGCCGAGGAGCAGGCCACGTTCATGTCGAAACCGTAGCCGCCCGCACCCAGCGCCTGCTGGATCTCCACGGCCATGGCGGGGTAGGCGCGCTGCATGTTGGCCGCCGCGCACAGCACGGCGTCCACCTCGGCGGCCTCGCGCCCGGCGGCGGCCAGCGCCTGGCGCCCGGCCTCCACCGCGATCTCGGCCATGAGCGAGAGCTGCTCGTCGCCGCGCGGCTCGAAGCGCGGCCGCATGCGGGTGGGGTCCAGCACCCCCTGCTTGTCCAGCACGTAGCGCTGGCGGATGCCCGAGGCCTTCTCGATGAACTCCACCGACGAGGTGGCCACGGCCTCGATCTCGCCGGCGGCGATGCGCGCGGCGTGGCGCTCGTTGTGCAGCGCCGCATAGGCGTTGAAGGACTCGACGAGCTCGGCGTTGGTGATGAGGTGGGGCGGCGTGTACAGGCCGGACCCGGAGATGACGACGTCTTTCATGGGTCGGCAGTCTAGGCCCGGCGGCGGGCGCGGCCATCGGATCGAACCCGGGGCGCCGGGCAGCCCGGATAATGGCCCTTTCACCCGCAACCCGCGCCCCGCCAGGGCCCGTCCGCCGTCCATGCCCCGCGTCCACAACTTCAGCGCCGGCCCCGCCGCCCTGCCGGAACCCGTGCTGCGCCAGGCCGCCCAGGAGATGCTCGACTGGCACGGCAGCGGCATGTCGGTGATGGAGATGAGCCACCGCGGGCCCGAATTCACCGGCATCGCGGCCGAGGCCGAGGCCGACCTGCGCGAACTCCTGGCGGTGCCGGCCGACTACCGCGTGCTCTTCATGCAGGGCGGGGCCATCGCCGAGAACGCGATCGTGCCGATGAACATGCTGCGCGGGAAGACTTCCGCCGACTACGTGGACACCGGCGAGTGGAGCGGGCGCTCGATCAAGGAGGCGCAGCGCTACTGCCGCGTCAACGTGGCGGCGAGCTCACAGGACAGCGGGCACATGACGATCCCGCCGCGGCAGCAGTGGGCGCTGGATCCGGCCGCCGCCTACGTGCACATCTGCTCCAACGAGACCATCGGCGGCGTGCAGTACCACTGGGTGCCGGACACGGCGGGCGTGCCGCTGGTGGCCGACATGTCCAGCGACATCCTCTCGCGCCCGGTGGACGTCTCGCGCTTCGGCCTGATCTACGCCGGCGCGCAGAAGAACATCGGGCCGGCCGGGCTGACGATCGTCATCGTGCGCGACGAGCTGCTCGGCCAGGCCCTCCCCGCCTGCCCGAGCGCCTTCGACTACCGGCTCGTGGCCGACGCGGGCTCGATGTACAACACGCCGCCCACCTACTCCATCTACATCGCCGGGCTCGTCTTCAAGTGGATCAAGGCGCAAGGCGGGCTGGCCGCGATGGCCGCCCGCAACGCGGCCAAGGCGGCGCTGCTGTACGACGCCCTGGACGCATCGGGCTTCTTCTACAGCCCCGTGGACCCGGCCTGCCGCAGCCTCATGAACGTGCCCTTCCGCCTGCGTGACGCATCCCTGGACGCGGCCTTCCTGGCCGGTGCGCAGGCGCGCGGCATGGTGCAGCTCAAGGGGCACCGGCTGGTGGGCGGCATGCGTGCGTCGATCTACAACGCGATGCCCCTGGAAGGCGTGCAGGCGCTCGTGGCCTACATGCGCGAGTTCGAGGCCGCGCACGCCTGACGCCGCCCGGCCGGCGTGCCGGGCCCTTTGCGAGGAGTCCCCATGGCCCCCAAGACGCAGCACGACGACGCCTGGTACGAGGCGCAGTACAACAACCGCGCCCGCGTGCCGGGCTTCGCCGCCATCGTGGAAGGCTGGCGGACGCGCTCGCAGCAGGCACGCGACACGCAGCCCTGCGTGCTGGACGTGCCTTACGGCAGCGGCCCGGGGCAGACGCTGGACATCTTCCCCGCCGCGCGCGCCGGCGCGCCGGTGCTGGTCTTCATCCACGGCGGCTACTGGCGCTCGCTGGACAAGGCCGACCACTCCTTCGTGGCGCCGGCTTTCGCGCAGGCGGGCGTCACGGTGGTGGTGCCGAACTACGCGCTGTGCCCGGCGGTGTCCGTCGCCGACATCACGATGCAGATGGTGCAGGCGGTGGCCTGGACGGCGCGCCACATCCACGCCCACCATGGCGACGCGCGGCGCATCGTGGTGGCCGGGCACTCTGCCGGCGGGCACCTGGCGGCGATGATGCTGGCCTGCCGCTGGCGCGACGTCGACGCCCGGCTGCCGGCCGCGCTCGTGCCACGGGCGCTGTCGATCTCCGGGCTCTTCGACCTGCGCCCGCTGCGGCGCGCGGCCTCGCTGCAGGCCGACCTGCGGCTCACGCCCGCGCAGGCGCGCCAGGTGAGCCCCGCCTGCCTGCCCGCGCCGCGCGGCCGCCGCCTGGTGGCGGTGGTGGGCGCGCTGGAAAGCGAGGAGTTCATCCGCCAGAACGGCCTGCTCACGCCGGCCTGGGGGCGGCGGGCGGTGCCGGTGTGCGAGGCGATCCCGCAGCGCCACCACTTCGACATCCTGCACGACCTGGCCGAGCCGGGCACGCGGCTACACGGCCTGGCGCGGGAGCTGCTGGGGTTGCCGCCGGCCTGAGCCCGGCGCGGGGGCCCGGGCGCCCGGGCGCTCGATTCAGCGCGCCGGCAGCCGCACCGCGGCCAGTTCGTCCAGCGTCAGGCCGCGCTCGCGCGCGAAGGCTTCGAGTGCCGGCAGCAGCGGGCCCAGGCGCTCTTCCAGGGCCTCGCGCACGGTGTCCACCACCACCTGCGTGGCGCGCTCGATCTCGATGTTCAGCGCATCGCCCGGGTGCTTGGCCGCAAAGGTGGTCATGCGCAGCGTCTCGGGGATGAGCCAGACCTCGAACCAGCCCGAGCCACCGGGTTCGCGGCGCGCCTCGGCCACGGTCAGGCTCGCGCCATTCACGGCGATGTAGCCCTTGGCGAAGACGTAGCGCATCCAGGGTGCGGGCACCTCGATGCGCAGCACGCGGTTGTTCGGCGGCTCGCGCACCTCGGCCACGCGCGCCATGAAGTCCACATGGCCCGACAGCGGGTGGCCGCCGATCTCCGCGCCGTCGCGCGCGGCGCGCTCGACGTTCACCGCGCTGCCCTCGGCCAGGCCCGCCAGCGTGGTGAGCGCCAGGCTCTGCTGCATGACGTCGAAGGTGGCGGCGTCAGGCCCGGCGAGCGTGGTGACGGTCAGGCACACACCGTCCACCGCCACGCTGGCGCCGACCTGCAGGTCCTGCGCGAAGCCGCTCGGGAACTGCAGCGTGAAGCTGCGCAGGCCCGGCCGGTCGACGAGTTCGGTGACGCGGGCCAGGCCCTGGACGATGCCGGTGAACATGCGGGTGGAGCCGGGTGGTGCCTGACGGGAGGGGTGGAAGGTGCGGCAGCGTGGTGGCGGGTGGCCGGCACGTGCCAAGCGTGGGATGGTAGCGTGCAGGCCGTGCACACCCCGTCTTCCCCACCCCCCGACTGGCTGCCGGGCTTCCGGCTGACGAACCCGCCCGAGGGCTTCGCCGCCGACCCATACCCCTTCTACGCCGCCCTGCGCCGCTTCTCCCCCGTGCACGAGATGGGCCCGCGCTCGTTGCTGCTCACGCGCCACGACGATGTCTGCGAGGTCTACCGCCACCCCGGCATGAGCTCGGACAAGCGCGAGGAGTTCGCGCCCAAGCTCGGCGCGGGCACGCCGCTGTTCGAGCACCACACCACGAGCCTGGTGTTCAACGACCCGCCGCTGCACACGCGCGTGCGCCGGCTGCTGCTCGGGGCGCTGAACCAGCGCGCCATCGCCCGCATGGAGCCGGGGCTGGTGGCGCTCGTGGACGGGCTGCTGGACCGCCTGGCGCAGCAGGCCGCACCCGACCTCATCGGCGACTTCGCCGCGCGCATCCCCGTGGAGGTGATCGGCAACTTGCTGGACGTGCCAGCCGGCGAGCGCGGGCCGCTGCAGGGGTGGTCGCTGGACATCCTCTACGCCCTGGAGCCCGCACCCTCGCCCGCGGTGCTGGCAGCTGGCAACGCGGCGGTGAGTGGCTTCCTCGACTACCTGCGCAGCCTGGTGGCGCGGCGCCGTGCCCATCCGGGCGACCCTCAGGTGGACGTGCTCACGCGGCTGCTGCAGGGCGAACCCGAGGGCGGGCGGCTGTCCGAGCTGGAGCTGCTGCACAACTGCATCTTCGTGCTCAACGCGGGCCACGAGACGACGACGAACCTCATCGGCAACGGGATGCACGCGCTGCTGGGCCATCCGAAGGAGCTCGCGCGGTTGCGCGACGACCCCGCCCTGCTGCCCACCGCGGTGGAGGAACTGCTGCGCTTCGAGAGCCCGCTGCAGCTGAACAACCGCCTGACCACGGCGCCGCTGACCCTGCGCGGGCGCGAGATCCCGGCCGGGACCTTCCTCACGCTGGCCATCGGCGCAGCCAACCGCGACCCGGATGCCTTCGCCGACCCCGACCGGCTCGACCTCTCGCGACGGCCCAACCCCCACGTGGCCTTCGGGCACGGGGCGCACGCCTGCGCCGGCATGAACGTGGCGCGGCTGGAGGCGCGGGTGGCGATCGGCAGGTTGCTCGCCCGACTCCCGCGCCTGCGCGCCGACGGGCCGCCCGAGCGCGACCCGCGGCTGCGCTTTCGCGGGCTGCGCAGGCTGCCGGTGCGGGTGGACTGAGACCGGCCGACCGGTGCCTTCAGGGCACCTTGTCGCCCGCGTCGCACCGCGGGTCGATGCCGTAGCCGCCGCCGGTGTAGCGGCCCTGCTCGTCCAGGCCCGCCTGGAACCACAGGCAGTCGTTGTTGTGATACCGCCAGGACCAGACCTCACCCGGAGCCCAGCCGGCGGGGCGGCGCTCGGCGGGCGGGCCGAGCTCGAAGAGCAGCGCCTCGCGCGACAGGCCCGGTTGCAGGCGCTCGAACTGCGCTGTCCCCAGGGCCTGGTGCCAGGCCGTCACGCGGCCGGCGGCATCGAGGTCGACCATGTAGGTCTCGCGCCCCATCGGGCCGCGTGCGTAGACGAGCCGCACGCCGCCACCCGGATGCAGCAGCTCGAGCGAGGCCGGGCCCATGGAGGCGAGCACGGCCGCGCGCGGCTGGCCGGTGCGCAACTCGCCCGGGCCATAGGCCACCCAGGTGGCGCAGGCGGACAGCGCCAACGGCGCGAGCCAGGCCAGCGGGGAAAACCGGGCTGGGCGGGCGGGGCAGGCGAGCCGGGACATGGCGGGATCGTACTGAGGCATAGCCCTGCAGCGGGGACTCGTTCCGAGGCTACCGCGCCTGGCCGGACCGCACATTGCGTGCGCTCACCGGCACCGGGGCCGGACGGCCCCAGCGTCGGGGCTGGCCGTGAGCTCCGCCCTGCCCCCTCCCCCGGACACCGCCGCGAGGCTCGCCTTCCTGCGGGAGCCGTCCACGCTCGACGCGATCTGGCCAGGCTGCCGCGAGGCCCGCGTGGTGGAGACGCACATGTCCTGGGTGCTGCTGGCAGGCCGGCGGGTGATCAAGCTGAAGAAGCCGCTGCAACGGGGCACGCTCGACGCCTCCACGCCCGGCGCCCGGCTGCACGCCTGCCGGCAGGAGCTGCGGGTGAATGCCCGCCTGGCGCCCGGCGTGTACCTCGGCGTGCTCCTCATGCAGTGGGACGGACGGCGGCTGTCGCTGCGGGCCGACGCCGAGCGGCCCCCGCACCCCGAGGCCGTGACCGTGGATGCGGTGGTGCTCATGCGGCGCCTGCCCGCCTCGCGCATGCTCGACAGGCTGATCGCCGAGGGCCGCGTGGACGCGCGCCAGCTCGACGCGCTCGTGCGCGTCCTGGCGGGCTTCTACCGCGGCGCCGCGCCGGCTCCGATCGCTCCGGCTCGCTACGTGGCCCGCCTGCGCGCCGAGCTGCGGGCCGACGCTGACGTCCTGACGGCGCTGGCGCCCACCCGTGCGCGAGCCGAGACGCTCTTCGCCCGCACCCAGGTCGCCTTCGCCCGGCACGAGGCGCGGCTGCTGGCACGCGCGGCACAAGGCCGCCTCGTCGAGGGCCACGGCGACCTGCGCCCGGAGCACGTGTGCATGATGCGGCGACCGCTGGTCATCGACGCGCTGGAGTTCGATGCGCGGCTGCGCGAGGTGGATCCGCTGGACGAGCTCGCCGGTCTCGCGCTGGAGTGCGAGCTGGCCGGCGCGGCGTGGATCGGGCCGCGCCTGATCGGCAGCTGCGCTGCCGTGCTCGGTGACGCCGCAGACCCGCTGCTCGTGGCGCTGTACACCCTCAAGCGCGCCTGGCTGCGCGCGCGGCTGGCCATGGCCCACCTGCTGGACCCGCACCCGCGCACACCCGAGCGCTGGCCCGCCCTGGCGGGCCGCCACCTTGCCCACGCCGAGGAGGCGCTGCGCGCGCTGGAGCCCACGCACCTGCGCACACGGGCGGCATGAATGGGGGGCGCCTCGCCGCTCAGCCCAGCACCTGCGTGAGTGCCCGTCCCAGCAGCGCCGCAACCGGCACCACCTGCACCCGGTCGCGCACGGCGCTGTCCGCCGCCAGCCGCGACAAGGGGTCCGGCACGCTGTCAGTGACGACGAGCTGCGTGAGCCCCTCGGCACCGAGCGCCTGGGACGAGCCCGGCCCGAACAGGCCATGCGTGGCCAGGCCGATCACGTCCTGGGCGCCGGCGCGGCGCAGCGCCACGGCGGCGCGGGCCAGGGTCTGGCCGGAGCACACCAGGTCGTCCAGCAGCAGCACGGTGCGGCCGCGGACCTCCCCGGCCACGAGCTCCCCGCCGCTGAGCACCCCGGCGCTGCGGCGCTTGTCCACCATCGCGAAGCCCACCGCCTCGCCCAGCCGCGCGGCCAGCTCCTCGCGCCAGCGCAGAGCGCGACGCACGCCGCCGGGATCGGGCGAAGCCACGGTGAGCGGCCCGCGCTGCGCCTGCAGCCGCGCGAACTCCCAGAAGGCCTGCCAGCCCGGCACGTGCACGGCCTGGCAACGAAAGGCACTCCCGAAGGCCGCAGGGTTGTGCGGCTCCAGCACCACCACCTGGCCCAGGCCCGCAGCCTCCATCAGCTGCGCCACGAGCTGCAGCGACAGCGGGTCGAAGGGCTGGGTGCGCGCGTCCTTGCGCGCGTAGGCGAGGTAGCTCAGCAAGGCCGTCACGCGCCGCGCGCCGTGGTCGCGCAGCGCCGAGGCCAGCAGCAGCAGGCGCCAGAGCCGGTCGTGGGGGCTGCCGGCCGCGTCGCCGTGCAGGCTCGCCACGATCACGGCCTGTGCGCCGCGCGGGTCGGCGAGCGGACGCAGCTTGCACTCGCCGTCGTCGAAGCGCCGCTCCTCGTGCGCGGCCAGCGGCTCGTGCAGCGAGGCGGCCACGGCGGCGGCGAGCGGGTCGCCGGCGTCCAGCGCGTACAGCTGCACGCCCGCCTCAGGGCAGCGGGGGCGACAGGGGCAGCACGGGCTGCGCGGGCGCCGACAGAACCTCGGGTGCAGGCTCCTGCCCAAGCCCGGGCTCCTCGCGCAGTGCCCGGCGCAGCACCTTGCCGATGGCAGACCGCGGCAGCGGCCCGTTGCGGAACTCGATGCGGCGCGGCACCTTGTAGCCGGTGAGGAACCGGCGGCAGTGCTCGGTGAGCGCCTGGGCGGTGAGGGACGGGTCGCGGCGCACCACGACGAGCTTCACCACCTCGCCCGAGCCCCGGTCCGGCACGCCCACGGCCGCGACCTCCTGCACGCCCGGGTGCAGGGCCACCACCTCCTCCACCTCGCTCGGGAAGACCTTGAAGCCGGACACGACGATCATGTCCTTCTTGCGGTCGGTGAGGTGGAAGGCGCCCTCCGGCGTCATGTAGCCGAGATCCCCGGTGCGCAGCCATCCGCCCGGCGCGGTCACGAGCGCGGTCTCGTCGGGCCGTCGCCAGTAGCCCTGCATCACCTGTGGGCCGCGCACCGCGATCTCGCCCATGGCCCCGGTGGCCAGGCAGTGGCCGTCCTCGCCGAGCACGGCCACCTCGGTGGAGGGCAGCGGCAGGCCGATGGAGCCGTTCCAGTCGGGGATGTCCAGCAGGTTGGAAGTGACCACCGGCGAGGCCTCGGTGAGCCCGTAGCCCTCCACCAGCGGCACCCCCGCACGCCGCTTCCAGCGCTCGGCCACGGTGCGCTGCACGGCCATGCCGCCGGCCGCGCACACCTTCAGGTGGCTGAAGTCCACGGCATCCAGGCCCGGCGCGTCGAGCATCGCGCGGTACAGCGTGTTCACGCCGATCAGCACCGAGACACGGTGCTGGCGCAGCGTGCCCACCACCTCGGAGAGGTCACGCGGGTTGGCGACGAGCAGCACGTGCGCTCCGATGCGCGTGAACAGGAGGTTGCAGGTCAGCGCGTACACGTGATAAAGCGGCAGCGGCACCATGGCCACCTCCTCGCCGTCGCGCAGCTCGCGCGCGATCCAGCTGCCCAGCTGCAGCACGTTGGCGGCAAGGTTGCGGTGCGTGAGCATCACGCCCTTGGCCACGCCCGTGGTGCCGCCGGTGTACTGCAGGAAGGCGAGGTCCTGGGGCTGCGCGGGCCGCTCCTCCAGGAGGTGGTGCGCGCCGTCATGCAGCAAGTCCTTGAAGGCGTGGGCGCCGGCCAGCTCCCAGACTGGCACCTGGTGGCGCACGTGGCGCACCACGATGTTGGTGACGAACTCGCGCACCGCGGGCAGCAGGTCTCCCGCGGCGGTCACGATCACCTGCAGGTCCAGTTCGGGATGCTCCTGGCAGGCCTCCTGCAGCACATGCGCGAAGTTTTCCAGCACCACAATGGCGCGGGCGCCGGAGTCCAGCAGCTGAAAGGCGAGCTCGCGCGCGGTGTACATCGGGTTCACGTTCACCACCACGAGCCCGGCGCGAAGCGCGCCGAAGGTGGCCACCGGGTGCTGCAGCAGGTTGGGCAGCATGATGGCCAGCCGCTCGCCGCGGGCCAGGCCCAGCCGGTGCTGCAGGCCGCTGGCGAAGTCGCGACTGGCCAGGTCCACCTCGCGCCAGCTCAGGGTGCCGCCCAGGCTCGTGAAAGCCGGCAGCGCGGCGAAGCGCTGGAAGGTCCGGTCCAGCAGCGCGTCGAGCGTCGGGCACTCGGCCAGGTCGATCTCCGGGCCGAGACCCGCGGGGTAGTGGGCCAGCCAGGGCCGGGGCGCGGTTTCCATGCTGCGCCGGCCTCAGCGTTCGCCCGCATCCAGGTGCGGGGGCGACAGGCCCTCGGCCGGCTCGCCGGTCTCGGGGTCGATCCACGAGGAGATGCCC
>JBMOGN010000125.1:0-9730 GCA_049318345.1 Rubrivivax sp. | reverse complement strand
CTGGCAGATCCTGCAGGGCGTGGAGACGCTGCCACTGCGCATGGAGCGCCACTGCGCCAACGCGCTGGCCGTGGCGCGCCACCTGCGCGACGACCCGCGCGTGGCCTGGGTGAGCTACCCGGGCCTGCCCGACCACCCGCAGCACGCCCTCATGCAGCGCCAGATGCGCGGCGGCTCCGGGCTGCTGGCCTTCGGCGTGCGCGCCGAAGGCGGCCCCGAGGCGGCGCTGGCGCGCGGCGTGCGCTTCATCGAGAGCGCCACCTTCATGAGCCACCTCGTGAACATCGGCGACACGCGCACCCTCATCAGCCACCCGGCCAGCACCACGCACCGCCAGCTCGATGCCGCGCAGCAACTGGCCGCCGGCGTGCGGCCCGACATGATCCGCGTCTCGGTGGGCCTGGAGCACATCGACGACATCCTGTGGGACATCGACCAGGCGCTGGCGCGCGCCTGCGCCTGAGCCAGGCCCCCAATCCCGCCCCGCCCGCCCCATCCGATCTGCACGACAAGGAGCCCCCATGCCCGCACCCTGGAGCGACGACACCGAACTCTTCGCGCTCATGCGCGCCAGGCTCTTCCCGGCCGTGGTGGGCGACATCCTGGACACGATGGGGCACCTGCACCAGTTCCTCACGCCCACCATCCGGCCGCTCAAGCCCGACATGGTGGTGGTGGGCCGGGCGATGCCGGTTCTGGAGGCTGACTGCTTCGGCGCCGTGGAGCCCGGCGGCCGCGGGCCGCTGGCGCGCCAGCCCTTCGGGCTGCTGTTCGAGGCGCTGGACGACCTGAAGCCCGGCGAGGTGTACCTCACCGCAGGGGGCTCGCCGAACTACGCGCAGTGGGGCGGCCTCATGACCTCGCGCGCCCGCCACCTGCAGGCCGCCGGTGCGGTGCTCGACGGCTGGTCGCGCGACACGCACGAGGTGCTGGCCACGGGCTTTCCGGTGTTCTCCTACGGCGGCTACGCGCAGGACCAGGGCGCGCGCGGCAAGATCGTGGACTTCCGCGTGCCGGTGGAGGTGCACGGTGTGCGCGTGTCGCCCGGTGACCTCGTCTTTGGCGACCTGGACGGCGTGCTCGTGATTCCGCGCGTGGCCGAGGAAGAGGCGATCCGCCTGGCGCTGGAAAAGGCGAGCACCGAAAACCGTGTGCGCGAGGCCATCGAGCGCGGCATGGGTGCGGCCGAGGCCTACCGCACCTTCGGCGTGCTGTGAGGGGCGGCGCCGTGTCGTCGATCTACGAGCAGGGGCTGGATCGGGGGCCGGCCAACTTCGTGGCGCTGTCCCCGGTGAGCTTCGTCGAGCGCAGCGCTGAGGTCTACGCCGACCTGCCGGCCGTGGTGCACGGCGCGCGCCGCCACACCTGGGCGCAATGCCGCGAGCGCTCGGCCCGGCTGGCCGCGGGCCTGCGCGCGCTGGGCGTCGGGCGTGGCGACACGGTAAGCACGATGCTCGCCAACACGCCCGAGATGGTCGAGGCGCACTACGCGGTGCCGGCGCTGAACGCGGTGCTGAACACGCTGAACACGCGGCTGGATGCGGCGCTGCTGGCCTGGCAGATGAACCACTGCGAAGCCAAGGTGCTGCTCACCGACCGCGAGTTCGCGCCGGTGGTGGCCGATGCGCTGCGCCTGCTGCGCAGCCAGCACGGGCGCGAGGTCGTGGTCGTCGACGTCGACGACAGCGAGTACACGGGCCCGGGCGAGCGGCTCGGCACGTTCGAGTACGAGGCCTTCCTGGCTGCGCATGCGCCACTCCCCCGGCTCGAGGGCCCGGCCGACGAGTGGGACGCCATCGCGGTGAGCTACACCAGCGGCACCACGGGCGACCCCAAGGGCGTGGTCACGCACCACCGCGGCGCCTACCTGAACGCGGTGTGCAACGCGGCCACCTGGACGATGCCGCATTTCCCGCGCTATCTGTGGACGCTGCCGATGTTCCACTGCAACGGCTGGTGTTTTCCGTGGACGGTGGCGATGCTCGGCGGCGTGCACGTGTGCCTGCGCCGGGTGGAGGCGCAGGCGATCCTGCAGGCCATGCGCGAGCACGCGGTGGACCACTACTGCGCCGCACCCATCGTGCACAACCTCATCATCCACGCCCCAGCCGAGTGGCGCGAGGGCGTGGGGCCGGGCGTGCGCGGGATGGTGGCCGGCGCGGCGCCGCCCGCAGCCATGATCGAGGGCATGGCGCGCATCGGCTTCGACATCACGCATGTGTACGGCCTGACCGAGGTCTACGGCCCGGCGTCGGTGGCGGTGAAGCGCCGCACCTGGGCGGACGAGTCGCTGTCGGAGCAGACGCGGCTGAACGGCCGGCAGGGCGTGCGCTACATGCTGCAGGAGGGCATGACGGTGCTCGACCCCGAGACACTGGCCGAGACGCCGGCCGACGGCCAGACGATGGGCGAGATCATGTTCCGCGGCAACATCGTGATGAAGGGGTACCTGAAGAACCCGGCGGCCACCGCCAAGGCCTTTGCCGGCGGCTGGTTCCACACCGGCGACCTCGCCGTGATGGAGAGTGACCGCTACGCGAAGATCCGCGACCGCAGCAAGGACATCATCATCTCCGGCGGCGAGAACATCAGCTCGCTCGAGGTGGAAGACGCCCTGTACCGTCACCCCGCGGTGATGGCCTGTGCGGTGGTGGCCCGGCCCGACCCGAAGTGGGGCGAGACGCCGCTGGCCTACGTGGAGCTCAAGCCGGGGGCGCAGGCCGATGCGGCCGAACTCGTGGCGCACTGCAAGGCGCTGCTGGCCGGCTACAAGGTGCCGCGCGACATCCGCTTCGAGCCTATCCCGAAGACGAGCACGGGCAAGATCCAGAAGTTCCAGCTGCGCGAGCGCGCGCGCAGCGCCGACGCCATCGAGTGACCGGGGCCACGCCCCACGCCCCCAGGAGCCGACCATGCACGAGCCGACCGCTTCCGACGCCCCTGTCCTGCGCGAGCAGGACGCCCGCGGCGTGGTGCGCCTGACGCTGAACCGCGGCAGCGCCTTCAACAGCCTGTCCGAGGCGGTGCTGGCCGCGCTGCAGGCCGAGCTCGACGCGATTGCCGCCGACGAGTCGGCGCGGGTGGTGGTGCTAGGCGGCGCCGGGCGCGCCTTCTGCGCCGGCCACGACCTCAAGGAGATGCGTGCGCAGCCCTCGCAGGCCTACTACGAGCGGCTGTTTGCGCAGTGCGGGCGCATGATGATGGCGGTCCAGCGTCTGCCCGTGCCGGTGATCGCGCGCGTGCACGGTATTGCCACCGCCGCGGGCTGCCAGCTCGTGGCGATGTGCGACCTGGCCGTGGCCTCCAGCGATTCGCGCTTTGCGGTGAGCGGCGTGAACCTGGGCCTGTTCTGCTCCACGCCCAGCGTGGCGCTGAGCCGCAACCTGCCGCGCAAGGCGGCCTTCGAGATGCTTGTGACCGGCCGCTTCATCGATGCGCAGGAGGCGCTGGCGCGCGGCCTGGTGAACCGCGTGGCCGCTCCCGAGCGTCTGGACGAGGAGGTGGAGTCGCTCGTCTCGGCCATCGTCGCCAAGCCGCGCGTGGCGCTGGCGCTGGGCAAGGGCCTGTTCTACCGCCAGCTCGAGACCGGCATCGAGGAGGCCTATGCCGACGCCGTGCAGACCATGGCCTGCAACATGATGGACGAGGCCGCGCTGGAGGGTGTGCAGGCCTTCATCGAGAAGAGGCCGGCGGCCTGGAGCGCGCGCTGACCGCGGCGCGCCGCGGGCGTGGACCTCTTCCTCGTCGCCTGCGCGCTCTTCAGCGCGCTGCTTCACGCGGGCTGGAACGCCGCGGTGAAGGCGCAGCCCGACCCGCGCGAGGCGATGGCCGCGCAGATGATCGCCGCGGCGGTGCTGGCTGTGCCGCTGCTGGGGTGGGTGGGCCTGCCCGCGGCGGCCTCGTGGCCGTGGCTGGCGCTGTCCACCACCTGCAACATGGTGGCCGTGGCCGCCACCCTGCGCGCCTACCGCGAGGGGGCCTTCGGCACCGTGTACCCGACCGCCCGCGCCACCTCGGTGCTGGGCGTGGCAGGCGTGGCCCCGCTGCTGCTGGGCGAGGCGCTCGGGCACGGGGCCGCGCTGGGCGTGGCGCTGGTGGCGGCGGCGCTGGTGGCGCTGGCCCTGGACAGCCGCCGCACCGCGCCGGGTGCCGCAGCCATGCCGCCGCAGGCCCTGGGCTGGACGCTGCTGGCCGGGTGTGCCACGGCCGCCTACGTGCTGGCCGACGCGCAGGGCGCCCGCGCCAGCGGCTCGGCCTGGGCCTACGGCGGCGTGGCAAGCATCACCAATGCGCTGGCCATGTCGTGGGTGAACCGCGGGCTGGGGGCACCGTGGACGCTCGTGCGCCGGCAGGCCCGGGTGGCCCTGCCGGCGGGGGTGGTTTCCACCGTGTCCTACCTGCTGATCCTGTGGGTCTACACGCGCGCGCCCGTGGCGCCGGCCGCGGCACTGCGCGACACCAGCGCCGTCTTCGCGCTGCTGATTGCCGCGGTGTGGCTGAAGGAGCCGCTCGGCCCGCGCCGCGTGGCCATCGTGGCCCTGGCGCTGGCGGGGGTGCCGCTGCTGCGGCTGGGCTCGGGGTAGCGCACCCGGCTCCGCCCGTCGGGGCCTCGAGCACCCTGTCGCGCAGCGTGGCCCGTTCGTCGCATGGGGGTGGCGCCGCCCGGCCGCCCGCCTAGGATCACGGCTGTCGATCACCCGCTTTCTGGAGGAACCCACCATGTCCACCGCCGACGACCTCTCCCGCCTGGCCGACCTGCACCGCAGCGGCGCGCTGACCGACGCGGAGTACGCCCGCGCCAAGGCCTGCGTGCTGGAGGAGGGCGCGGGCACGGCAGGCGACATCCCGCTGGTGGCGGCGATCAACCGCCTGCGGCGCAGCCGCGACGACCGCTGGATCGGGGGCGTCTGCGGCGGCCTGGCCCGCCTCACGGGGGTGCAGGCCTGGATCCTGCGCCTGCTGGCGGTGATCCTGGCCCTCTTCGCGGGCAGCGGTATCCTTGTCTACGTGCTGCTGTGGATCTTCGTCCCGGCGCAGCCCGGGCCGGTGGCGACGGTGCCCCGCCTCGGCACCTGACCCTTTCCACGAGCCTGAAGCCCGGCCCGCCTCGCGCGGGCTCCACCGCATGACCGCAGCCCTCGCACCGGCCTTCGACAACAGCTACGCACGCGAGCTTCCGGGCTTCTACGTGGACTGGCCGCCGGCGCCGGCGCGCGCGCCGCGCCTGCTCTTCCTCAACGAAGTGCTGGCCGAGGAACTGGGCCTGCCGGTGCCGGCGCTGCGCGAAGCGGCCGGCCTGCGGTGGTTCTCGGGCAACGAGCTGCCCTCCGGCGCGCAACCCATCGCGCAGGCCTACGCCGGCCACCAGTTCGGCGGCTTCTCGCCGCAGCTTGGCGACGGCCGGGCGCTGCTGATCGGCGAGCTCCTCGACCGCCACGGCCGCCGCCGCGACCTGGCCTTCAAGGGCTCGGGGCGCACGCCTTTCTCGCGCGGGGGCGACGGCAAGGCCGCTGTCGGGCCGATGCTGCGCGAGGTGCTGATCGGCGAGGCCATGCACGCCCTGGGCATTCCCACCACCCGGGCGCTGGCCGTGACGGCCACGGGCGAGGAGGTGCGGCGCGAGACGACGCTGCCCGGCGCGGTGCTCACGCGCGTGGCGGCGAGCCACTTGCGCGTGGGCACCTTCCAGTACTTTGCCGCCCGCGGCGAGGACGAGCGCGTGCGCCAGCTGGTGCACTACGCCATCGCGCGCCACGACCCGCAGCTGGCCGCACCCGGCGGTTCGACGGACGCCGGCGACCCGGCCCGGGTGCTCGCCTGGCTCGGGGCGGTGGCGCAGCGCCAGGCCGCCCTCGTGGCGCAGTGGATGAACGCGGGTTTCATCCACGGCGTGATGAACACCGACAACATGACCATCTCGGGCGAGACCATCGACTACGGCCCCTGCGCCTTCATGGAGGCCTGCGACCCGCAGGCGGTGTTCAGCTCGATCGATCACCACGGCCGCTACGCCTACGGCAACCAGCCGCTGATCGCGCGCTGGAACCTCGCGCGGCTGGCCGAGACGGTGCTGCCGCTGCTGGCCGACGACGGCGAGCGCGCCGTGGCGCTGGCCATGGGTGTCATCGACGCCTTTCCGGGCTGGTTCGGCGCCTGCCTGCTGGACGGCCAGCGCGCGAAGCTCGGCCTGCTGCACGCGGACGCGGCGCCGGCGGCGCGCGAGGCCGACGCCGCCCTGGCCGACGACTGGCTGGCCCTGCTGCAGGCGCAGCGCGTGGACTTCACCCTGGCCTGGCGCCGCCTGGCCGATGCGGCGCAGGGCGACGAGGGGCCGCTGCTGGCCTTGTTGGCCGACCCTGCCGGCGCCCGGTCCTGGCTGGACCGCTGGCGCACCCGCCTGGCGCAGGACGACGCGCAGGCCGGCGGCGGCGTGCCGGCGCCCGCACGCGCGGCAGCGATGCGCCTTGCCAGCCCCTGGATCGTGCCGCGCAACCACCGGGTGGAGGAGGCCCTGGCCGCCGCCTCGGACGCGGGCGACCTCGCGCCGCTGGAGCGGCTGCTGGCGGCGTTGCGCCGGCCCTTCAACGAGGACCCGGCCTGCGCCGACCTGGCCGAGCCCGCGCCTGCGGCCGTGACGGCCTGCTACCGCACCTTTTGCGGGACCTGAGGGCGGCTCGACGGCGGCCGGCCTGCGAGCCCGCTCAGCGCTACTGGGTAAGCTTTCCGGAGGGAGTCGGAGCCGTGTCGCGACCTGTCGACGCGAACATCTGCTGCAGCAACTCGGTTACCTGAGGCGCCATCACCGCCGGGTCAAGCTGCCCGCCCCGGGCGGGTATCGCCCCATCGGCCCAGAGTGAGGCCAGGCCGTGGACGAGTGACCACGCCGTAAGCGTGAGCAGGCTGGTCTCCCTCCCCGGCGCCACGCCCTCGCGCTGGCAGTCGCCCACCGCCTGCCAAAGCAGGTCGAAGGCCTGCCGGCTGCTGGCCGACAGGGCCGGAGACTGGACGCCGTGGGCATCGGCCAGGAACATCACGCGGAAATGCCCCGGGTGACGGCCGGCGAACTGCACGTAGGCCAGCCCGACGGCGCGCAAGCGGGCGCCAGCCTCGGCAGGGGCGGCATCGCGGCTGGCCACCATCTCCTGCTGCAGGCGTTCGAAACCCTCCAGCGCGATGGCCGCCAGGAGATCCGCCCGGCTGGCGAAGTGCTGATATGGCGCCCCCGAGGACACCCCCAGCCGTGTGGCCAGGGCCCGCAGGTTCAGCGCCTCCACGCCCTGCTTCCTGATCACGTCCACGCTCAGGTCCATCAAGGCCCGTCGCAGGTCGCCGTGGTGATAGCCCGTCTTCTTCTTGACTCGCATCGCGGCGGCAGTGTCCCCGAGCCGCGTCGCCTCGGCAAGCATGGGGGCATGGACTCGCGGGCGCACGGGCCAGGCTGGCGGGTGCTTCGGTTCAGCGGGCGCGCGGCTTGAGCCGGGCCGGGCGCATCAAGGCCGCGCCGACCGCGGCCACGATGCGCCGGGGCGTGATGCGCGCCGATTGCGCCATCAGCCAGTTCTTCGCGCCGATGATGTGTGTGGGCGAGGTGCCGAGCAGGGCTTGCACCGCACGCCGCGCCACGGACTCCGGGCTCAGCGTGGAGGCGAATACCGAGGTGTGGCGCACGGCTGGGTCTCCCAGGCCGGCGATGAACGCGGTGTCCACCGCACCTGGGCACAGCGCGGCCACGTGGATGCCCCGGCCGCGGTACTCGGCCCACAGCGCCTCGCTGAAGCTCAGCACGAAGGCCTTGGTGGCGCCGTACACCGCGAGATAGGGCGTGGGCTGGAAAGCGGCCGTGGAGGCCACGTTGAGCACCACCCCTTCGCCGCGCGCCAGCATGGCTGGCAGGAAGGCGTGGGTGAGGTCCACCACGGCCGCCACGTTCAGCGCGATCTCGCGTTGCTCCTGCGCGGGCGCGATCTCCTCGAACGGGCCGTAGGTGCCGAAGCCCGCGTTGTTCACGAGGATGTCCACCGACTCGCCCAGCGCCTGCACGCGAGCCTGCAGCGCCGCGCCGCAGCCGGGCTGCGCCAGGTCTGCCGCCAGGGCCCGCGCCTGCACACCGTGGCGCGCGGCGAGCTCCTGTGCCAGGGCCTGCAGCCGGTCCTGGGACCGCGCCACGAGCACGAGGTGCACACCCCGGGATGCCAGCTGGCGCGCCAGGGCTTCGCCGATGCCCGAGGAGGCGCCCGTGACGAGCGCGGTCTTTCCAGCAAGTGCCTGCATGGTTCAGTACCCCAGCTGGATGGAGACGGTAGCCGGGGCCGAGGGCTTGACGGTGAAGGTCGCGTCCTGGAAGCGTGGCGCCGACAGGGCTGGGCGCACGTTGTTGCTCACGCCCCAGCCCTCCTGCGGTATGCCCAGGAAGTTCTTGTCCATCTTGTGGTTGAGGTTCTCGTCGTGCAGGACGACCACCGCATAGGTGCCGGCCGGCACGTCCTTGAACTCGCACACCGCGCGACCCTGTTCGATGGGCACGTGCAGCACGCGCCAGGCCTTGTCCTGCTGGTCCGGGAAGCCTTCGGAGGCCTTGAAGAGCAGGCATCCGGCGTCGCCGCGGGCATTGCGGAAGGTCGCGGCTTCCACGCGCAGGACGGTGTCCGTGGGGCCGGCGGCCTGGGTGGCCTGGATAGGCAGGGCCAGGATGGCGGCGGTGAGGAGGAGAGTGCGATGGAACATGTTCGAGCTCCGAGTTAAAGTAAGCATAGCTTAGATCAAGTCGAAGAGCCTGTCAATTAATCTTTTCAATGCTCAGATTGAGAAGGGGATGGCCCGCCGGGTCGCTGGGCTGTTGTTGCCAGGCCTGGCGCCCTGTCTGGGCGCGTCGGGATGTGGGCGCAAGCCGCACGCTGGAGGGAACCGCCAAGCCACCGCGCCGAGCGGTGCGGCCAGCCTGCCTCAAGACGTCATCGCACCTTGCGTCGCCCCACCGTCTGCGCAAACAGCACCTGCTCGTCGTCCTGCAGCCCCATCGCCTGGGAGAGCGCCGAGCGGTCGAACCAGGCGCGTAGCACCGTGGCCAGCCCGATGGAAGCGCAGCACAAGTAGACGTTTTGCGCCATTGCGCCGGCCGTGCAACTGGCGTACGACCCGCGTTGGGCGACCGGTACACGCCCCATGCGGCGGTGGTCGGCCACGTAGACGAGGTCCAGCGCGGCGTCGTCCACGAAGTCCTGGTAGCCCGTCACCCGGCGTACGTCGCTGTCGATGGCCAGCGCGAGGCGGTGCTCCGTAGGGTCGTACCGGTACAGGCCGTTGGGCAAGGCCACGTAGAGGTCGATCTCCTGCGCGTGCATGGCACTCGGTGCGGTGCGCCCGCCCTCGGAAGGACGGTTCACGCCCGCGGCGGCCCAAAGCAGGTCCGACAGCTGGGCGTCACCCAGCGCCTCGGGGGAGAACTCCCGCTCGGATTGCCGGGCGGCCAGCGCTTCCATGAGCGGCATCCCTCCGATGCGCCGCGCGGGCGGAAGATCGATCACGCGGGAGGCCGGCCCGGTGAGCGGGCGCGGGCGGTTGCGGCCGATGAGCCCGAGCGCGAGCTTGGTGAGGGTGTCCATGGCGGGGCCATTGGACGGGAGGGGCGAGCGGGGCGGGGTGAGCGCGCTCAACGCGGGCGTGTCAGCCGGCGGGTGGCGGAGGGAGCGGGATTCGAACCCGCGGTGGGCTGTTAACCCACACACGCTTT
>JBMOGN010000124.1:0-9946 GCA_049318345.1 Rubrivivax sp. | reverse complement strand
GACGAGTACGCCTACGGCTTCACCACCGAGAACTCGCACGACGGCCCCACCCACAACCCGCACGCCCACGGGCACCTGGCGGGCGGCTCCTCGGGCGGCTCGGCCGCGGCGGTGGCGGCCGGGCAGGTGCCGCTGAGCCTGGGCTCCGACACCAACGGCTCGATCCGCGTACCGGCCTCGCTGTGCGGCGTCTTCGGGCTGAAGCCTACCTTCGGGCGGCTGCCGCGCACCGGCAGCTACCCCTTCGTGGCCAGCCTGGACCATCTCGGCCCCTTTGCGCGCAGCGTGCACGACCTGGCGCTGGCCTACGACGCCATGCAGGGCCCCGACACCGAGGACCCGGCCTGCGCGCAGCAACCGGCGCAGCCCGTGCTGCCGGCGATCGAGCAGGGTCTGGAGGGCCTGCGCATCGGCGTGCTGGGCGGCTGGTTCCAGGCCCAGGCGCAGCCGCCGGCGCGCGCCGCGGTCGAGCGCGTGGCCACGCTGCTAGGGGCACACCGCGTGGTCGAGTGGCCCGAGGTGGACCGTGCGCGCACGGCCGCCTTCCTCATCACCAGCGCCGAGGGCGGCGCGCTGCACCTGGCCGACCTGAAGGTGCGGGCCCACGACTTCGAGCCGCTCTCGCGCGACCGCTTCATCGCCGGGGCGCTGCTGCCCGCGGCCTGGGTGGTGCAGGCGCAGCGCGTGCGCCGCTGGTTCGCGCAGCGCGTGGCCGAGAGCTTCCGCGAGGTGGATGTGGTGCTCGCGCCGGCCACGCCCTGCACGTCACCGGCCATCGGCACGGAGTGGCTGGAGGTGGCCGGGCAGCGCCTGCCCGCGCGCGCCAGCATGGGCCTGCTGACGCAACCGATCTCGTGCATCGGATTGCCGGTGGCGGTGGTGCCGGTGTGGGGCTGCGACCCGGCCGCGCCCTATCTGCCCATCGGCGTGCAGGTGATCGCCGCGCCCTGGCGCGAGGACCTGTGCCTGCGCGTGGCGCGCGCCGTGGAGGCCGCGGGCGTGGCCCGTGCGCCCATCGCCCGGCTGCAGGCGAGCGACCCGGGCTCCCCGGGCTTTCGCGGCCGAAGGAGCGACGACTGATGGACATCAACCTGAGCGCGGTGCACGCCGAGGTGAGCGCCGCCTTCGCCCGCTACGAGGACGCGCTCGTGAACAACCGCCTGGAGGTGCTCGACGAGCTCTTCTGGAGCAGCCCCCACACCATCCGCTACGGCGCCGGCGAGAACCTCTACGGCATCGAGGCCATCCGAGCCTTCCGCCAGGCGCGCCCTTCGGCCGGCCTGGCACGCACCTTGCGGAACACCGTCATCACCACCTACGGGCACGACTGCGCCACCGCCATGACCGAGTTCCAGCGCGAGGGCGGCACGAAGCTCGGTCGCCAGAGCCAGACCTGGGTGCGCCTGCCCGAGGGCTGGCGCGTGGTGGCCGCGCACGTGAGCCTGATCGATAGCTGATCGGGATCCCGTGCAGCCCCTTGCCGCCCCTCAAACCGGGACCTGAGCCTGCCCATGCCTGCTTCCATGTTTGGCGTGATCCTGCGCCGCCTGCTCGCCGCCCTGCCCAACCTGCTCGGGGTGGTGGTCATCACCTTCCTGCTCACGCGCGCGCTGCCCGGAGACCCGGCGGCCTACTTCGCAGGCGGCGCAGCCACCCAGGAGGCGGTGGAGCAGGTGCGCCGCCAGCTCGGGCTGGACCGCCCGCTGCCCGAACAGTTCCTGCGCTACCTCGGCGACCTCTCGCGCGGCGACCTGGGCACCTCGCTGACCACCGGCCAGCCGGTGCGGGCCGAACTGCTCGCGCGGCTGCCGGCCTCGCTGGAGATGGTGCTGCTGGCGCTTGCGCTGGCCTGCGCCGTGGCAATCCCGCTGGGCGTGATGGCGGCCAGCCGCCCGGGCTCGTGGATCGACCACCTGTGCCGCGTGCTCACGACACTGGGTGTGTCGCTGCCCACCTTCTTCACCGGGCTGCTGCTGGCCTATGTCTTCTACTTCCTGCTCGGCTGGGCACCGGCGCCGCTGGGTCGCCTGGATCCGATGTACTCGCCGCCGCCCGGGGTCACGGGCCTGTACCTGATCGACGCCGCGCTCGCCCGCGACCCCAGCATGTGGTGGGCCAGCCTGCGCCAGCTCGCGCTGCCCACGCTGACGATGGCGATCTTCGTGCTCGCACCCATCGCGCGGATGACGCGCGCGTCGATGCTGCAGGTGCTGTCCTCGGACTTCGTGCGCACCGCGCGCGCCAGCGGGCTGTCGCTCACCACGGTGCGCGTGCGCGTGGCGCTGCGCAACGCGCTGCTGCCCGTCATCACCACGCTCGGGATGGTCTTCGGCTTCATGCTCGGCTCCAGCGTGGTCGTGGAGAAGGTCTTCGGCTGGCCCGGGGTGGGCAGCTACGCCATCGATGCGCTCACCGCCAGCGACTACGCCCCCGTGCAGGGCTTCGTGCTGGCCATGGGCGTGCTCTTCGTGCTGCTGAACCTGCTGGTGGATGTGCTCTACACGCTGGTGGACCCGCGCGTGAGCCTGGAACACTGAGCACACGGAAGAGACACCCGCACATGGATTCGCTGCAGACCCTCCCCGCCCGGCCGGCCTGGCTCGGGCATGCGCGGCACGTGCTGGCGGAGAACCCCGTCACCCTGGTGGCCACGGCGCTGTTCGGCCTGTTCGTGCTGCTGGCCGTGATCGGGCCGTGGATCGTGCCCTTCGACCCGCTGGCCACCGACGCCACGGCGGCGCTGCAGCCGCCCTCGGCGCGCCACTGGTTCGGCACCGACGCGCTCGGGCGCGACATCCTGTCGCGCACCGTGGCCGCCACGCGGCTGGACCTGGGCATCGCGGTGGCGGCGGTGGCGCTGTCCTTCGTGGTGGGGCTGCCACTGGGCCTGGCGGCGGGCTACTTCGGCGGCTGGTGGGACGTGGCGGTGACGCGCCTGTCCGACACCATCATGGCCTTTCCGCTGTTCGTGCTGGCCATGGGCATCGTGGCGGCGCTGGGCAACACGGTGGGCAACATCGTGCTGGCCACGGCAATCATCAACCTGCCCTTCTACGTGCGCGTGGCGCGCGCCGAGACCAACGTGCGCCGCAGTGCCGGCTTCATCGAGGCCGCGCGCCTGTCGGGCAACACCGACTGGCGCATCCTCTCGGCGCACCTGTTCCCCAACATCCTGCCGCCGGCCATGGTGCAGGTCAGCCTGAACATGGGCTGGGCGATCCTGAATGCGGCAGGACTGAGCTTCATCGGCCTGGGCGTGCGCCCGCCCACGCCCGAATGGGGCATCCTGGTGGCCGAGGGCGCCCAGTTCATCGTCTCGGGCGAGTGGTGGGTGAGCTTCTTCCCCGGCGCGGTGCTGATGCTGGCCGTCTTCTCCTTCAACCTTCTGGGCGACGCGCTGCGCGACCTGCTCGACCCGAGGCGGCGCACATGAGCACACCGCACGCCCCGCCGCTGCTGCAGGTGGAGGACTTCGGCCTGGAGTTCCGCACCCGCGCGGGCACGGTCCACGCGCTGCAGGGGGTGAACCTGCAGATCGGGCGCGGGGAGATCGTCGGGCTCGTGGGCGAGTCCGGCTCAGGCAAGTCGGTGCTGGCCTACTCGCTGCTGGGCATCAGCGACGCTGCCGCCCGCGTGACGGGCGGGCGCGCCAGCTTCGGCGGCATCGACCTGCTGGCGGCCGACGAGGCCACGCTGGCCGACCTGCGCGGGCGCGAGATCTCCATGATCTTCCAGAGCCCGCGCACCGCGCTCAACCCGATCCGGCCCGTGGGGTTGCAGATCGAGGACGTGCTGCGGCGCCACGCGGTGTCGATGCGCGGGCGCACCGGGCCCGAGCTGGCGCTGGGCTACCGCGAGCGCGCCGTGCAGGCGCTGCGCGAAGTGGCCATCGCCGACCCCGAGCGCCGAGCCGCGGCCTACCCGTTCGAGCTCTCGGGCGGGATGTGCCAGCGCGTGATGATCGCCATCGCGCTGGCCTGCCGGCCGAGCCTGCTCATCGCCGACGAGCCCACCACGGGCCTGGACGTGACCACGCAGGCCGCCGTGATGGACCTCATCACCGACCTGGCGCGCGAGCGCCAGATGGCCACGCTCTTCATCACGCACGACCTCGCGCTGGCGGCCGAACACTGCGACCGCATCGTGGTGATGCACGCCGGACACGCGGTGGAGGCCGCCCCCACGCGCGCGCTCTTCTGGCAGCCCCGGCACCCGTACACGGCGCGGCTGATGTCCTCCACGCCCGGGCCGGACACGGTGCTGGAGTCGCTGGCGCCGGTGCCCGGCACCCTGCCGGACCTGCGCCGCGCGGACCTGCCGGCCTGCCGCTTTGCCGAGCGCTGCATGCGGGCCGACGCGCGCTGCCTCGCCGAGCGCCCGCTGCTGGACAGCCTCGCCCCCCACGCCGTGGCCTGCTGGCACCCGCTGGAGCCGGCCCATGACTGAGGCCCGCCCCCTGCTGGAGGTGCAGCGGCTGTCGCGCCTGTTCCCGGTGGCCGGCCGACGCGGGGCGCAGCTGCACGCCGTGGACGACGTGTCCTTCCACATCGGCGCGGGCGAGAGCCTGGGGCTGGTGGGCGAGTCGGGCTGCGGCAAGTCCACGCTCGTGCGCGTGCTCGCGCGGCTGCTGGACGCCAGCGCCGGGCGCATCGTCTTCGACGGCGCCGACCTGGCCGAAGTACCTGCGCGCCGCTTCGCGCGTACGCCCGAGCGGGCGGCCATCCAGATGGTCTTCCAGGACCCCACCGACAGCCTGAACCCGCGCTTCTCGGCGCGCGACACGATCCGCGAGCCCTGCCTGCTGCTGGCCGGGATGGATGCCCGCGCCGCCGACGCGCGCGTGGATGAGGTGGCCGCCCAGGTGGGCTTGCCGGCGGAGCTGCTCTCGCGCTACCCGCACCAGCTCTCGGGCGGGCAGAAGGCGCGCGTGGGCATCGCGCGGGCGCTGGCCGTGCGCCCGCGCCTGCTGATCCTGGACGAGCCCACCGCGGCGCTGGACGTCTCGGTGCAGGCGGTGGTGCTGCAGCTGCTTCAGCGCCTGCGCCGCGAGCTCGGCCTGGCCACGCTCTTCGTCTCGCACGACCTGAACGTGGTGCGGCTGCTCACCGACCGGGTGGCCGTGATGTACCTGGGCAAAATCGTGGAGATGGGCCCTTCGCGCGACGTCTTCCGCCAGCCGGCGCACCCCTACACCCAGGCGCTGGTCTCGGCCATCCCCGGCCAGGGCCCGCGCATCCGCCTGGAAGGCGAGATCGCCAGCCCGATCGACCCGCCGCCGCAGGTCTGCCGCTTTGCCAGCCGCTGCCCGGCCGTTCAGGACCGCTGCTGGCGCGAGGCGCCGGCCCTGGCTGCTGCGCCGGGGGAGCTGTGGGCGCAGGGGACACCCGGTGCGCACGTGGCGGCCTGCCACGTGGCGCGCTGGCGGCCCAGGTCGGTGCCCGGCCCCATGCCGGGCTTTGTGTCCGGCCTTGTGCCCGCGGGGGTGCAGCCTTGAACGCCCGCACCAACCTCGCGGAATTCGTCTACGGCGAGGTCAAGGCCCAGCTGCACGACTTCCGGCTCGTGCCCGGAGACCGCTTCTCCGAAGCCGAGCTCGGTCAGCAGCTCGGCGTGAGCCGCACCCCGGTGCGCGAGGCGCTCTTCCGGCTGCGCAACGAGGGCCTGCTGGACGTGGAGGCCAAGAGCGGCTGGTTCGTGCGGCCGATCGACTTCGCCCGCCTGGAGCAGCTCTACGACCTGCGCATCGTGCTGGAGCAGGCCTGCGTGGCCCGCCTGGCCGCGCGAGAGGATGTGCCGCCCGAGCTCGAGGCGCTCAAGCGCATCTGGCTCGTGCCCGCGGCCGAGCGGCTGGCCGATGCGGCCGAGGTCGGCGCGCTGGACGAGCAGTTCCACGCCACGCTCGTGCGCGCGGCGGGCAACGAGGAGATTGCGCGCGTGCACTGGGATGTGACCGAGCGCATCCGGGTCGTGCGGCGGCTGGACTTCACACGCAGCGACCGCATCGACGCCACCTACGCCGAGCACGGCAAGATCCTGCGCCAGGTGCTGCAGCGCCGGCCCGAGCAGGCGCTGCTGCTGCTCAAGGCCCACATCGACGTGAGCAAGGCGGAAGTGAGAAAGATCACGCTTTCCGCGCTTCACGAGGCGCGCCAGCGCGCCCTGGGCGTGCCGCGCTGACCACGCCGCGCCACACGGCGCGGGTTGGCGTGAAAGGTGCACGCCTGAGGTCGTGCGAATTCGGCTTGAATCTCCCCTCAACTCGGGGCTTGCTCCGCGCCTGGGCGTGCGGGCAGTCGCCTTCCGGGCTTCGTGTATCCGGTATGTAGGGAGAAATCAATGCTGAGCCACCGTTCCTCGGGTCTGAGCCGGTTGCACCGGCTGTCCTGGCTGGTCGCGCTCGCCTGGGCCGGCACGGCCGCCTACGCGAACGAAGGACCGCCCGCACAAGGCCTGCCGGGCCTTCCTGGCGCACCCGGCGGCAGTGTCAACGTCGTCCTGGACGAGGGCAGCCTCCTGCCGGGGGGCCGGGGCAACCTGGCCGTGGCCAAGGACCTGCTGGATGTCATCAACGGCGTCACGGCGGTCACGGCGACCTCGCCGGCGGCCTACTGGGCCCGCAGGAGCGGCTCGACGCTGCAGGTCCAGGTGATCGTCGGCGGGCTGCCGGACCCCACCACCGGCACGCTGGCGAACCTGCGGGCTGCCATCGTGGCGCTGGGCGGGACGGTGACGCGGGAGTTCGCCACCACGCAGCAACTCGTGGCAGTAATGCCTGGCAACCGGGTGACCTCCCTGGCCCTGCGGACCGATGTGGTGAGCATCTCGCCCAACCGGGTGGCCACGCGCTCGCAGAGCATGCTCCAGCAGATCGTGGGCCTGCCCGCGGTGAACCAACCGGTGGTCCCGGGCCTGACGCGCTACACCGGCGCCGGCGTGGGCATCGCCGTACTCGACTCCGGCGTGATGGCGTCCCACCGGTTCTTCCTGGCGGGAGACGGAACCAGCGCCACGCGGGTGCGAAACGCCGTCAACTTCGTGCGGGACGACGTCTCCACGGGGTCGGCCGGCTCGTGGTCCGGCAGCGCTGTCGCCACCCCGCCTGCGACCCTGTGGAGCCGTTTCCTGGCCGCACGGCTGACGATCTCGCCGACCTCGCGCCTGGATGCCTGCGGCAATGCGATCCCCCTGCCCCAGCGGCGGCCCAGTTCCTTTGCCGATGGCTACGGGCACGGCACCCATGTGGCCGCCATCGCAGCCGGCAATGCGGCAGGCAGCGGCGCCGTGGACGCCAGCGGCATCGCCCCGGGCGCCCACCTCTTCGATGTGCGCGTGCTCGACGACGCCGGCGTGGGCCAGACTAGCGATGTCATCGCCGGCATCGAGTGCGTCATCCGCCGGGCCCGGGAGAGCGCCGCCTCGGGCTTCAACATCCGCGTGATGAACCTGAGCCTGGCCTCCGACTCCACCGAGACCTACGTCACCGATCCGCTGGCACGTGCCGCGCGCGCAGCCGTGTCCGCGGGCATCGTCGTCGTGGCCTCGGCCGGCAACTACGGGCAGATCCGCGACGCCGCTGGCGTCACCCGCGAGGCCTACGGCCGCGTGGGCTCGCCGGGCCATGATCCTTCGGTGATCACCGTGGGTGCGGTCAACTACCGTTACACCCCGGGTCGGGCGGACGATACCGTGGCGAACTTCAGCTCTCGCGGCCCCACGCGCGGCGCCTGGAAGACCTCGTCGACCGTGACCCTGCGCGACAACCTGCTCAAGCCCGACATCGTGGCACCGGGCAACCGCGTCCTGTCGGCGCTGGCCACCGACGCGACCGGAGCCGTCGCGAACATCGTCAAGGGCGCCCCCTGGCTCGAGCCGGACATCTACAAGCCGCTGCCTGCAGGCTCCAAGCTTGCCGAAATCAGCGGCACGTCGATGGCCGCGCCAGTGATCGCCGGCTCGGTGGCCGTCCTGCTGCAGGCCAACCCGGGCCTCACGCCGCCGCTGGTCAAGGCGATGCTGCAGTACTCGGCCGCGCCGCTGGCCAGCGGCAACCTGCTGCAGCAGGGCCTGGGCATGGTGAACCTCGTAGGGGCCGTCAGCGTGGCCGAGGCGCTGCGCACCGACATCGCGCCGGCCTTCGGCCCGCCCACGCTCACCGCCGGGCAGTCGCTGCTCAAGGCGGGCCGCTCGCTGCCCGCCCCGCGCTCCACCGTCAACGGCGAGGTCCTGAACTGGAGCCAGATGGTCTACGCCGGGGGCAACCGCATCTTCGCCGGCAGCACGCTGCTGGCCACGATGCAGCCTCTCTGGGACCCGAGCCTGTCCTGGGGGCCGAACTTCACGCTGCGCACCCGCGTCACCTTCGACTCGTCTGCATCTTCCGGATCGACCCCGGGCATGACGCCTGTCGGGCCGGGCTTCCCGGGCGGCACGGGCACGACGGCAGGAGCGAACTCGCCGGGCTTCAAGGCGCGCACCGGCATCATGCGCAACACCGGGCTGCTGACCGCTGGCGTGCGCTTTGCCAGCGGGCTGGTCGGCAAGTACAGCGGGCCGGGGACCGGGCCGTTCTACCAGGTGGCCAACCTGCGTGGCTTGATTGCAGCAGGAGCCGGATCAGCGCTGGCCGGCAATGGGCTGGCACTCAGCGAAGGTTTGGCACTGAGCGAAGGGCTGGCACTCAGCGAAGGCCTGGCACTGAGCGAGGGCCTGGCGCTGAGCGAAGGCCTGGCACTGAGTGAAGGTCTGGCCCTGAGTGAAGGCCTCGCGCTCAGCGAAGGGCTCGCCCTGAGCGAATCGTTGCGCGGGGAGTGAAGCCGCACACCGGGGCGGCGTCTCAAGAATCCGCCCCGCCCGCCGAAAACGGAGGGTCTGTCGAAGGAAGCACCTTGCCGACACCCTCCGTCTTCCTGCGTCTGCATCGCGCCCTGATGCCGGATTACAACCACCGGGCCACGGTCTACTGGTGGTCGATGGTGCCGCTGGGCATCCTGGCTCTGGCGTGGTCGGTCGCCTCGGTCGCGGAGGCGCCCTGGGAGGTTCTGGTCCAGGTCTGCGCCGGCGTCGTGATGGCCGCGGTAGCAGGCGGTTTCCCGATCACGATCCCGCGCACGAAGACCTCCTTCGGCCTGGGCGAGATCTTCACCTTTCTGCTGCTGTTCATCCACGGAGTCGAGCCTGCGGTGCTGGCTGCCGCTGCCGAGGCCACCGCTGTCTCGTTCCGTACGTCCAGCCGCTGGACCTCCCGCATCGGCAGCCCTGCCCTGGCCGCCGTGTCCATGACGGTCACGGGCGCGATGCTGCAATGGATGCTCTCGGCGGTGCACAGTCCTCAGGGGATGCCGGTGTCCGTGCTGGCCGCCATCGCCCTGTGGGTGGCCATCGTCCACTTCGTGCTCAACACCATCCTGGTGGCCGCCTTGCCGCGCCTGAAGCGCGGCGAGTGGCTGCGCTGGAGCGACGTGACGGGCAGCTTCGGGCTGACACTGGTCGTCAGCGCCCTGTGCGCCTGCGCAGCGGCGGTGCTCGGCGAGAGCTTCCGCGCCCACACCCTCACCCTGTTCCTGACGGTGACGCCGGCCCTGGTGATGCTGCTGACCGTGGTGCGTGGCTACATCGGCCAGCAGGAGGCGCACCGGGCGCTGAGCGAGGCCGAGGCACAGGCCGCACGGCGCGAGGCCGAGATCACGGCCGAGCACCTGAAGGAGACGCACCACATCGCCTTCCACGACGCCCTCACCGGCCTGCCCAACCGGCGCATGCTGCTGGACGAGCTGGCGAAGGCGGTGGCGCAGGCGCAGGCCGAGCCCGGCCGCCAGGGCTGCGTGCTCATGTTCCTGGACTTCGACCGCTTCAAGCTCATCAACGACACCCTGGGCCACGCCGCGGGCGACCGCTTCCTCGTGCTCGTGGCGGAGCGGCTCGTGGCGCAGGTGCGGCCCGACGACCT
>JBMOGN010000123.1:0-10047 GCA_049318345.1 Rubrivivax sp. | reverse complement strand
CCTCATGATGGAGCGCGGCGAGATCGTGGCCCGCGGCCTGGGCCGCGACATGCAGGCCGACGGCGTGCGCGAGCGCATGTCGATCTGAGGCGTACCGCGCCGGACTTCAGGCGCGCGGGTTCAGGTCCGCTGGTTCAGGCCCGCTGGTTCAAGTCCGCCAGCTCAGGCGCTTCAGCTCAGGTCCGCCACACGCGCGGCCGCTCGTCGGCCAGGCCCCAGGCCTGCTCTCGCCAGGCCGCGCGCACCTGCACGAGCAGCGCCATCACGGGCTCCACGCGCTCGCCCAGCGCGCGCAGCACCACCACGCCTTCGTTCGGGCAGGTGACGCCCGCGGGCACGGCTGGCCCGGCCTCGTCGATCCGCGCGCGCGCCGCTTCCAGCAGCGCCTCGCGCAGCGGCGCGGGGAGCGAGGGGCCGCCGGCCAGCCACAGGGTGGCGCACACGCGCCGGCCGGCCCAGCCCAGGGGCGAGTCCAGCAGCCGGGTGTCCGACGCGTCCACGCGCCCGCGTTCGAGCCAGTGCCCGGGCCACTGCAGGTGCTGCACGAAGTGGCCCCGCGCAAAGGGCTCGCCCGCGGCGGGCAGGCCCAGCGCGAGGACGTCCCAGCCCAGGGCCTGCGCGCCGTCGTCGAGCTCCAGCTGCACGCGGTTTTCAGCCAGGCAGCCGCTGTAGGCCAGGGTCTCCAGCGGCAGCCACTCCAGCCGCGCGCCGCCGGCCAAGTGTAGCCGCGCCACCTGCAACGCCTGCTCCCCGGCGCTGCGGTAGAAGCGCGTGGCTCCCGGCGTGGTGAGCACGGCGTGCGTGCCCGGGGCGAGCGTCGCGTCGATCTCCAGCACGTCTCCGCCCACGATGCCGCCCGGCGGGTGCACGAGCACGTGGTGGCAGATGGCCTCGCCCTCCGGGTACAGGCGCTGCAACACGCGCAGCGGGCCCTCGTGGCGGTCCAGCGCGACGGTGCGCCCGCCTTCGAGCGTGTAGCGCAGCAGCAGCTGCCCGCGCCAGCTCATCGGCGCCAGAAGTCCCGGTGCAGCGCGGCGATCTCCTCTTCCACCTCGGCCACGGGGCCGATGACCTGCACGGCCTTGTGGCCCCGCGAGAAGACCTCTCGGCAGGGCAGGTCCAGCGTGGGGTTGTCCGCGTGGTTGCCGGTGAGCGCGAGCAGCCGCGCCTCGCTCATGCCGTAGACCAGGCGCCCGATATGGGCCCAGTACTGCGTGCCGGCGCACATGGCGCAGGGCTCCACCGTGGTGACGAGGGTGCAGCCCCACAGGAAGGCGGGTTCGTAGCGGGCCGCGGCGGTGCGGGCGAGCACCGACTCGGCGTGCTCCACGGTGCTGACGTTGCCCTGCTCCAGCAGCACGGTGTGGCCGTCCGGGGCCACGAGCAGCGCGCCGAAGGGGTGGTGACCCTCGGCCAGGGCGCGGCGTGCCACGCCGTTGGCCAGCCGCAGCAGCGCCGCAGGAGCAAGTGCAGGAGCGGGCGCAGGGCCCGGCGCGCTCATGCCGCCTGCGAGCCGCGGTGCGCCCAGCCCGTGGTGCGCCGCTCCACCCAGGAGAAGAGCTCGTACATGGCCATGGCCATGACGCCGATGACCACCAGGCCCGCGAAGGCCAGCGGCAGGCGCTGCTGCGAGCCGGCGGTCTGCATGAGGTAGCCGATGCCGGAGTCGCCGGCCGTCATCTCCGCGAGCACCGTGCCCACGAAGGCCAGGGTGATGGCCACCTTCAGCGAGCCGTAGAAGTAGGGCATGGAGCGCGGCAGGCCCACCTTCACGAGCACGTCCCAGCGCCGTGCGCCCAGCACGCGCAGCACGTCCTCGAGCTCGGGCTCGAGTGTGGCCAGCCCCGTGGCGATGTTCACGGTGATGGGGAAGAAGGAGATGAGGAAGGCGGTGAGGATGCCCGGGCCCAGGCCGATGCCGAACCACACCACGAGGATGGGCACCACCGCGGCCTTGGGCACGGCATTGAAGGCCACCATCAGCGGGTACAGCGCCGTGTAGGCCAGGCGCGAGCTGCCGATGAGAAAGCCCAGCAGCACGCCCACCATGATGGACAGGGCAAAGCCCAGCATCGTCACCCAGAAGGTCTTCCAGGCGGCCTCCAGCAGCGGGCCGCTGAACTGCCCGAACTGCCGGGCGATTTCCACCGGGCCGGGGAAGATGAAGTCCGGGACGGACAGCGCCCAGACGAAGAACTGCCAGACGACGAGCACGGCCGCCAGCACGATCAGCGGCGACCAGCGTTCCAGGTTGCGGGAGATCTTCATGGTCGGGGGCCTCGCTTACTGGGGAACGGCCACGCCGGTCTTGCGGACAGCGCCGATGTGGCCGCGCAGCTCGTGGACGATGTCGGTGAACTGCGGCGTGTAGGTGACCTCCAGGTCGCGCGGGCGGGGCAGCTCGATGTGGCGCTGCACGACGAAGCGCCCCGGGCTGCGGCTCATCACGTAGACGGTGTCGGCCAGGAACACGCTCTCGCGCAGGTCGTGCGTGACGAGGATGACGTTGAACTTCTGGGCGGCGTGCAGGTCGCGCAGCGCGCACCACAGCTCCTCGCGCGTGAAGGCATCCAGCGCGCCGAAGGGCTCGTCCAGCAGCAGCATCTTGGGCTCGTGGATCAGGGCGCGGCAGATCGAGGCGCGCTGCTGCATGCCGCCGGACAGCTGCCAGGGGAACTTGTCCTCGTAGCCCCCGAGGCCCACGCTTTGCAGCAGCCGGCGCGCCTTCTCCTCGTACTCCCGCCGGCGCGCCTTGAAGGTGGAGCGGTAGGGCTCGACGATCTCCAGCGGCAGCAGCACGTTGTCCACCGTCGTGCGCCAGGGCAGCAGGCTCGGCGCCTGGAAGGCCATGCCGCTGATCTTCAGCGGCCCGGTCACGGGCTGGCCGTCGATGTGGATGGTGCCCTTGCTCGGCATCTTCAAGCCCGTGGTGAGCTTCATGAAGGTGCTCTTGCCGCAGCCCGAGGGGCCGACGATGGCGATGAATTCGCCCTGCGTCACCTGCAGCGAGATGTCTTCCACGGCGTAGTGGCCCTGGGCGAGCAGCTCGTCGTTGTAGGCGAGCCAGACGTTGCGGAAGTCGACGAAGGCGGTCATGGCGGCGTGGTCCTGGCAGGAGAGGGCGCGGCGGCGGCAGCGGGCGCCGTGGCCGGGGAAGTAGGGGCGGGCGGCAGGCGGCGGATGAGCTCCTCCATCGCCTGCCGGTAGGGTGCGGCGGCCTCCAGGTGCAGCCCGCTGTGCGAGCCGCCCTCGATCTCCACCCAGCGCACGCGCGTGGGGCTCGCGGCATCGCGCAGGCGGCGGCCAAGCTGCACGGGCACCGTGCGGTCGGCCGAGCCGTGCAGCATCAGCACCGGGGCATCGATGCGGCCGATGCGCGAGGCCGAGTCGAACTGCAGCGTGGTGAGCGCCGCGGCCAGGCGCCCGAAGGTGCCGGCCTCGGCCGCCACATCGGGCATGCGCGTGAAGGCGGACTCCAGGATGAGGGCGCCGAAGTCGCCGCCCGCGCGCAGCGTGCTGGCCAGGCGCACCGCCACGGCGCTGCCCATGGAGTGGCCGAAGATCACGCGCCGGCCGGCTTGAGGCTGGCGCTGCCGCAGCTCACCCCAGGCCAGCGCGGCGTCCTCGGCGATCGTGGCCTCGGTGGGCACGATGGGCGTGCTGTCGCCCCAGCCGCGGTAGTCCACGGCCAGCACCGAGAAGCCGGCCTCGCGCAGGGCCTGGATCTTGGAGAGGTTGCCGTACAGGCTGCGGAAGGTGCCGTGCAGGTACAGCAGCGCCGGGGCGGCGGGGTCGGCGTGCGGCATCCACCACAGCGCCACCTGCTGCGTGCTGCCGTCGGGCGCGCGCACCGGGCGGGTGTAGCGCTCGTCGCGGGCCTGCCAGCCGGCGCGGGTCTCGTCGAAGCCCGCGGGCTTGCCCGGGGTGGGGCGCAGGGCGATCTCGTGCTGCTTGGTGTCCAGCCAGGCGCAGCCGCCAAGCAGGCTCGCCAGCACCAGCACGAGCGCGCCTTGGCGCAGCGCGTGCAGGGGTCGAGGCGAAGGGTGGACAATCTTCGGCATGAGCACAAACCTAAGGTCGCCCGGTCGGACGGCGCTCGTGATTCTCGCCGCAGCGGCGGCCTGCAGCGCGCCGAGCCGCGCCCAATACCTGCCCGATGCAACCTGGTTCGAGGGTCCGGGTCACTGGCGCGTGGCCTTCTCGCCCGTGACCCAGCACTGGCGGCCGAGCGACGAGCACCGCCACGTGTGGGCGCTGGGCGCCGAGCGCTGGGGCGACAATCATCGCGTCTGGGGTGCTTCCTACTTCACCAATTCCTTCGGCCAGCCCAGCGCCTATGCCTATCTCGGCACGCGCTACCCCGGCATCCTCGGCCAGCCGGCGCTGTACGCGCAGTGGACCGCGGGGCTGATGTACGGCTACAAGGGGGCCTACAAGAACAAGGTGCCGCTGAACTACGGGGGTTTCTCGCCCGGCGCGGTGCTGTCGCTCGGTTTCGAGGCCACGCCGCAGACCTCGTTCCAGTACAACCTGCTGGGCGACGCGGCGGTGATGTTCCAGATCTCGCACCGTTGGCGCTGAGGCGCGCGTGGCAGGCCGCGCACGCCTCAGGTCCTCGTCACTTGCGAGCCGGCGGCAGGATGTTGAGTTCGGCCTTGGGCGGCAGGAAGGCGTCGTTCCACACCCCGTCCGGGTTCACGCGGGTCTTGGTGTTGAAGGCGTCGGAGACCTGAGAGGCCATCAGCGCCAGGCGCCCGGGCACGACCGCGCCGAAGCCTTCCTTGCGCGCGTCGGGGCTGGCCACGACCGAGTCGATGGCCATGCGCAGGCGCCGCTTTTCCAGGGCCACGTCGATGATGCCGTCGCGTGCCTTGACGTAGTCGATGGTGGGGTCGGGGTTGGCCATGACCTCCTTGGCCCCCTTGGCAAAGGCCGACAGGAAGGCCTTGACCGCGCCGGGGTTGTCCTTCATCAGCTTGGGGCTGGCGATGATGACGTTGCCGTACAGCCGCACGCCGTGGTCGGCGTAGGGCATGACGACGATGTCCTCCGTCTTCACGCCGCGCGCCTCGAGGTTGAGCAGCGAGGTGAAGGAAAAGCCGGTGATGGCGTCGATGTCACCGCGCACGAGCATGGTCTCGCGCAGGGGCGGGTCCATGCTCGTCCACTGCACGCCGCCGATGCCGTTGGCCTTCTGGAAGATGGGGAAGCCGCGACGCCCGGCGTCGAAGACGGGCGCGCCGACCTTCTTGCCGTTCAGGTCGGCCGGGGTCTTGATGTTGTTCTTCTTCAGCGTGAGCACCGCTGCCGGCGTGTTGTTGTAGACCATCATCACCGCCACCGGCTTGTTCGGCGCGTCGGGGTTGTTGGCGTGGAACTCCATGAGGGCGGCCAGGTCGGCGAAGCCCATGTCGTAGGTGCCCGAGGCCACGCGGGTGACGGTGCCGCCCGAGCCGTTGCCCGCGTCGATGGTGACGTCCAGGCCCGCGGCCTTGTAGTAGCCCTTGGCCGTGGAGGCCAGGAACAGGGCGGCCGGGCCCTCGAAGCGCCAGTCGAGCTGGAACTTGATGGGGGTCTGGGCGAAGGCCGGAGCAGCCAGCAGCGCCGAGGCTGCGGCCAGCACGGCGCGGCGGGTGAGGGTGGACAAGGACATGGAAAGGTCTCCGCTGAGGTTGGACGGGTGCTCGGCTCAAGCAAGGAGCGTGCACGGGAAACCCCGCAGTATTGCACCGCTGCGGTGCGACGGCCAGCGCGGGGGTAGGATTCCGGGTTTCGCGACCCCCGGGAGACCACGCAATGGGACTGAGCACGCACGTGCTGGACACGGCGCACGGCTGCCCCGCGGCCGGCATGCGGGTGACGCTGCAGCGTCTGGACGCCGGCGGCGCGGTGACGCTGAAGGCCGTCACGCTGAACGCGGACGGACGCGCCGAAGGCGGGCTGCTGGGCGCCGCCGAGATGCAGCCCGGGCGCTACCGGCTGGTGTTCGAGGTGGCGGCGTACTTCCGCGGCCGCGGCGTCGAGCTGCCCGAGCCCCCCTTCCTCGACGCGGTGCCCCTGGAGTTCGGCATCGCCGACCCGGGCGCGCACTACCACGTGCCGCTGCTGGCCAGCCCGTGGAGCTATTCCACCTACCGGGGCAGCTGAAGCCCGACTTCTGCGCTCGGCCGCGCCCTGCACGACACTGCAGGCCCACACGGAGAAAGACCACCATGATCCGCCCCGCGCTCCTGGCCTGCCTGGCCCTGCTGCTTGCCCTGCCCGGGAGCCCGGCCCGGGCCCAGGCCTGGCCCAAGGCCCAGCCCGTCCGGCTGGTGGCCGTCTTCCCGCCGGGCGGCTCGGTGGACCAGGTGGCGCGCATCCTGCAGCCCGCGCTGCAGCAGCACCTGGGTCAGACCGTGATCGTGGAGAACAAGGGCGGCGCCTCGGGCTCCATCGGCACCGGTGCGGTGATGACCGGGCCGGCCGACGGTTACACCTTCGCGGTCGTCTTCGACACCCACGCGGTGAACCCGGCGCTGATCCCGCAGATGCCCTTCGACACGCGGCGCGACGTGGCGCCGGTGGCGCTGATCGGCACGAGTGCGATGGTGCTGGCCGCGCACGCCGACTCGCCGATCCGCAGCCTGGCAGACGCGGTGGCCGCTGCCCGCACGCCCAAGGGGGTGAGCTACGGCACCATCGGCTCGGGCAGCCTCGGGCACCTGGCGGTGGCGCTGCTGGCACGCGCCAACACCCTGCAGTTCGTGCACGTGCCCTACCGCGGCGGCGGCCCGCTGCTCAACGACGCGCTGGCCGGCCACGTGCCGCTGAGCATCGGCTCGATCTTCCTGCTCAAGCCGCATGTGGACAGCAAGAAGCTGCGCGCCCTGGCGGTGACCACGAGCAAGCGTGCGGCCAGCCTGCCCGACGTGCCCACCGTGGCCGAGAGTGGCTTTGCCGGCTTCGAGGCGCCGGCCTGGTGGGCGGTGCTGGCGCCGGCGAAGACCCCGCCGGAGATCGTGCGCCAGATGAACGAGGCCGTGAACGCGGTGCTGCGCCAGCCTGAGGTGGCGGGCAAGCTGGCCGGGCAGGGCATCGAGCTGCGTCCCGGCACGCCCGATGCGGCCCGCACCTTCATCGACCAGCAGATCGACACCTGGGCCAAGGTGGTGCGCGACAACGGCATCAAGGCCGACTGAGCGCGGCCCGCACGTTCCTCCCGCGGGCTCAGGCCCGCGTGTGCGCGAGCCAGGACTCGGCCAGCCGCACCCAGTAGGTGGCGCCCAGCGGCAGCACGGCGTCGTTGAAGTCGTAGGCCGGGTTGTGCAGCAGACACGGCCCGTCGCCGTGGCCGGGCAGGCGGTGCGTGCCGTCGCCCTCGCCGTTGCCCAGGAACACGTAGGCGCCGGGGCAGGCCTGCAGCATGTAGGCGAAATCCTCGCTGGCCATGCTGGGCTCCTGCACGGGCACGGCCGCCGCGCCGGCGATGCCGCGCATGACGCCCGCGGCGAAGTCCGCCTCGTAGGCCGTGTTGACCGTGGCGGGCACCTTGCGCTCGAAGACGAAGTCGATCTGCGCGCCGAAGGCCGGGCCGAGGTGGGTGCAGATCTCGCGCATGCGCTGTTCCACGAGGTCGGTGACGGCCTCGGAGAAGGTGCGCACCGTGCCCTCGAAACTGCAGTGGTCGGGGATGACGTTGGTGGCCTCGCCGGCGCGGATGATGGTGGTGGACAGCACGGCGGTGTCGATGGGCCGCACGTTGCGGCTGACGACGGTCTGGAAGGCCTGCACGACGTGGGTGGCCACGATCACCGGGTCCACGCTGCGGTGCGGGTGCGCGGCGTGCCCGCCCGTGCCGCGCACGGTGGCCTGGAAGAGGCTGCCGCCGGCCATCACCGGTCCGGGGCTGGAGGCCAGGGTGCCTGCGGCCATGCCCGGCCAGTTGTGCAGCCCGAAGATCGCCTCCATCGGGAAGCGCTCGAACAGGCCCTGCTGGACCATGGCCTTGCCGCCGCCGCGCCCTTCCTCGGCGGGCTGGAAGACGAGGTAGACGGTGCCGTCGAAGTCGCGGTGGCGGCTGAAGTACTGCGCCGCGGCCAGCAGCATCGCGGTGTGCCCGTCATGGCCGCAGGCGTGCATCTGGCCGGGGTGGCGGCTCGCGTGCGCGAAGGTGTTGATCTCCGTCATCGGCAGCGCGTCCATGTCCGCGCGCAGGCCCACCGCGCGCCCGCAGGCGCCGCCGTCGCGGCCGTGCACCACGGCCACGAGGCCCGGTGCGGCCAGGCTGTGGAAGGGGATGCCCCAGCGCGTGAGGCAATCGGCCACGACGCCCGAGGTGCGGTGCTCCTCGAAGCCGAGTTCGGGGTGGGCGTGGATGTCGCGGCGGATCGCGGTGAGGGCAGGGGCCTCGCGGACGATGTCTTCCAGGATGTTCATGAGTGGGCGGTCTCCAGGGCCTGTTCGAGGTCGGCGATGAGGTCGTCGGCGTGCTCCAGGCCCACCGACAGGCGCAGCAGGTCGGCCGGCGCCGGTGTGCCCGCGCCCTCGATGCTGGCGCGGTGCTCGATCAGGCTCTCGGTGCCGCCCAGCGAGGTGGCGCGCTTCCAGATGCGGGTGTGCGCCGCCACGGCGATGGCCGCGGCTTGGCCGCCGCCTTCGCCCGAGCCGGCAGGAGCTTTCACGCGCAGCGAGAGCATGCCGCCGAAGCCGCCGTGCATCTGGGCCCGTGCCACGTCATGGTCCGGGAACGCGGCCAGGCCCGGGTAGAGCACCGCCTCCACGCGCGGGTGGTGCTCGAAGTGCGTGGCCACGCGCAGGGCGCTGGCGCATTGCGCGGCCACGCGCACGTGCAGCGTGCGCATGCCCCGCACCAGCAGCCAGGCCTCGAAGGAGCCCAGGGTGCCGCCGATCTGTGCCCGCACCTTGCGCACGCGCTGCCAGAACTCGCTGTCCTGCCGCGCCACGAGCGCGCCGGCGATGAGGTCGGAGTGGCCGTTGAGGTACTTGGTGGCGGCGTGCATGACGATGTCCGCGCCCAGGGCCAGCGGCTGCGTGAGCACCGGCGTGGCGACCGTGGAGTCCACCGCCATGAGCGCACCGGCCTCGTGGGCCAGGGCCGCAGTGGCGGCGATGTCGGTGAGCGTCCACAGCGGGTTGGCGGGCGTCTCCACCCACACGAGCTTCGTGCGGCCCGGGCGCAGGGCCGCGGCCACGGCCTGCGGGCGCTCCATGTCGATGAACTCCACCTGCAGGCCCCACTGCGTGGCAAAGGTCATGAGCCAGTTGCGCAGCGACCAGTACATCACCTTCGGGGCGAGCACGTGGTCGCCCGGGGCCAGGGCCTGGAAGACCGCGGTGGCCGCGGCCATGCCCGAGGCAAAGAGCAGCGCCTGGTGGCCGCCTTCCAGCCGCGCCAGCAGCGCCTCGGCCTGGTCGTAGGCGGGGTTGTCGGCGCGCGCGTAGATGCGCCCGCTGCGGTACTGGTTGTCGGGGTCGCGCAGGTAGGTGGAGGAGACGTGGATGGGCGGGATCACCGCGCGCGTGGCCTCGTCGACCCAGCCCAGGGCCTGGGCGCTCAGGGTTTCGGGGTGCAGGGGAGCAGGGGTGGTGTCGGTCATGGGAGCGGAGCGGTGAGGCGGACTGCGGGGCAGCCACCCGCCATTGTGCGGGGAAGCGTGAGGCGAGGTGTGAGGAGAGGTGGGGGCTTGCGAGTGACGCGCCGACCGCCTGCCTCAGGTCACCGGCGCCGGGTTGAACAGCACCAGCGCGTTGTGCAGCCGGTGGCGCTCGGCCCAGGTGCGGGTGCGGCCGCTGGCCACCTCCAGCAGCAGGTGGAAGAGCTGCCAGCCCACGTCCTGCACCGTCGCGCGGCCGTCGGCAATGGGGCCGGCATCCAGGTCCATGAGGTCGTGCCAGCGGCGCGCGAGCTCGCTGCGGGTGGCCACCTTCACCACCGGGCACTCGGCCAGGCCGTAGGGGGTGCCGCGTCCGGTGGTGAAGACGTGCAGGTTCATGCCGGCGGCCAGCTGCAGCGTGCCGCAGATGAAGTCGCTGGCCGGCGTGGCG
>JBMOGN010000122.1:0-10064 GCA_049318345.1 Rubrivivax sp. | reverse complement strand
CTGGGCAACAGCAGCGGCATCGTCACCCGTGGCAACCTGGACAACGCCTACCTCGGGGAGGGAGGGGCCGCCGTCAGGGCGATCGCCGGCGTCAAGCCGCCCGACTATGCGCGCTTCGCCGACACCGCAGCGGCCTACGGTTCGGTGTATGACCTGAGCATTGCGTCGTTGCTGTCGGTCGGCAGTGCCGCGGCGCTGCAGGAAGGCGATCTGCCGGCCGTGGCCGCGGCGCTGGTGCGCGCCGGGCGCCCGTTGCCCGCGGCGCCCGGTGCAGGCGACGCCCTGGCGGCCTACCGAAGCCTGCTGCAGGTGGAGTTTGATGCGCTGGGCAAGCTGCGCGACTTCGTGCAGGCCGAACTGACGGACCCGGCCGCACGCACGGCCGCGGCCTCCGCCTCGGGCGAGACGCTGTGGGCGCAGCTGCGGGGCCTGCCCGCGGCTGCCCAGGGCCGCTTCCTGGCGCAGCTGCCCCAGGTCGAAGTGCGCCTGGCCAGCCGTGCCGACCGGCTGCGCAGCGCGTTTGCAGCCGGCCAGGCGCAGGCGCTGGACGACGCGTTCTTCGCCAGCCTGGTCGAGACCGGCCGTGCGAAGGAACTGAAGCCCTTCGACAGCCTGGTGGCCAGCCTGTTCCCCGATGCCGCAGCTTCGGCAGGCGGAGACATCTCCAACTTCGGCAGCCAGCTCAAGACCGAACAGGGCGGCGCGATCACCCTCTTCGCGCCAGCCGGCTCGGTGTTTGCCGGTCTCACGGTCGAGCCTCGGCCCAAGAAGCCGGAGTCGACTCTCGGCATCTTCACTGTACGGGGCGGTGCCTTGCAGGCGCTGGTGGAGAACGACTTCCTGGTCAACAAGGGCCGGGTCTTCACGCTCGGCGGTGGTGACATCGCGCTGGTTTCACAGCGCGCAAACATCGACGCGGGCCGAGGCTCGAAGACAGCCGCGTCCGCGCCGCCGCCCCTGATCACCATCGACAAGGACGGCAAGGTGCAGGTCGATGTGGCGAACTCGATCAGTGGATCGGGCATCGCCACGCTGAAGACCCGGCCCGATGCGCTGCCCGGCGATGTATTTGCGGTGGCTCCGCGCGGTGTTTTCGATGCGGGCGACGCGGGGGTGCGCTCCAGCGGTTCGGTGCTGGTGGTGGCGCCGGTGGTGCTGAACGCCGCCAACATCAGCGCAGGCGGGGCGATCAGCGGCGCACAGGTGGCCGTGGCTGCACCGGCGCTGGGAGCGGTGGCGGTGCCCGCAGGCGCAACGGCCAGGAGCGACGACGTCGCCAAGTCGGCCACCAACCCTGCCACGGCGGGCGCCAGCCTGCAGTTGAGCGTGGATGCGCTGGGCTTCGGCGCTGCGCAGGATGGCGAAGACAACGAGGAAAACAGGAAGAAGCGGCAGCGAGCCAACTCTCCCTGACCAGACCGGACACCCTATGACTCAATCAGACATCTTTCGGCGCGTTCGCGCAGCCCTGTCGGTGACCGTGGCCGCCATGACGGTCGGCCTGATCGTTGCCGGACCCGTGCAGGCAAACGAGTGGGCTCACAAGAAGAAGATCGGCTTCGACACGACGGACAGCGGCGGCAATCTGAAGGAAGACGCTCAGCAGGTGCCGATGCTCGTGCGACTGCACAGCGGCAACTTCACGTTCAAGCAGGCCAGGCCCGATGGCGGTGATCTGCGCGTCTTCGCGGCCGACGGCAAGACTCCCCTGAAGTACCACATCGAGAGCTATGACGCCGCCAACGAGCTGGCAAACCTGTGGGTCACGCTGCCGAAGCTGACCGCCAAGGCCAAGACCGATGGCGTGGTGCTGGCCTGGGGCAACGACAAGGCCTCGACCGATGGGGACAGCAAGACCTCATACGACGCCAGTCAGATCCTGGTCTACCACTTCGCTGGCACCGATGGCGTACGCGATGCGACTGCCAACGCCAACCACGCCAAGACATCCTCTGCCACGCAAGTGGCGACCAGCCAGATTGGTCAAGGCCTCTCCTTCAACGGCAGCTCGAGCATCGTGGTTCCGGCCTCGGCTTCCCTGAAGGTCACGGCCGCAGCGGGATTCAGCTTCACAGCCTGGATCAATCCGGTCAGCGTCGATTCGGGTTCGCTCCTCTCGCTGTCAGCCGGCGGCAAGGGCTTGAGCGTCGGGCTGAACGCCGGCAGGCTGATCGTGACCAGCGCAGGCGCCACTGCCCGGTCAGACACGCCGCTCAAGACCGGATCCTGGCAGCACGTGGCGCTGGTGGCCAGTGGCGGCAAGGTCAGCTTCTACATCGACGGCATGGAGGCCGGCTCCGGCAGCCTGGCATTGCAGGATGCGGCGGGCGAGGCCGTAATCGGCGAGGGGCTGCGCGGTGATCTGGACGAACTCACGCTTGCCGGCACGGCCCGCAGCCAGGCCTACTTTCAGGCGCTGGCCAGCAGCCAGTCTGCGGACTCACCGATGATCATGGTGACCGACGAAGGCGGAGCCGGCGAGGTCTCGTACTTCAGGATTCTCATCTCCTTGCAGACGCTCGACGGCTGGATCGTGATCGCGTTGCTGGGGGTGATGGCCGTGATAAGCGGCTGGGTGATGGTCGGCAAAACCGTGATGCTGCGCCGGGCTGGCCGGGCCAACGCGCGGTTTCTGGCTACCTTCGGCGAGAAGTCCGTCGAACTGTTGTCGCCGGGCCATGCCGAGGTTGTTGCGCTTCAGTCGGACCCGACCAACGATCGGTCTTCCGTGTACCGGCTCTACGCGCTTGGCATCAGGGAAGTGAGCAAGCGCTTCGTTGCGCAGGCCGACTCGGGTCAGCCGCCGCGGCTTTCGCCTGCAGGCCTGGAGGCAATCCGGGCCGCTCTGGACGCAGCCATGCTGCGGGAGAACCAGCGCTTCAACAGCGGGATCGTCTTGCTGACCATCGCCATTTCGGGTGGGCCGTTCCTGGGCCTACTGGGAACGGTCGTGGGCGTGATGATCACTTTCGCGGCGATCGCGGCAGCTGGAGAGGTCAACGTCAACTCGATCGCGCCAGGCATCGCCGCAGCGCTCGTGGCCACCGTGGCCGGTCTGGGAGTCGCGATCCCGGCGCTGTTTGGCTACAACTGGCTGGCCGCGCAGATCAAGAACATCTCGGCTGACTCCCAGGTGTTCGTCGACGAGTTCGTCACCAAGGCTGCCGAACTGCACGCCGGCTGACGGTTGATCGGTCTGACCGTTGCCCCGACCACATCATGCAGCTTCAGGACGACAACCAGCCGTTCGACGACATAAACGTCACGCCGATGCTTGATCTCGCCTACGTGCTGCTGGTCATCTTCATCATCATGACCACCGCCTCGGTGCAGGGTGTCAAGGTCGAGGTGCCCAAGGCGAAGATGGGGGGCGCACTGTCCCAACCCCGTCTCAAGGCGATCACCGTGACGCAGGCGGGCGACGTCTTCCTCGACGCCTACCCGGTCACCCTGGAGCAGCTGGAGACACGCCTGCAGCAGCTCAAGGCGGTGAATCCCTCTCAGGCCATGGTGATCAAGGGCGATGCCCGCACCCAGTACGAGAAGGTGATGCAGGTGTTGGAGGTGCTCAAGCGCACCGACATCACCAACATAGGTCTGGTCACAGGCCGCATCAACTGAGGGACGCGCCGCATGAAGGTTCAGGACGAGGCGAAGCCCTACGACTCCATCAACGTCACGCCGATGCTCGATCTGGCGTACGTGCTGCTGGTGATCTTCATCCTGATGACCACGGCCTCGGTGTCGGGTCTGAAGATCGATCTGCCCAAGCCAAGCAACCAGCCGAGTACCGAGAAGAAGGAGACGCGCATCATCCAGATCCAGGCCGACGGTAGCCTGATGCTGAATGGGGCACCTATCCGGATGGATGAGCTCGAGGCGCGCCTGAGGGCCGCCCAGGCGCGTGACCCTCAGACGCCGATCGTGATCAAGGGAGATCCGCAGGCCTACTACATGATGGTCGTCGAAATCATCGACATGGCCGCACGGCTCAACATCACCAACGTCGGCCTGGTCACCGCTCGGATCGGAACCTGAATGCAGCGTCGCTTCATGATGATCGCAGTCATCGCCGCCACGCTGCTGGCGCTGCTTCTGGCCGCCTATTTCCTGATGGGCATCGGCAAGAAGGACAACACGCCGAAGAAGCCGCCCAAGATCACCCTGTTGACTCCGCCACCCCCTCCTCCTCCCCCACCGCCTCCGCCCAAGTTCGAGAAGAAGCCCGATCCTCCGAAGGAGCAGAAGGAGATGAAGGTGGAGCAGCCTGTGCCCAAGGCGGAACCGGCACCGCCCACGCCCGAGCTGAAGATGGACGGCCCGGCGGGCAGCGGCCCGAGCGCATTTTCAGCCGGAAAGATATCGAGCGAAGACCTGAGCAGGATCGGCGCCGGCAAGCAGGGCGGCACGGGCGCCGGCGGTACCGAACGCGCGGGCATGTTCAACCCCTTCACCAACTACGCCAATCTGGCCAAGGGTGAACTGCAACGCTACCTCATCAAGAACGCCTCCTTGAAGCGCAAGCGCTACTCCGTGGAGTTGCACCTGTGGCTGGCGGCCAACGGCGCGCTGAACCGATACGAACTGGTGGGCTCAACCGGCGACGCCGAGACCGACGATGCCATCCGGGCGGCCATGAATGCGGCTCCACCCTTCTCCCAGTCTCTGCCCGCCAACATGCCGCAGCCACTGCGCCTGCGGGTGTGGACGGGCAGCTGACCGGGCAATCTACACCTAACCATTCCATGACCATGATGCATAAGAAGACACTCCGGCAAGCCACCGTCGGCCTGACCGCCGCCTTCATGTTGGCACTACCGATGGCAGCACATGCCGACGAGAAGGAAGACCTGGAGAAGCTGCGAGCCACGGTGCTTGGGCTGATCGATACTCTGGTGAAGTCAGGCGTCATCCCGCGTGCACAGGTCGACGCGATGATGCGCGACGCTCAGCGCAAGGCTGATGAAAGGCTTGCCGCCGTACCGCCGGCGGAAGTTGGCGCAGACGGCAAGAGGATTGTTCGTGTGCCGTATATCCCGGAGGCTGTCCGGACCCAGATGCGCGAGCAGATCAAGTCCGAGTTGTTGGCACAGCAGGGCGGTGCGGGCGCTGCTTCCGGCCCGACTGCAGAAGCCGGTGGGCGACTGCAGTTTGAAGGCGACATCCGCTTGCGAGCCGAATCGATCCTTCCATCGGCGGACAACTCGGCCGCTAGCGTCGTCTCGACCTCCAGCCCAGACCTCACTCGAGCACCGGACATCTGGGCCAATCCGAACTTCAACACCCAGGAAACCCAGTCCAGAAGCCGCATTCGCGCGCGCCTGGGAGTCAATGTCGCGGTGTCAGAGACCGTTTCCGCCGGGATTTCGCTGAGCACCGGAAGCACGACGGGCCCGACCTCCACCAATCAGACGATGGCTGCAGGCGCCTCCAACACGCCCGGCTACTTCAACAAGTACGGCACGGTGATCGACAAGGCCTTCGTTCGGCTGGCGCCGACTTCGAGCCTGAACATGCAGGCCGGCAGGTTCCGCAATCCGTTCCTCGGAACGGACCTGGTCTGGGCTGACGACTTGAACTTCGAGGGATTCGCAGGTTCCTGGAAGGCTGCGCCAGGCACCTTGATGGACAGCTTTCTCACCGTCGGCTGGTTCCCGTTGTCTTACGCGGTGCCTGGCGCTCAGCGAAACCGAAGCCTCACGGCCATCCAGGGCGGAGTGAATTGGCAGTTCGGCACGCGGGAGAACCGTCTGCGGCTGGGCGCGGCGTTGTACGCCTTCAACGGAATCGAGGGCCTGAAGGAGACCACGACCGACAAGACCACGGTGCCGGACTACGCCGTGCGCTCGGAATATGGCGCCGGGTTTCGCCAGCGCGGCAACACCTTGTTTCGGGTCAACAGCAACAACGCCAACGACCCGGCTACCAACTGGGGCCTGGCCTCGGGATTCAGGGAGTTGAACCTCACGGCTGTGCTGGATGTAGCCCAGTTCGACCCGCTGCACATCGTGCTGACCGGCGACCTGGTCCATAACCTGGCCTTCGACAGGGGGCAGATGCGTAGTCGCAGCGGCACGCAACTCCTGGACGGGGACGGAACAGGCTACCTGGTCAGAGTTCAGGTCGGCGCGCCGTCTATCCGCAAGGCGGGTGATTGGAATGCCGGTCTGACCTATCGCCGGCTGGGCAGTGATGCCGTCGTGGATGCCTTCACGAACTCGGATTTCGGGCTCGGTGGAACCAACAACCGGGGCTTCATCCTCAGCGGCAGCTACGGCATCGCCAAGAACACCTGGGTCTCTGCTCGCTGGCTGTCGGCCGACGCGCTGGAGCCACTCGTTCCGGCAGTGGTTGGAAATTCCCCGAGAACCAAGTTTTCGGTCGACACGCTGCAGTTCGAGTTGAACACGCGCTTCTGAAGTCGCTGAACCAGACCTTGAACAACTCATCCCCTGACGAACATGATGCAGGCAGCCCACTCGAGATCGAAGTCCAGGTATCTGCTGTCTTCTTGCATCCTGTTGTCGAGCATGCTGGCGTTGCCTGCAGCCTGGTCGCAGCAGAAGCAGGGGGACGGTCAGGTCAGGGCTTTGCAGCAGCGCTTGCGAGCGGCCGAGCAGGAGAAGTCGCAGCTGGCGGCCGAGAGTGCAGCGCTCGACAAGAAGGCCAAGGACCTGGAGGCGAGGCTGGCGCAGTCTCGCCGTGCCGCCGAGGCGGCAGAGCGTCAGCGTATCGCTTTGGCCAAGGACCTCGAGGCGGCAACCTCGGAGAAGTCGGCATTGACCGAACAGGTCGCTCAATCCCAGCGCGACCTGGCCGAACTCAGGAGTCAGCTGAGCACCGTGCAGGTCAGTCTGGATCGTACGCAGGGACTGCTCAGCCGCAGCGAGATGCAACGGCAGCAGCAGGAGCGCTCACTTGCCGAGCGCGTCGCGGCGCTGGCCGAGTGCACGACCCGCAACGATGATCTGTACCAGACTGCCGCCGGTTTGCTTGCTGACCTGGGCGTGCAGGGGCTGGGACGACCCGCGGAAGGCGAGCCGCTGACGCGGCTGGCCCGGGTCGCAGTCGAGAACAAGATGGAGGAGTACCGCGAGCGCATGGACCGCGGTCAGTTCGGGCCGGCTCTGCAGCGCCGTCACGAAGCCGAGCAGCGGCAGGCCGCCCAGCGGCGAATGGCTGCCGAAGCTGCGGAGCAGGCCCGCCTCGAGCAGGCGAAGGACGAGCGGCTGAAGGCGGCGCGTGAGAGGGCGCGCCAGCAATCCGACCTGGACAAGCTGACGCGCCGGATTCGCAACTTCTTCGACGGGATCGAGTGGTGATGGCTGGTCACTGCAATGGCCCGGGTCGCCGGGCTCGTCTAGGTGGGCGCAGCCGCGGCTTCACCCTGCTGGAGCTGCTGGTGGTCATGGTGATCATCGGGCTGCTGGCCGCTTACGTCGGGCCCAAGTACTTCTCGCAACTTGGCAAGTCCGAGGTGGCAGTGGCGAGGTCGCAGATCGAGGCCTTTTCGAAGGCGCTGGACACCTACCGTCTGGATGTGGGGCGGTACCCGAGCACGGAGCAGGGACTCGGCGCGTTGCTGGTTGCTCCGCCGGATGCCGCCGGCCGCTGGAATGGCCCTTACCTCAGCAAGAAGGTGCCGCTGGACCCCTGGGGTCACCCCTATGTCTACCGGCGATCCGGGGAGCCGGGCGCAGGCTTCGAGCTGTTGTCGTACGGGCGGGATGGCCAGCCTGGTGGCACAGGCGATGCTGCCGACTTGAGCAACTGAGTGCGGTACGGATGGACACGCCGCGTCACAGGCTGGACCCATAGGGGCTGCGATGGAGTTCACGGCCCTGACCTTGACGAAGGACAACCGCGTGGCGAGCGTGTCGATCACGGCCCGCGACGAAGCCGACGCGCGCGCGCAGCTCGCGCGCGAAGGGGTGTTCGTGTCTTCGCTGCGCGCCAGGCACCCCGGCCTGCTGCTGGCGGCATCTGCGCGATCCGGTCGTGATGGCCGGTTCGACCTGCTGCTGTTCAGCCAGGAGCTGCTGGCTCTGCTGCAGGCTGGGCTCGGTGTCGTCGAGGCGCTCGAGGCACTGACGGAAAAGGAGTCCCAGCCGCTGGCTGTCGCGGTTCTTGGCCACCTGCTGCAAGGCCTGCGGGAAGGCCGTCGCCTGTCGATGGTGCTGGCAGATCGGCCGGAAGTGTTCACGCCCCTGTTCGTCGGCATGGTTCGCACGGCCGAGGGCACCAGCGACCTGCCGAGCGCGCTGGCCCGGTTCATCGACCATTCGCAGAAGGTGTCCGTCGTTCGCAACAAGCTGGTCAGCGCATCGATCTATCCGGCCATCCTGGTGATCGTCGGCGGCGCCGTGACGCTGTTTCTGATCGGTTTTGTCGTGCCGCGCTTTGCGGAAGTCTTCCAGGGCACCGGTCGCCCGCTGCCTTGGTTGTCCCGCATGCTGCTGGACGCCGGCCAGTGGCTCGCTACGAACGGCTGGCTGGCATTTTCGATCGCGGTGTCGGCGGTGCTGCTGTCGGCCATCGGGCTGCGGCACGCGCTCGACCGTACTGGGCTGACCGGGTTGCTGACGAAGGTTCCGGGTATCGGGCCCCAGCTGCGCATCGTTGAACTCTCTCGGCTCTACCTGACCCTGGGCATGCTGGTGGAAGGCGGCATCCCGGTCGTTGCCGCCATGGAGATCGCCCAGGGTGTCGTGTCGCCGGCACGGCGCGCAGCGTTGTCGGCCGCCAGGGGACGCATCGAAGCCGGCTCGAGCGTGTCCACCGCCTTCGACGTCTCGGGCTTGACCACGCCTATTTCGCTTCGCCTGCTCCGAGTGGGCGAGCGCAGCGGCAATCTGGGGCGGCAGCTGGTGCAGTCGGCCAGTTTCTACGATGGCGAGACCAGCCGCTGGATCGATCGCTTCACGCGCAGCGTGGAGCCGCTGTTGATGGCGGGCATCGGCGTGGTCGTGGGCCTCATCGTGGTGATGCTCTACATGCCCATCTTCGATCTGGCGGGAGGCTTGTGATGGACTCCAGGTTGACAGCCAGTTCGCTGTCCGGGAGTGCCGTTCCGGCCATCGACGTCGCCTTGCTGAAGGACGCCAGGTTGCGGGCCACCGCCTCGGGGCGAACGCTTGTCGCTGAACTTCAGGAGGCCACAGGCAGCGAGCCTCGCGCCCTGCTGCGGGAAATCGCGTCCGTATTCGACCTGCCCGTGATGGAGACGGCGCAGATGCTGCTCGCCTCCCCGGCCTTCGATCTGCTGCCCCTGTCGCGCGCGATGCAGCACGGCTGCGTGCTCCTGCGCGAGAGCCCGGACTCGACCTCGGTGCTTGCGGTGCACACGGACCCGTTCGACGTGGTTCTGCGCACCTGGCTGGAGACGCTGGCAGGCCAGCCGCCACAGTGGCGGCTCGCGCTGCCCGCGGATATTCAAGCCTATCTGTCCAGACAGGAGGAGTCTGCTCGCGCGCTGGACAGCGCAGAGACCGTGGACACCGCTGCCGTGCGCGAGGGTCGCGCGGCAACGGTGCTGTCGTTTGCCTCCATCAGCGATGCAACCAGTCCGGCGGTGCGCCTGTTGAACTCCACGCTCTACGACGCCTTGAAGGCTGGGGCTTCCGACATCCACCTGGAGTGCACGCCCGGCGGCCTCGTCGTCAAGTACCGGGTAGACGGGGTGCTGGACCAGGCGGGCTCCGCTTCGGGTACGGACACCGCGGAACAGGTGATCTCGCGTTTGAAGGTGCTGGCTGAACTGGACATCGCCGAGCGGCGCGTCCCGCAGGACGGCAGCTTCCGCGTCGAAGCAAGCGGCAGAGACATCGACCTGCGTGTGTCCGTCATGCCCAGCATTCATGGTGAGGATGCCGTGATCCGCGTGCTGGACAAGCGGTCGATGATCGAGGCCCACGGGGCGCTGACGCTTGACTCGCTGGGCTTTGACCCGGACTCCTTGACCGCGCTGCGCCAGCTGGCGGAGGAGGCCTACGGCATGCTGCTGGTGACTGGCCCGACGGGATCGGGCAAGACCACCACCCTGTACGCCACGCTGTCGGAAATCA
>JBMOGN010000121.1:0-10107 GCA_049318345.1 Rubrivivax sp. | reverse complement strand
CCGGGTTCTTCTTCAGCTCGGCGATGAAACCCTTGTAGTCGCGCGCCGGAAAGCTCGGGTGCACGGCGATGACGTTGGGCGTGGCCGCAATGTTGGTGATCGGTGTGAAGTCGGTCAGCGGGTTGTAGGCGATCTTGGAGTTGATCGCCGGGTTCGCGGCTGTGGTGGACACGGTGGCCATGCCCAGCGCGTAGCCATCGGGCGTGGCCTTGGCCGTCTCCGTGGCGCCCACCGAGCCGCCGCCGCCGGCCTTGTTCTCCACCACCATCGACGCACCGAGCGGGCCCGAGATCTTCTCGGCCACGACGCGGGCGATGATGTCCGTGGTACCGCCCGGCGCGAAGGGCACCACCAGACGCACCGGCTTGTTGGGGTAGGCCTGGGCCAGGCTCAGGGCCGGCAGGGCGGCCAAAAGGCCGGCACCCAGCGCGGCGGCGATCGACTTGGCTTGCTTCATCGGGGGATCTCCTTCGAGGAATCGGGACGCTGACCGGACTCAGGAACCGCGGCCCAGCAGGCCGGCCCGCAGGCGCTCGTCGAAGGGGTGATCCCCAACGAAGGCCAGCAGGAGCGCACCGTACAGGTCGGCGCCGGGTACCGGATCGCCACGCAGTGTGCCATTGACGCCGAGGACCATGCCGCGCGCGGGGTCGTAATCCAGGTCGTAGACATCGCCCTTGCGCGCCTTGCCCACGCCCCGGATCAGGGCCTCGAAACGGTCCATGCGCTCGCGCAGCAGCGCGTGCTGGGCGGCGGGCGCGTTGCGGTGCACGCCGCGCTCGAAGGCCTTGACGAACTCGGCTGCCGAGACGTCCAGCAGCATCTGCAGGCGCACGCGCTTGGGCCCCGGGGCGGCGACCACGGCCTGCGCGCTGTCGGCCCGACGCGTGAGGTACAGCCCGGCCGCGTAGCCCTTGATCCAGGCCACGGCCCGCAGGCCCGTGCCGTTGAGCAGCAGCGGCTCGCCGTAGAGCTCGATGCGGTCCTCGAAGCGCCGGCCCTCCAGCACCACCGGGGCGGCCCGGGGCGACGCGGCCGGCCACAGCAGCAGGCAACCCAGGGCAGTGCGGCGATCCATCGGCCGATTCTCGCCCAGGCGCGATACTGCCGCCCATGGCCGAAGCCCGGTTGTTGCTGCCCGATTTCCTGCTCATCGTCGCCGGCTGGCTGCTGTGCCGCTTCACGCCGCTCAACCGGCCGCTGTGGAGCGCGGTGGAGCGGCTGGTGTACGTGGTGCTGTTCCCGGCCCTGCTCTTCACCTCGATCGTGCGCAACCCGGTGCGGCTGGACGCGGCGCTGCCGGTAGTGGGCGCAGCACTCGGCGTGACGCTGCTGGGCATCGCGCTGGCGCTGTCGCTGCGGCTGCTGCCGCGGGTGGACGCCGCGCTGCACGCCTCGGGCGCACAGGTGGCCTTCCGCTTCAATTCCTACGTCGCGCTGGCCTTCGCCGAGCGGCTGGCCGGCCCGCCGGGGCTGGCCTGGATGGCGCTGATCGTCTCGGTGTGCGTACCGCTATGCAACGTGGCGGCGGTGTGGCCGCTGGCGCGCCAGGGCGGGCGGCACTTCCTGGGCGAGCTCGGGCGCAACCCGCTGATCCTGTCCACCTTCTCGGGCCTGGCGTGCAACGTGGCGGGGGTGCAGCTGCCCGAGGTGGCCACGACGACGCTGTCGCGCATGGGCGCCGCGGCCCTGCCGCTGGGCCTGATGGCGGTGGGCGCCGGGCTTCAGATGGGGGCGCTGCGCGAGGCCCCGCGGCTGGCCGCCGGGCTGCTGGCCATCCGCCACCTGGCGCTACCGGCGGCCGGCCTGCTGGCGTCGCTGGCCGCCGGGCTGCAGGGTGCGCCGCAGGCGGTGGTGGTGGCCTACGCGGCCATGCCCACCGCCTCCAGCGCCTATGTGCTGGCGGTGCGCATGGGCGGCAACGGTCCCTTCGTGGCCGGGCTCGTGACGCTGTCCACCCTGCTGGGCATGGCGGTTCTGCCGCTGAGCCTGACGGCGCTGCGCGCGTTGCGTCCGCTCGGCGGCTGAACGCGCCGGCGACTGCGGCCCGGCGCCTCAGCAGCGCGACAGCGCCCAGTCGATGTGCTCGCGCACGAGTTCGCAGGCGCCGTCGCGCGCCTGCTGCAGCGCCTGCCCGATGGCCGCGCGCAGCTCCGGCCGGGCCTGCGCCGCGTTGCCCAGCGCCACGGCCAGGTTACGCCGCCAGCGGCGGTAGCCGATGCGCCGGATGGCGCTGCCTTCGGTGTGGCGAAGGAAGGCGGCCTCGTCCCAGGACCACAGCTGCACGAGCGTGGCATCGGCCATGCCCTCGCGCAGGTCGAAGTCCGGCAGCGTCGCGCGCTGGGCGTGGCGGTTCCAGGGGCAGGCCAGCTGGCAGTCGTCACAGCCGTAGATGCGGTTGCCCACGAGCGGGCGCAAGGACTCGTCGATGGGGCCGTCGTGTTCGATGGTGAGGTAGGAGATGCAGCGCCGCGCATCGAGCCGGTAGGGCGCGACGATCGCGCCGGTGGGGCAGGCGTCCAGGCAGGCGGTGCAGGTGCCGCAGTGGGCGCTGACCGGCTCGCCCGCGGGGAGTGCAAAGTCCACGAAGAGCTCGCCCAGGAAGAACATCGAGCCGCCTTCGCGGTGCAGGGCCAGCGTGTGCTTGCCGCGCCAGCCCAGGCCGCTGCTGCAGGCCAGCTCCACCTCCAGCACCGGCGCGGAATCGGTGAAGGCGCGGTGGCCGAAGGGCCCGACCGCCTCCTGCAGCCGCTGCGCCAGGCGCGCCAGGCGGCTGCGCAGCACGCGGTGGTAGTCGCGTCCTCGGGCGTAGACCGACACCACGGCCTCGCCCGGCCGGTGGCTGCGCGCCTGCTCGCGCGCCAGCCAGTCCGGCGGCGCACCCCGGGGCAGGTAGTCCATGCGCGCCGTGATGACGCTGACCGTGCCGGGAACGAGCTCGGCCGGCCGCGCCCGCTTCATACCGTGGGCGGCCATGTAGGCCATGGAGCCGTGGAAGCCCGCCTCCAGCCACGCACGCAGGCCGGGCTCGGCGTGCGACAGGTCGATGCCGCTGACGCCGATCTGTGAGAATCCGAGCTCATTCGCCCACTGCCGCAGCTGCTCGACGAGGCGGGGCCCGTCCGGTGCCTGGAGTTCACGCATGCCAGCGATTCTAGGAACGCTCGATTTCACCTGGACCGACGAAGCGGCCTGCGAGGTGTCCGCGCAGGCGCTGGCCGGCAGCCCGGAACTGGCCGACGCCTGCGTGCAGCTGCAGGGCCCGCTGGGCGCGGGCAAGACCACCTTCGTGCGCCACCTGCTGCGTGCGCTCGGTGTGAGCGGGCGCGTGCGCAGCCCCACCTACACCGTGCTCGAGCCCTACCGGGCGGGGGCGCTGGAGGTGTCGCACTTCGACTTCTACCGCTTCAGCGACCCGCGCGAGTGGGAGGACGCGGGCTTCCGGGAGGTCTTCGGCCGGCCCGGTCTGAAGCTCGTGGAGTGGGCCTCGCGAGCCGGCGAGCTGCTGCCCCCGCCGGACCTCCGGCTCACCCTGGAGCCCGGCCTGCAGGAAGAGCGCCAGGTGCGGGCCGAGGCGCTCAGCCCGGTCGGGCTGCAGCTGCTGCAGGCGCTGCGGGAGGCCGCGCCGCCCGGCCGTCAAGGGAGCGACAGAAACGACAGGGGCGACGGGCACGACAAGAGCCAGGGAGGCGCGGGTGAGCACACGCCGCAGGCCGCGCCCGGCTGACACTGAACAGACGCAGCAGCCGCGGCACGTGTCGCCCGCGCAGCGGCGCGCACTCCTCGCGCGGGGCGCACGGCTGGGCAGCCTCGTGCTGCTGCTGGGCGGCGGCGCACTGGCCCGCGGGGCGGGCATCCTGGCCGTGCGCGTGTGGCCCGCTGCGGACTACACCCGGCTGACCATCGAATCCGACGAGCCGCTGGCCGCGCGCCACTTCATGCCCGCCGGGGCCGCGCCGCGGCTGGTTGTGGACTTCGACGGCCTGGAGCTGGACGCGGCGCTGCGCGAACTCGTCGGGCAGGTGCGCCCCGACGACCCCTACATCGCCGGCGTTCGGGTCGGGCAGTTCCAGCCCCGGGTGCTGCGCCTGGTCATCGACCTGAAGCAGCCCGTGGTGCCCGAGCAGTTCGCGCTGGAGCCGGTCGCGCCCTACCGGCACCGGCTCGTCTTCGACCTGCGCCCCACCATTGCCCCCGACCCGCTGCTGGCGCTGATCCGGGAGAAGGAGGCGGCAGGCGCCCCGGCGCCGGCCGGCCCGGCCTCGGACGCACTGGGGCAGTTCATCGAGCGGCTGAACCGGCTCGTCATCGTCGCCGTGGACGCCGGCCACGGCGGCGAGGACCCGGGAGCCGTCGGGCCGACGGGACTGCGCGAGAAGGACGTGGTGCTCAGCGTGGCCCGCCTGCTCAAGCAGCGCCTGGACCAGCTGCCCGGCATGCGAGCGATGCTCACCCGCGACGGCGACTACTTCGTGCCGCTGCACGAGCGGGTGCGCAAGGCGCGGCGCGTCAAGGCCGACCTGTTCGTCTCCATCCACGCCGACGCCTTCATCCGGCGCGAGGCCCGCGGCGCGAGCGTGTTCGCGCTGTCCACCGGTGCGGCCACCAGCGCCACCGCGCGCTGGATGGCCGATCGCGAAAACGCGGCCGACGCCGTGGGCGGGGTGAACGCGGTGGCCCGCGACCCGCAGGTGCTGCAGACCCTGCTGGACATGAGCACCAGCGCGCAGATCCGCGACAGCCTGCGCATCGGGCGCGAGATGCTCGGGCACCTCGGGCGCGTGGGCCGGCTGCACAAGCCTGCCGTCGAGCAGGCGGGCTTCGCCGTGCTGAAGGCGCCGGACATCCCGAGCGTGCTGGTGGAGACGGCCTTCATCTCCAACCCCGAGGAGGAGGCCCGGTTGCGGGACACGGGCTTCCAGGAGCAGCTGGCCGACGCGCTGACCCGGGGCATCCGCAACTACTTCGCGCGCAACCCGCCGCTGGCGCGCAACCGCAGCAGCTGAGGGCGCGGCGCTAGGCGGACGACGCCGCGCGGCGTGCGCGCCAGGCTCCGAAGATAGCGATCAGCCCGGGCACGATGATGAGCGCCCAGATGATGCGGCTGAGGTTGGCCTGCACCCAGGGCAGGTTGCCGAACCAGTAGCCCGCCAGGGTCAGCCCCACCACCCACAGGCAGGCACCGGCGACATTGAAGGCAGTGAAGCGTGCGCGGTTCATCTCGGCCACGCCCGCCACGAAGGGGGCGAAGGTGCGGATGAAGGGCATGAAGCGGGCGATGATGATGGTGATGCCGCCGTAACGCTCGTAGAAGGCATGCGCCTGGTCGAAGGCGCGCCGGTTGAACAGGCGCGACTGCTGCCAGACCCACACCCGTGCGCCCACGCGGCGGCCGATGTGGTAGTTGGTCTGATCGCCCAGGATGGCCGCGGCCAGCAGCAGCGCCATGGCCAGCGGCAGGCTCATCAGGCCCAGGCCGCACAGGGCACCGACGACGAAGAGCAGCGAGTCACCCGGCAGGAAGGGCATCACCACCACGCCCGTCTCCACGAAGACGATCGTGAAGAGCAGTGCGTACACCCAGGGGCCGTAGGCCTGAACGAAGGCCGCGAGGTGGCGGTCGACGTGCAGGATGAAGTCGACCAGGAAGGCGAGGTATTCCATCGCGCCGGATTATCCCTGCGGCTTCCTACAATGGCCTGATGCAAGACCCTGCGCCGCCATCGGCCCGCCGCCCGATCCGGGAGCTGCCCGACGAGCTCGTGAGCCAGATCGCCGCCGGCGAGGTCGTCGAGCGGCCCGCCTCGGTGGTGCGCGAACTCGTGGACAACGCGCTGGACGCCGGCGCAGCCCACGTGACGGTGCGTCTGGTGGCCGGCGGGGTGCGCGCCATCGCGGTGGAAGACGATGGCGTGGGCATCCCCTCGGGCGAGCTGCCACTGGCGCTGCGCCGCCACGCCACGAGCAAGATCGCCAGCCTGGGTGAGCTGGAGCAGGTGGCCACCATGGGATTCCGCGGCGAGGCCCTGGCGGCCATCGCCAGCGTCGCCGAGCTGTCGATCACGAGCCGCACCCGGGAAGCCGCACAGGCGAGCCGGCTCGATGCACGCAGCGGCGAGCTGCAGCCGGCCGCGCGTGCCACCGGCACCACGGTGGAGGTGCGCGAGCTCTTCTACGCCACGCCGGCGCGCCGCAAGTTCCTCAAGAGCGACGCCACCGAGGCCGCGCACGCGCTCGAAGCCGTGCGGCGCCACGCCCTGGCCCGGCCCGACGTGGCGTTCTCGGTATGGAACGAAGCGCGCCTGGTGGCCCAGTGGCGCAGCGCCAGCACCGAGCAGCGCCTGGCCGATGTGCTTGGCGCGGACTTCATGGCCGCCAGCCTGGCCCTGGACACGCCGGCCGGCCCGCTGACGCTACAGGGCCGCGCAGGTCGGCCCGAGGCGGCACGCTCGCGCGCCGACCAGCAGTACCTTTTCGTCAACGGCCGCTTCGTGCGTGACCGCCTCGTCTCCCACGCCGTGCGCAGCGCCTACGAGGACCAGCTGCACGGCAGCCGGCAGCCGGCCTACGCACTCTTCCTGCGCATCGCCCCGGAGCTGGTGGATGTCAACGTCCACCCGACCAAGATCGAGGTGCGCTTCCGCGATGGGCGCGCCGTGCACCAGGCCGTGCAGCGCGCGGTGGAGCAGGCGCTGGCGCCCACGCGCGCCACCGCCGACATCGCCGGTGCACAGGGCCCGGCACCGGGCGCGAGCCTGTCGCCCTCAGCCCCCTCGCCCGTGCCGTCGCCGTGGACGCCTCCAACGTGGCAGCCCGGGCTCGCCCTGGAGGACCGGCCGCGCACGGCCTCGCCAGGCTGGAGCGCGGGCGGCGCCGCGGCCGGCGACTCCGCTGCCGCTTCGGCGCCCAGTTCGAGCCTGCAGGCCTGGATCGCCGTGCGCGAAGCTGCACCCGGGGAACGGGTGGAAGGCGGAATCGGGGCTGAGCCCGCCGCTGCCGCGCAGCAGCCCGCACCAGGCACCTGGCCGCTCGGACGGGCGCTGGCGCAACTCGGCGGCGCCTATGTGCTGGCCGAGAACGTCCACGGGCTGGTGATCGTGGACATGCACGCTGCGCACGAGCGCATCGTCTACGAGCGGCTCAAGCAGGCTGCCTCGGGCGCAGGTGCCCTGCCCTCGCAGCCCCTGCTGGTGCCGGTCACGTTTGCCGCCACCCCCACCGAGATCGCCTCGGCGCAGGCCGAACGCGAGGCCCTGCTGGCGCTGGGCCTGGATGTCGATGTGCTGGGGCCCGGCACCCTGGCCGTGCGAAGCCGCCCGGCCCTGCTGCCCGATGCCGACCTCGTGGAACTCACCCGCTCGGTGCTGGCTGACCTGCAGCAGGTGGGGGCCAGCCGCACGGTGCAACGCGCGCGCGACGACATGCTGGCCACCCTGGCCTGCCACGCCGCCGTGCGCGCCAACCGCCGCCTCACGCTGGAGGAGATGAACGCCCTGCTGCGTGACATGGAAGCCACGCCGCGGTCGGACACCTGCAACCACGGCCGCCCCACCTGGCGGCAACTGGGCGCGCGGGAACTCGACGCCCTCTTCCTGCGCGGGCGCTGAGGCGGCCGCCGGGAGGGCGGTTACTTCTTCGGTGCCGCGCCCTCTTCGGCCTTCTGCTTCACGGAGGCCTCGCCCGATTCGGTCTGCCCCGCCTTCACGGCCGCCGCCGTCTCCTTCTTCACCTGCTCGCGCGTGACACCGGACGGCGGAGACTTGGCCGCGGGCTTGCCGCCGGCGTGGTCGGCCTCGCCGTGCTCGATCGTGCCGGCGCGCGCGGCCTGGGCGGTCTCCTTCCTTACCTGCTCGCGCGTGACGCCGGACGGAGGCGCCTTGGGCGCGGGCTTGCCGTCTGCGTGATCAGCCTCGCCGTGCTCGATGGTGCCTGCGCGAGCGGCCTTGCGGGTCTCCTCGCGGACCTGCGCCCGGGTGGGCGAGGAGGCCGCGGGTTGCGCGGCCGGGGCTGACGGGGTCTGGGCGGAGGCCAGGGGCGCCAGCAGCACGAGGCTGAGGGCAGCGGCCGGGGCGGCGAATCGGGGGGTCTTCATGCGAGCTCCTTGCAGGGACGATGGAATGGGGTCCGTCTGGGATCCGTACGGCCCCGATGGGCGGACGGCCCTGAGCAAGGGTGCCAGCACGCGGCCGAAAGCCGTTGGGCCTGCGCATGATCCAATCACGTCCATGTCGCCTCCCGAGTCTTCCGCCGCACCTGCCGGTATCCGCCTGTCGCGCGTGCTCGCCGAGCGCGGCCTGGCCTCGCGGCGCGAGGCCGACGAGTGGATCCAGGCCGGGTACGTGCGTGTCAACGGCACCCCCGCGGTGCTGGGCCTGCGCGTGCGCGGCGACGAGCGCATCGAGATCGACCCGGCCGCACGGCGCCAGCAGGCGCGGCGCGTCACCGTGCTGCTGAACAAGCCCCTGGGCTTCGTGAGCGGCCAGGCCGAGGATGGTCACGCGCCTGCAGCCGGACTCGTCACGCCGGCCAACCGCTGGGCCGAGGACCGCGGACAGCCCTGGCACCCGTCGCACGCGCGGGGCCTGGCGCCCGCCGGGCGCCTGGACATCGACTCCACGGGGCTGCTCGTGCTCACCCAGGACGGCCGCGTGGCCCGACACCTCATCGGCGAGGACAGCCAGATCGAGAAGGAGTACCTCGTGCGCGTGCAGCCGCTGGGCGCGCAGCCCTTCACCGAGCAGGGGCTGCAGTTGCTGCACCACGGGCTGGAGCTGGACGGACGCAAGCTCAAGCCCGCGCGCGTGAGCTGGGCCAACGAGGACCAGCTGCGCTTCGTGCTGCGCGAAGGACGCAAGCGGCAGATCCGGCGCATGTGCGAGCTGGTGGGGCTGAAGGTGGTGGGGCTCAAGCGCGTGCGCATCGGCAGCGTGGTCCTGGGCAAGCTGCCGCCCGGGCAGTGGCGGCTGCTGCGCGATGACGAACGCTTCTGAGCGCGCGCGCGCGGTGGCCAGCCGCGAGCCGTGGGTCGTCGTCGTCGCGCTGGGCCTGCTGCTGGGCTTGCAGCCGGTCACCACCGACCTGTACCTGCCCTCGCTGCCAGGTATCGCGCGCGGCCTGGGCAGCACGATGGGACAGGCTCAGCTCACGCTGTCGGCGCTGATCCTGTCCTTCGGCGTGAGCCAGCTGCTGGCCGGCCCGCTGGCCGACCGCTTCGGCCGCAAGCCGGTGCTCACCGGCGGGCTCGTGCTGTATGCCGCGGCTGCTGCCGGCAGCGCAGCAGCCGATGGCATCGAGCCGCTCATTGCCTGGCGCGCGCTGCAGGGCCTGGGGCTCGCCGCCGCGGTGGTGTGCGCGCGGGCCATGTTGCGCGATCTCTACGAGCCCGAGGAAGGCGCACGCGTGATGTCGCGCGCCCTGACCTTCCTGGGCTTCATCGCCCTGGCCAGCCCGGTGGCCGGCGGGCTCATCGCCAGTGCCTGGGGGTGGCGCGCCGCACTCGCGGCCACAGGCGTGTTCGCCGCGCTCACGCTGCTGCTCGTGCTGGCGCGCATGCCCGAGACGCTGGGCCGGCCCGCACCCGATGCCCTGCGTCCCGGGCCGATGCTGCAGACCTGGCGGCGCATCCTGTCGCATCCGGCCTTCCGCGCGTGGACGCTGCTGGTCACCTTCACCTACGGCGGGCTGTACACCTACCTCGCGGGCAGCTCCTTCGTCTACATCGAGGTGCTCGGCCTGTCGCGCAGCACCTACGGCTGGGTGCTCGCGACAGCCTCGATGTCCTACATCGTGGGCACCTTCTGGTGCCGGCGCTGGCTGCGCCTGCACGGGCTGGCCGGCTCGGTGCGCCGGGGGGCGGCCTTCACCATCGCCGGGGGCGTCACGCTGGCCGGTGCGGCGTTGCTGGGCTGGCACCACCCGCTGGCAGTGGCCGTGCCGCAGGCCCTGTACCTCTTCGGCCACGGCATCCACCAGCCTTGCGGCCAGGCCGCGGTGGCCGGACCGTTCCCGGATCAGGCGGGTACCGCCTCGGCGCTGTCGGGCTTCATCATGTCGGTGGCCGCCTTCGCCATCGGCGGCTGGCTCGGGGTGACGATGAACGGCACGGTG
>JBMOGN010000120.1:0-10194 GCA_049318345.1 Rubrivivax sp. | reverse complement strand
TGGAAGAAGGCCTCAGCCCGGGCGGGGCCGCCGGTGCCGCGTTGGGTGCGGGAGCCTGGGCGTGCGCGGCGGCTGCCGACAGCGCCAGCACTGGGGTGCCCAGCACGAGCGCGCCGGCCTGCAGCGCCTGGCGCCGACCCGGATCGACCTGCTCGACGCGGTGGCCGCGCGCCTGATGGGGGTGATCGTGGTGGCCATCGTGCTGGTGCATGGTGCTCTCGTCCCTTTTGTCCTGATGACCCCGGCATCGTGCCGCGCCAGTGCAGACCCTTCTTGCCGGGCGGCTTAGACTGCCGCGCCACGCCATGCTGCCGCAACACGATCCGCGCTCCTCACCGGAGGAACCCGACCCCTGGTCGCCCGCAGCCGGGCCGCTGTTCAACCCGGCGGCCAGGGTGCATCTCGTGCCCATCGGGCTGGACGCGCAGTGCGTGGTCATCGACGATATCCTGGCGCAGCCTGAGGCGGTGGCACGCTGGGCGGCGCAGCAGGACCTGCGCGAGCCCGAGGGCTACCCGTATCCGGGGCTCGTGGCCCCCGCGCCTGCGTCGGTGAGCGCGCTGCTCAGCGATTATTTCGGCCGCCACGTGCGCGGCCTGCTGGGCGGGCGCCGCACGCTGGACGGCGTGCTGCGCACCTCGCTCGTCACGGTGCCCCCGCACGCGCTCGAGCCGCGGCAGTGGCTGTGCCACCGCGACCGCGTGGCCGACGACCCTGCCGCGTGGCTCTTCGCCGCCTCGGTGCTGTACCTCTTCCGCGACCCGGCCCTGGGTGGCACGAGCTTCTACCGCCCGCGGCTGCCACCGGCGCAGTTGAACCGCCTGCTGGCCGACAGCCAGCAACTGGACGCCGCCACCTTCGCTGCGCGCTACGGCCTGCAGCCCGGCTACATGGCCGGCAGCAACGACTGGTTCGAGCAGGTGGCAAGCGTGCCGGCGGCCTGGAACCGCGCCATCTACTACGACGGCGGCATCTTCCACTCCGCCGACATCACCCACCCCGCGGCCCTGAGCCGCGACCCCGCGCGCGGCCGGCTCACGCTCAACGGCTTTTACACCTGCCGGCGCGCCGCGCGCTGAGGCGTCGCGGCCTCGTGCGCGGCGGCGCCGCTCAGCGCGCCGCCGCGGCGCAGTGCTCGGCGATGAACTTCGCGTGCGTGGGCATCACGTCCACGCAGGCCCGGATCACGCCTTCCACCTCCTCCAGGTAGGCCTGGATCTCGGGCTCGTCGATGATGTCCGTCAGCGGGTGGTACGACTGTGGCGTGATGCGCTGGCCGTGCATCACCTGCAGCCAGCTTACCTTCATGAAGAGCTCGTTGCCCTCGCGGTACACGCGCCCGTGCGTGCGGAAGAGTTCCATGCGCCGCTGCAGCGACTCCGGGATCTCCATGTCGCGGCAGTAGCGCCAGAAGGGCGAGTCGTCGCGCTCGGTGGCCTTGTAATGCAGGATGATGAAGTCCCGCACCCACTCGTACTCCTGGTTCATGAGCCGGTTGTATTCCTCGCGGTCCTCGTCGTCGAAGCCGCCGGCCGGGAAGTAGGTGAGCAGGTGGGCGATGCCCATCTGCACGAGGTGGATGCTGGTGGACTCCAGCGGCTCGACGAAGCCGCTGGACAGCCCGATGGACACCACGTTGCGGTTCCAGGCGCGCTTGCGCTTGCCGGTGAGGAAGCGGATCGGCCGCGGGTCGGCCAGCGGCGCGCCGTCCAGGTTGCCCAGCAGGATCGAGGCCGCCTCGTCCGCGCTCATGAAGCGGCTCGAGTACACGTGCCCGTTGCCGATGCGGTGCTGCAGCGGGATGCGCCACTGCCAGCCGGCCGTGCGCGCGGTGGCCCGCGTGTACGGCAGCAGCTCCGGCGCCGAGGCGCAGGGCACGGCCACCGCGCGGTCGCAGGGCAGCCAGTGCGACCAGTCCTCGTAGCCGGTCTTCAGCACCCCCTCGATGAGCATGGCGCGAAAGCCCGAGCAGTCGATGAACAGGTCGCCTTCCACCACCTCGCCGGACTTCAGCGTCACCGCTTCCACGTGGCCGTCGCCCTCGCGCGTGCGCACGTCTGTGATGACGCCCTCCACGCGCCGCACGCCGTTGCTCTCGCTGAAGTTGCGCAGGTAGCGCGCGTACAGCGCCGCGTCGAAGTGGAAGGCGTAGGCGATGTGCGACAGCGGCGAGTTCGGGATGTCGTGCCGCGGCCGGCAGAACTTGTTGTGGCGGCAGGCCAGCGTGTTGATGGAGTAGTGGTCGAGCCCCTTGGCCTTGCCGGCCTGGTGCTGCTTGAGCCAGTAGTGGTGGAAATCCACCGTCCAGTTGTCCTGGCCGATGACGCCGAAGCCGTGGATGTAGCGGTCGCCCAGGCGACCCCAGTTCACGAACTCGATGCCCAGCTTGAAGGAGGCCTGCGTCTGGCGCACGAACTCGTCCTCGTCGATGCCCAGCATGCGGTTGAAGACCTGGATCATCGGGATCGTGGCCTCGCCCACGCCGATGGTGCCGATGTCGTCGGACTCCACCAGGGTGATGGCGTACTTGCCGCGGAGCACCTTGGCCAGGGCCGCGGCCGTCATCCAGCCGGAGGTGCCGCCGCCGACGATGACGACGTTGCGCAGTGCAGCTTGTTCCATGGTCGAAGACTGTCGGGTAAAACGAAAAACCCCTTGCCGGGCACGGGCCGCGGCAAGGGGTCGGGCGGCCGGGCCGCGCGGTCAGAGCTTGTAGGTGACCTTGATCGCGACGTCGGCGCCGGTCTTCTGCTCGAAGTCCACGTCGCCGTTGGCCTTGAGCTGACGGTACACCGGCTTGTTCAGGTTGTTGCCTTCGAAGCGCAGGCCCAGACCCTTGAACATCCCCGACTGGAACTCGTAGCCCACCTGGGCCGACACCCAGGCCGAGCCCTGGATGTAGCGCAGCGTCGGGTAGCCGCCCACCGCGTCGTTGGCCACGCTGCCCACGAAGGTGGAGCGCTGGTTGTGGGCGATGAAGGCGCTGAAGCCCGCCTTCTCGAAGTACAGCACGACCTTCGTGTTGTCCTTCGACAGGCCCGGCATCGGGATCTTCGAGCCGCCGGTGGTCACCTGCTGGTTCGGGTTCTGGCCCGTGGTATCCGGCAGGTTCACGCTGCTGTCGGTGCTGGAGTAGCTCGCCGAGACGCCAAAGCCGTCCAGCGCCTTGGCCAGCATGCCGAACGGCACCGAGGCCGACAGCTCCACGCCGCTGAGGGTGCCGCCGCTGCCATTCACGCTGGTCGTGAACACACCCACGGCGCCCTTGGGCGGAATGGTCAGACCCAGCGCGGTCGCGTACTTGGTGAAGTCGTAGCTCGTGTTGGTGGCCTTCGTGATGTACGAGTCCAGGTCCTTGTAGAAGGCCGCTGCCGACACGTAGCCCTTGTTGCCGCCAAAGTACTTCTCCCACGACAGGTCCAGCCCCACGGCCTTGAAGGGCTTGAGGTACGGGTTGCCCGCCGAGCCGACGAAGCGCCCGAAGGTGGCGGTATTGCCCGGGTTGGTGTCCACCGAGGCCGCGAACGAGTTGCGCAGGTCGGTCAGCGTCGGGCGCGCGATCTGCTGGGACAGGCCCAGTCGCAGCACGCTGTCCGCGCCGAGCTCGCCCGTGAGGTTCAGCGACGGCAGCACGTCGGTGTACTTCGTGCCGTCGGTGCGCTGCGTCGAGGCCGGGTTCACCAGCGTCACGTCCGAGCCCACCTGGGCCTGGTAGCCCGAGGCGGACTGGTCGGTGTTGACCACCTGCACGCCCACGTTGCCGCGCACGGGCAGGCCCATCATCTTCGTCTCGAGGCTGGACTTCAGGTAGGTGGTGAGCACCGTCTCCTTCACGCCCCAGGTCTTGGACAGGATGTCGTCGTTGTACTTGCGCAGGATCGTCGCGCCGTTCCACAGGCCCACCTGCGGATCGAAGGTCAGCACGTTCAGGCCCGTGCCCGCGACATTGGATGTGACGTAGGAGTTGGACGGGTAGGGGATCTGCGCCTTGTTGTTGGCGCCGCTGGCCACCACCAGGCCTTCATCGGTGAAGCGGTCCTTGGTGCGCTTGGAGTGGTTCACGCCGAACTGCAGGTCCTGGAACATGCCGCCGCCGCCCAGGTCATGCTTGAAGTCCAGGCGAACGGCCGAGACCTTGTCGGTGATCGTCGGGCCCTTGGAGTAGCCGTGCTGCGGCACGCCGCCGATGCCGCTCCAGCCGGTCTGGTCGCGCACCACGATCTTCGTCGGGTCGGTGTAGCTCAGCGGGCTGCCCACGCTGAACTGCACGGAGCCGCTGGAGTTGTCGAAGTTCAGGGTGTCGGCAGTGTTGATGCCGGCGTAGGCCTCGATGTCGCGCTCCACGCGCTTGGAGGTGGTGCTGTTGATGTCCAGCGTGCCTTCCCAGCCCTTGGCGAACTTCAGCGAGTTCTTCCAGCCCATCGACTTGATCGTGTCGTTGTCGCCGATGCCCTCGCTGTAGACCACCAGGCCGTCCGGATTGGCGCCGAGCTGGTAGGTGCCCTTGGTGACCACGCCGCCCACCACGGTGGCGTTGGTGATGCCGCTGCCGGAGTTCAGGCCGCCCTTGATGAACAGCTTCTTGGTGTAGCTGTCGATCTTGGACTCGAAGTAGTCGAGCTGGCTCGTGAAGTCCTTGTTCGGACGGAAGGTGACGATCGCCGCCATGCCGGTGCGGTCGTCGGTGTAGCGCTGGCTCAGCAGGTCCAGGCCGTTGCCCCAGGGGCCGGGCACCTTGACGCCCGACTGCGTGGCGCCGCTGGCGAGCTTCACGGTGGCATTGTCGTTGCCACCCCAGCCGCCCACGGAGATGGAGTTGCTCGTGCCGTCGCTGCGCACGAAGCCCAGCGCCACTCCGATCTTGCGGTCGGCGAACTGGTCGATGTAGCTCAGGCTGAAGCGGCTGCCCGAGCCCTTGACCGGCAGGCCCTCACCGGTGGTGAGGTCCTGGTAGCTCGCGGCCACCACGCGCTTGGGGAAGGCCAGCGGGTCGACCAGGCGGATGTCGATCGTGCCGGCCAGACCAGCCGTCATCAGGCCGGCGTCGCCGGACTTGTAGACGACCGCGCTGCCGATCAGCTCGGCCGGGTAGGCGCTCAGGTCCACGCCACGGCTGTCGCCGATGCTGGTCTGCTCGCGCCCGTTGAGGAGGTAGCCGTTGAAGTCGGGGCCCAGGCCGCGGATGCTGATGGCCGAGGCCTGTCCGGTCTTGGTGCGCTGCGCGGTGACGCCGGGCAGGCGAGCGAGCGACTCGGCGATGCTCGTGTCGGGCAGCTTGCCGATGTCCTCGGCGCTGAGCGCCTCCACGACACCGTCGGCACTCTTCTTGACGCTGATGGCGCTCTCGATGGCGCTGCGGATCCCGGTGACCGTGATGGTCTGGGTCTGCTGGGCCTGGGCCTGTGCCGACAGCAGCAGCACCGCACCGGCCACGGCACTGAGCGTGCCGGCGCGGGCGACGCGCGCCTTCGTTGAAACACGGTTGGAAATCTTCACCGGTTTGTCTCCTCGACCAAGTTGGTTATTGACGCGAACTTCCCGGATGACCACGACACGGCGGTCCGACGGGCGGATGGAACCGGGTGTTTGTACCAAAACTAGCAAAATCGCAAGATTCAGGGAAACCCCGGGGTGTCGTGTGCCCGCATCACCGAAAGGGAGAACAGATCCTCTCCGAAAGAGGGAAAATGCGGCTTTTCGGGGTTCGCGCCCGATCCCGGCAGGCCGAAATGGATGTAGTCAAATTACATAGCCCGCCTTCCCAGGCTGCCCTCAGCCGGGGGCCCTGTGGGGCTGCGGCGTGGTCCGGCGGCGGATCGGCGCCCCTTGCCCGCCTGGCCGGGTTGCTGGCGGTGGCCGCCGGGCTGGTGCTGCCCGCGCCGCGGCCCGCGGGGGCCCAGGGCGCGCCGGGTGGGCCGGCTATGCAGACCCCGCAGATCCCGCAGGCCCCGCAGGCGGGGTCACCCGCACCGGCCGCCGCCGAGCCCGGCGCGGCCCCGGCGCCGCGGGCTTCACGGGCGTCACGCGCGTCCAAGTCGTCACAGGCCGCGGGCGCCAGCTCCGCTCTTGTGGCGGGCGCACCCGCCGCCTCGGCCGCCGCACTCACTGCTCCCACCGCACCCGCTGCGCCCGGCGCCCTGCACGTGCCCTCGCCCGACTGGCGCGACCAGGTCATCTACTTCGTGCTCACCGACCGCTTCGCCGACGGCGACCCGCGCAACAACGACCAGGGCGCCGGCGAGTTCGCCGCCGGCCAGAAGAGCCGCTACAACGGCGGCGACTTCAAGGGCCTGACGGCGCGGCTGGACTACATCCGCGGCCTGGGCGCCACGGCTGTGTGGGTGACCCCGCCGGTGTCCAACCAGTGGCTCAACCCCAGCGGCGACTACGCCGGCTACCACGGCTATTGGGCCGAGCACTTCAAGAAGGTGGACCCGCACCTGGGCACGCTGGAGGACTACCGGGCCCTGTCGCGGGCCCTGCACGCCCGCGGCATGTACCTCGTGCAGGACATCGTGGTGAACCACACCGGCAACTTCTACACCTACCGCGACCGCTGGCAGCCGGGCGACCCGGCGCAGGGCTGGGAGGCGCACGACGCGTCCCCGCCCGTGCCCCGCCCCTCGCAGCCGCCCTTTGACCGCAACGACCCGCGTGACCCCGCCCAGCGCACGCAGGCCATCTACCACTGGACGCCGGACATCAGCGACTACAACGACCGGCGCCAGGAACTGGACTTCCAGATGTCGGGCCTGGACGACCTGAACACCGAGAACCCCCAGGTGCGCCGCGCCCTGCGCGACAGCTACGGCTTCTGGATTCGCGAGGCCGGCGTGGACGCCTTCCGCGTGGACACGGCCTTCTATGTCCCGCCGGAGTTCTTCGACGACTTCCTGCGCTCGCGTGACGCGCGCGCGCCGGGCATCGAGCAGGTGGCCGCCGGCACCGGGCGGCGTCAGTTCCATGTCTTCGGCGAGGGCTTCGGCATCGACCGGCCCTTTGCCGATACGCAGGCGCGGCGCATCGAGTCCTACATGTCCGGGGCGGAAGGCCGCCCGGTGCTGCCGGGCATGCTGAACTTCCCCCTGTACGGGGCGCTGGGCGATGTGCTGGCGCGCGGGGCGCCCACCACGCAGCTCGGCCACCGCATCGAGCGCATGACCAGCCTGCATGCGCGCGCGCACCTGATGCCCACCTTCGTGGACAACCACGACGTGGACCGTTTCCTGGCCGGCGGCAGCCCGCAGGCGCTGCGCCAGGCGCTGCTGGCGCTCTTCACGCTGCCAGGCATCCCGGTGGTGTACTACGGCACCGAGCAGGGCTTCACCGAGCCGCGCGGGGCGATGTTCGCCGCCGGCTTCGCCTCCGGCGGGCGCGACCGCTACGACACGCAAGCCCCGCTGTACCGCACCATCGCCGAGCTCGCCCGGCTGCGGCGCGAGCACCGGCTGTTCTCGCGTGGCCGCCCCGAGGTGCTGCGCGACAACGCCGCCGGCCCGGGCGTGCTGGCCTGGCGCATGACCCACGAGCGCGAGGCGGGCTTCGTGGCGCTGAACTCGGCCGAGCATCCCTCGCTGCTGGACAACCTGCCCACGGGCCTGCCCCCGGGCACGGTGCTGCGCGGGCTGCTGGCGGCCGAAGAGGTGGCCGCCGGGGCCGCCCCACCCGCGGCAGCCGCGCCCGTGCCCCGCCCGGCCGATCTCGTCGTCGGCCCCGACGGCCGGGTGAGTCTGGCGCTGCCCGCGCGGGCGGGCTGGGTGTGGAAGGCCGAGCCGCCGAGCCTGCAGCCCGCTGGCGCGCCCGGCGCGGTGCTCGGCAAGGGCGGCAAGTCCAGGCCCGCCAAGTCGGCCAAGTCCGCCAAGTCGGCCAAGTCGGCCAAGTCGGCCAAGTCCGCCAGGTCCTCCCGGACGGACACGTCGGACGCTTCGGCTTCCTCCGCGGCGTCGGGCACCGCCACAGCCGCCACGCCCGTCTCCCCTGTACCGCCCGCCGTGCGCCTGGCCCTCGATCCGCTGGGCCCCCCTGCGGCCTCGGGCGATCTGGAGCTCACCGGCCGCGCCGAGGGCACCTCCGCCGTGCGCCTGGTCATCGACGGCGACCTCTCCGCGCCGCTGGAGCTCAGGCCCGACGCCCAGGGCCGCTTCAGCGCCCGCATCGACACCTCGCGCATGGCCGACCCGGCCGTGCGCCACCGCGTGGTGGCCTGGGACGAGGCTTCGCGCACCGCCTCGGCCCCGCGCGAGTTCACGGTGGAGCGGGCCTGGATACTGGTGGCCGAGGTCGAGGACCCGGGCGGCGACGACCGCGGCCCGCGCGGCACCTACCAGTACCCCACCGCGCCGAGCTGGGGGGACAACCGCCAGATGGACCTGCGCCGCGTGCGCGTACTCACCTCCGGCGGGGCAATGAAGATCGAGCTGTCGATGCAGAAGGTCACCGGCACCTGGAACCCGGCCAACGGCTTCGACCACGTGGCCTTCACCGTCTTCATCGAGCTGCCCGGCCAGCCCGGGGGCGCCAGCGTGATGCCGCTGCAGCAGGGCGAGCTGCCCGAGGGCATGCGCTGGCACCGCCGGCTGCGTGCGCACGGCTGGTCCAACGCCTTGTTCGGCCCGCAGCGCGCCTCGGTCACGAACGAGGGCACGCCCGTGACGCCCGGGGCGCTGGTGGTGGCCGACCGGCAGGCTGGCATCGTGAGCTTCACGCTGCCGGCCTCCGCGCTCGGCGGCCTGGGCTCGCTGTCGGGTGCGCGGGTCTACGTGACGACCTGGGACTACGACGGCGGCTACCGCCCGCTGCAGCGCGAGGCAGGCCCCTACGCCATGGGCGGCGGCGACCCCGCGCGCGACCCGCGGGTGATGGACGACTCCCCCGTCATCGTCCTGCCGTGAGCCACCGGCCGCCCAAGCCCCGGGGCGACAGCCCCCGGCCCGCGCTGCGCGCCCTGGCCGGCCCGCTGTTCCTGGAGCTCGGCCTGGGCATCGCCGTGGGCGTGGCCGGCACGGCGCTGGCCGCGCGCCTGTCCGACGAGGCGGCGGCCGCCTTCGCGCTGGCCAACCATGTGGCGGCGATGCTGTTCATCCTCTTTCGGATCGTCGGCGCCGGGGTGGGCGTGGTCGTCGCGCAGGCGCTGGGCGCGGGGCAGCGCGAGCGCGCCGACGCGGTGGCGCGCGCCACGCTGGGCGCGGGCAGTTGGATCGCAGGGGGCATCGCGCTGGCCGCCGCAGCGGGTGCGCAGCCGCTCATGCTGGCCTTCAACGCCCCGGCTGCAGTGCTGCCGCTGGCCGTGGCGCTGCTGCAGGCCCTGGCGCTGTCGATGGTGCTGGATGCGTGGAACGCCTCGATGGGCAGCGTGCTGCGGGCGCACCTGCGCGCGCGCGAGTCACTCGCCGTGATCGTGGCCATGCAGACCCTGCAGCTGCTGCTGGCGCTGTGGTGGATGCCGAGCCTGGGCCTGCCGGGCTTCGCCTACGCGCTGCTGGTCAGCCGCGCCTTCGCACTCGTGCTGCACCTGGCGCTGTGGCGCAGCCGGCTCGAGCTGCGGGTGCGGCTGTCCGATGCGTGGCGGCTGCCGCGTGCCGAGCTGGCCGCGGTGCTGCACATCGGGCTGCCCGCGGCGGCCGAGAACATCGCCTACCGGCTGTGCTTCATGGTGTCGGTGGCGGTGGCCGGCGGCCTGGGCGCCTCGGCCCTGGCCACCCAGGCCTACGCGCTGCAGCTCAGCTACGCCGCCGTGATGTGCGGGCTGGCCATCGGGCTGTCGGCCGAGGTCGTGGTGGGCCACCTCGTGGGCGCAGGCCGGCTGCACGAGGCGCACGCGCTCGTGCGCCGCAGCCTGGCCGCGGGGCTGCTGATCAGCGTGGCGGCCACGGGCGCGGTGGCGCTGGCCGGGCCGGCCCTGCTGCGCGGCTTCACGGCTGACGAGCAGATCGTGGCCGCCGGTGCGGTGCTGCTGTGGTGGACGGTGCTGCTGGAGCCGGGGCGTACGTTCAACCTCGTCGTCATCAACGCGCTGCGCGCCACGGGCGACGCGCGTTACCCCGTGCTGGCCGGTGCGGCGTCGATGGCCCTCGTGCTGGCCGGGGGCAGCTGGCTGCTCGGCCGCGTGCTGGGCCTGGGCCTCGTGGGCGTGTGGATCGCCTACGCGGCCGACGAGTGGCTGCGCGGGCTGCTGATGTGGCGGCGCTGGGCGCG
>JBMOGN010000119.1:0-10233 GCA_049318345.1 Rubrivivax sp. | reverse complement strand
GTCTGGATAGATGCGCTCAAGCGCCTGGACCACGGCCAGCCCGCCCTGTCACCCGCCGTGGTCCGCCGCCTGATGCAGTGCTTCACCACGCTCGGCCCCGGCACGTCTGCGTCCGACGGGGACGTCGCGCCCCCCCCTCTCATCCCCGCCCCGCCCCACCTGGGGCACCTGACCCCGCGCGAGACCGAGGTGCTCACCTACCTGAGCAAGGGCTTCACGATCCGGGAGATCTCCGAACTGCTCGGGATCCGCTGGTTCACGGTGAACGACCACATCAAGGCGATCTACCGCAAGCTCAATGTCTCCAGCCGCGCCGAGGCCGCCGTGCTGGCGACCAAGCACGGTCTGGTCTGAAGGGGGCCTTCCGCGTGCGGGCCGCCGAGTTGCAGCTGTCGCCCCCGGCCGAAGCACAGTACGCCGCAGCGTTCGAGCGCGGGCGCTGCGCCGAGCGGGTCCGGCTCGCGCAAGACCTTCACGACGACATCGGCGCACGGCTCCTCACCCTGATGGTGCGCGCCCGCGATCCCGCGATCGTCGACTCGCTGCGCGAGACACTGCGCGACCTCAAGGTGCTCACCCGGGGCCTGGCTGGGCCGGCCCGGATGCTGGCCGATGCCGCAGCGGAGTGGCGCCAGGACCTCGGGCAGCGGCTGGAGGAGGCCGGCGCCGTGCTGCGCTGGTCCTTCGACGGCCGGGACGATTTGCCGCTGTCGATCGAGCAGTGGGCCGCACTGACGCGGGTGCTGCGCGAGCTCGTCACGAACATCGTCGCCCACGCCGAGGCGGGCGAGGTGCGGGTGGAGGCGAGACTGCAGGAGGGGTGGCTGGCCCTGCAGGTGGACGACGACGGGCGCGGCCGCGCACCGCAGGCCTGGGCCCAGGGCCTGGGGGTGGGTGGGGTGCGCCGCCGCGTGGCCGAGCTCGGCGGCAGCGTGCGCTGGAGCGAACGCACGCCCCGCGGCATCCGCTGCGAGGTACGCGTGCCCCTGTGGCCGTCGGCAACCGTGCCGTCGCCCGGGGGGGTGTCCGGACACCGCGCCAACGGATCGGCGCAGGCTCCCGTATCCTCCTGAGCTGACGAGCACCCGGGCGAGCGACCTCGCCGGGTTGAGCCCCGGCTCCTGAAGGACGCCCCTGCCCCCCCTCAACGACAGGTGAGACGATGAATCCGGACGATCAGAGCTGCTTCGACCAGCTGCGCGGCGTGACCACCGCCACGCTCACCACCGTGCTGCTGAAGAAGGGCTTGCGCAACGTCTGGGTCCGCGGCGCGCGCCCCCTTGCTCCCGGCATGCCGAGGGTGGTCGGCCGCGCCTTCACGGTGCGCTTCATTCCGGCGCGCGAGGACCTCGCCACGCCCGCCTCCTGGGCCTCGCCGACGTCCAGCCGCGCCGCGGTGGAGGGCATGCCCGCAGGCTGCGTGGCCGTGGTGGATGCCGGCGGGGTGCGCGACGCCGGGGTGTGGGGCGACATCCTGTGTGCGCGCATGGTGCGCCGCGGCGTGGCCGCGCTCGTCACCGACGGCGTCGTGCGCGATGTGGCCGGCGTGCTCGACACGGGGCTGAAGGTCTGGGCGGCCGGTGCCGCGGCGCCCCCTTCCGTGGCGGGCCTGACCTTCGTGGACTGGCAGCAGCCCATCGGCTGCGGCGGTGTGGCGGTGTTCCCCGACGACGTGATCGTGACCGACCAGGACGGTGCGGTGGTGATCCCCGCGGCGATGCTCGCTGCCGTGACGGCCGAAGCGGTGGAACAGGAGCGCCTGGAGACCTGGATCATGCAGGAGGTGCAGCGCGGCGCGGTGCTGCCCGGCCTGTACCCGCCGGACGCCGCCAACCGGGCCCGCTACGAGGCCGACTGCCGGCCGGGGACGCCGCCGCAGGCCTGAGGCGCGCGGCCTGAAGGCCGGTTACGCTGCTGATCCATCCAGGAGACAGACTTGAAGACGAGCGTGTGCATCATCGGCGGCGGCCCCTCGGGCCTGCTGCTGTCGCAATTGCTGCACCTGCAGGGCATAGACAGCGTGGTGCTGGAAAAGCACAGCCGCGAGTACGTGCTCAGCCGCATCCGCGCGGGCGTGCTGGAGCACGGCTTCGCCCGGCTGCTGCGCGAGGCCGGCTGCGGCGAGCGCATGGCGCGCGAGGGGCAGGTCCACGACGGCTTCTTCATCGCCCACGGCGGCGCGCTGCACCGCATCGACCTGCACCACCACAGCGGGGGCAATTCGGTGGTGGTGTACGGCCAGACCGAGGTCACGCGCGACCTCTACGAGGCCCGCGAGCGCCTGGGCGGGATCGTCGTGCACGACGCCGAGGACGTGCAGCCCCACGACCTGACGAGCGCGCAGCCCACCGTCACCTACCGCCGTGGCGGAGAAACCTTCCGCGTGCAGTGCGACTTCGTCGTCGGCGCGGACGGCTTCCACGGCGTGAGCCGCAAGTCGATCCCCCGGACCGTGCTCAAGGAGTACGAGAAGGTCTATCCCTTCGGCTGGCTCGGGGTGCTGTCGCGCACGCCGCCGGTGTCACCCGAGCTCATCTACGCACGCCACGAGCGCGGCTTCGCGCTGTGCTCGATGCGCTCGATGGTGCTCAGCCGCTACTACATCCAGGTGCCGCTGAGCGACTCGGTGCAGAACTGGTCGGACGACGCCTTCTGGGCCGAGCTCCAGCGCCGGCTGCCCGACGAGGTGGGCGCGCGCCTGGTCACCGGCCCCAGCATCGAGAAGTCGATCGCGCCGCTGCGCTCCTTCGTGGCCGAGCCGATGCGCTACGGGCAGCTCTTCCTGGCCGGCGACGCGGCCCACATCGTGCCGCCCACCGGCGCACGCGGCCTGAACACCGCAGGCTCGGACATCCACTACCTGTACCACGCGCTGGTGGCGCACTACCAGCGGGGCGACGCCACCGGCCTGGAGCAGTACTCGGCACGGGCGCTGGCGCGGGTGTGGAAGGCCCAGCGCTTCTCGTGGTGGCTCACGACGCTGCTGCACCACTTCCCCGACAGCCCCGAATACGACCGCAGGCTGCAGGAGGTGGAGCTCGACTACCTGTTCTCCTCGGAGGCCGCGCAGCGCGCGATGGCCGAGAACTACGTGGGGCTGCCGTACTAGGCGAGCCAGGCCGCGGGGGCCTGGCGGGGGGAGTTACCTGGGGTGGCTGATGGGACTCGAACCCACGACGACCAGAATCACAATCTGGGACTCTACCAACTGAGCTACAGCCACCGCTGAGCCCTTGATTATAGCGCCCGTACTCCTCAGGAACCGGCCGTCGGGGCGCTCGCGGCCCCGGCCTTGGCTGCGGGCTTGACGTCGGCCTTGAAGCGCTTCTTCAGGGCTTCGACATAAGCCGCGGATTCCGCGGCGCCCCACAGCTGCGTGAGCTGCCCGGTGAGGGCCTGCTCGGTCTGGGCGTCCACCTCGCGTGGCAGCACCTTGAGCACGCGCACGACGACATAGCCGTCGGCACCGAGGTCCACCCCCACCGAGGCCGGGAGCTTGTCGGGCGCCACGCGCAGCACGGCCTCGAGCAGCGCGCGCGGCGCATCCTGCGCCACGTTGCGGGCGATCACGAGCTTGCGCGGCAGGCTACGCGAGGCGTCCTTCTGCACCTCGGCAAGCCGGGCCAGGCCATCCTTCTTTGCCAGCGCCGAGGCCTGCTCGCGGATCACGGCATCACGCACGCGCTCGCGCACCTCGGCCAGCGGCGGCACGCGGGCGGGCTCGTGGCTGACGACGCGGGCCGAGACAAGCTGGCTGCCGCCCACATCGACTGCCTCGGTGTTGCGCTTGTTCTTCAGCGCCTCGGGGGCGAACACCGCTTCCAGCAGCCGCGCCGAGGCCAGCGGCCCCTGGGCGCCGGGCGGCGCGGTGCGTTGCACGGTAGCGGTGCGCTTCTCGAGTTTGAACTTGTCCACGGCCGGCTGCAGGCTGTCGGACTGCTCGTACACCGTGTTGGTGAACTGCTCGGCCGACTCGGCGAAGCGGCGCTGCGCCTGCTGGGTGCGCAGCACGCCGTCGATCTCGGCGCGCACCTCGGCGAAGGGACGCCGCGCGCCGCCGCGCACGGCGGTGAGCTGGATGATGTGGAAGCCGAAGTCGGTCTCCACCAGGTCGCTGATCTCGCCGGCCTTCATCGAGAAGGCCTTGTCTTCGAAGGGCTTGACCATCGCGCCGCGGCCAAAGAACTCGAGGTCGCCGCCACGCTCGGCCGAGCCCGGGTCCTGGGAGTTCTTGCGCGCCACCTCGGCAAAGGTGGCGGGCGCCTTGCGCACCTGCTCCAGCAGCGCCTGCGCCTTGTCGCGCACCTTCTGACGCTCCGCCGCCGCCATGTCCTTCGGCGCATTGAGCAGGATGTGGCTGGCGCGGCGCTCCTCGGGCGAGGTGTAGCGGGCGGCGTTGTCGTCGTAGTACTTCTGCAGATCCGCCTCGGGAATCTCCAGGTTCTTCTTCAGCGCGTCCAGGCCGAGCACCACGTACTCGATCTGCGCCTGCTCGGGCAGGCGCAGCACGGCCTCATTGGCCTTGTACCAGGCCTCCAGGTCGGCGTCGGCCGGCTTGACGCGGGCCGCGTACTCGGCCGCCGCGAAACGCTCGAACTCGATCTCCCGGCGCTGCAGCCACGACTCCAGCGTCTGCGTCGCGGTGGCCTTGGGCAGCATGGTGGCGGCGCCCAGTCCGGCCATCACCTGCCGCACGCCCAGGTCGGTGCGCAACTGCTCGGCGAAGCCCTCGGAACTCATGCCCTGCGCCGACAGCAGCTCCTTGTTGACCGTGCCGTCCGGGTTGCGCAGGCCGGCGAACTGCGGATCGCTGCGGAACAGCCGCGCCAGCCGTTCGTCACCGGGGAAGAGATGCGCGGAGTTCGCGGCGGCCAGCATCACGCGCTCGCGCACCAGGTTCTGCAGCGTCTCCTGTCGCGCCTGGGGGGAGTCCAGCAGCTTGGGGTCGATGCCGGGCATCTGCCGGCGCATCTGTTCCACGGCGCGCTGGTGGGCGGCGTCCCATTCGGCCTGCGTGATGCCCCGGCCATCCACCTGTGCGACATCGCGCATGGAGCCGTCGGCGAAGCGGGTGTAGCCCTGGACGCCGAAGAAGACGAAGGACGGGAAGATCAGCACCACCAGGATGAACTGGAAGAGCCGGGTGTGCGAGCGGACAAATTCGAACATGGACAACGTGCCGTAGCGGGGTCAGTGGCGGGGCCGTGGCGGACGGCCCGCCTGCTCAAGCGTCGAAGGCGAACCGGGGTTCGCCTTCGACATCTGGGTGTGGTGGGTGCTGACGGGATCGAACCGCCGACCTACGCCTTGTAAGGGCGCCGCTCTGCCAGCTGAGCTAAGCACCCGCAGATTCTCTCGAACCGCAGGCCCGATGGCGCCCGGGCACTTCAGTTCAGGTGATCCTTGAGCGCCTTGCCAGGGCGGAACTTCGGCACCTTGGCAGACTTGATCTTGATGGCCGCACCCGTGCGCGGGTTGCGGCCGGTGCGCGAGGCGCGCTTGCTCACGGCGAAGGTGCCAAAGCCGGCGATCGCCACGCTGCCGTTCTTCTTCAGGGTGGCCTTCACGCCGCCGATGAGGGCCTCCAGGGCTCGGCCGGCCGAAGCCTTGGAGATGTCGGCCTCCTTGGCGATGTGATCGATGAGTTCGCTCTTGTTCACAACACTCCCCCGAATCAGGTTGCCGGGCCGAAACGGCGGCCCGCGCGAGAGGTGCGGATTCTATGCGCATCTGTGGCGCCGCAAGGGGGTGGCCGATGGCGGCCGCGTGGCCGGGCCGGGCTCTCAATGCCCGGTGATGGCCGCGGCGATGGCGAGCCCCACATCGCGGGTGCCGGCCTGCCCCCCGAGGTCGCGCGTGCGCGGCGCCTGGGAGTCGGCCAGCACGCCCTCGATGGCCGAGACGATGCAGTCGTGCGCCTGGCGGTGGCCGAAGAAGTCCAGCAGCAGCGCCGCCGACCAGATCTGCCCAATGGGGTTGGCCACGCCTCGCCCGGCGATGTCCGGGGCCGAGCCGTGCACCGGCTCGAACAGGCTCGGCCACTCGCGCGTGGGGTTGAGGTTGGCCGAAGGCGCGATGCCGATGGTGCCGGTGCAGGCCGGGCCGAGGTCCGACAGGATGTCGCCGAAGAGGTTGCTCGCCACCACCACGTCGAACTGCTGCGGGCGCTGCACGAAGTGCGCGGTGAGGATGTCGATGTGGAAGCGGTCCACCGCCACCTCGGGGAAAGCGCGCGACATCGCCTCCACGCGCTCATCCCAGTAGGGCATGGTGATGGCGATGCCATTGCTCTTGGTGGCCGAGGTGAGCTTGCGCCGGGGCCGGCGCATGGCCTGCTCGAAGGCGAACTTCAGCACGCGGTCCACGCCGGTGCGGGACATGATCGTCTGCTGCATGACGATCTCGCGCTCGGTGCCCTCGTACATGCGCCCGCCCACCGCCGAGTACTCGCCCTCGGTGTTCTCGCGCACGATGAGCATGTCGATGTCGCCAGGCTTCAGCGCCTGGCCGTTGCGGTCCACCAGCGGGGAGCGGATGCCGGGCATCAGGCGCGCCGGGCGCAGGTTCACGTACTGGTCGAACTCGCGCCGGAACTTCAGCAGCGAGCCCCACAGCGAAACGTGGTCAGGCACCGTGACCGGCCAGCCCACAGCGCCGAAGAAGATGGCGTCGTGGCCACCGATGCGGTCCTTCCAGTCGTCGGGCATCATCTTGCCGTGGCGGGCGTAGTGCTCGCAGTTGGCGAAGTCGAAGTGGTCCAGCTGCAGCGCCACGCCGAAGCGGCGCGCTGCCTCGTCCAGTGCGCGCAGCCCTTCGGGCATGACCTCCTGGCCGATGCCGTCGCCGGCGATCACGGCAATGCGAATGGGTGCGTTCATGGCTCGGGTCTCCTTCAGGCCGGATTGTCGCGCGAGGCGTTCGCCGGCGCAGGCGCCGGCTGGTGAATGACGAGCCACACGCCCAGGGCCGTGAGCACCATGCCCAGCAGCACGAGGCCCGTGAGGGCTTCGCCGAACATCAGCCAGGCCAGCACCGCCGTGCACGGCGGCACGAGGTACAGCAGGCTCGTGACCCGGGTGGCCGCGCCACGCTGGATGAGCAGCATCAGCAGCGAGCTGCCGCCCAGGGTCAGCACGAGCACCGACCAGGCCATCGCGCCGATCATGGCCGGCTCCCAGCGCACGGGCTCGGACTCGGCCAGCGCCAGCGGCAGCGCCACCGCGAGCGCGGCCAGCAGTTGCACCACATTGGCCGTGCGCACATCGGCCGGCTGCACGAAGCGCTTCTGGTACAGCGTGCCGGCGGTGATGCCCAGCAGCGCCCCGACGGCCAGCGCGAGCGTGGGCAGGCTCGCCTCGCCCAGCCCGAGCTTGCGCCAGACCACGAGCGTGAGGCCGCCCAGCCCGAGCACGAGCCCGGCCCACTGGCGAGCCGTGGCGCGCTGGCCGTGGCCGCGCGCCGACAGCCACAGCGCCGTGAGCAGCGGCTGCAGGCCCACGATCAGCGCCGAGGTGCCGGCCGACATGCCACCCTTGACGGCCGCCCACACCCCGCCCAGGTAGCAGGTGTGCATGAGCACGCCCACCACCGCCAGGTGGGCCATCTGCGCGCGCCCGCTCGGCCAGGCAGCCCCCGACCAGCGGATCCACACCAGGAACGCGAGCACCGACAGCGCGAAGCGCCAGGCGAGAAAGCCCATCGGCGGGGCGTGGGGCATGCCCACGCGCGCCACCACGAAGCCGGTGCTCCAGATGAGCACGAAGACCACGGGCATGGCCGCGAGCAGCGCGGCGCGGCGGTCCTCGGTGTCGTTCATCGGGCGCGAGCCCGGATCTCGGGCAGCGCCTTGCGCAGGTAGTACACCATCGACCAGATCGTCAGCACCGCGGCGGCGTAGATGAGGAAGGTGCCCCACAGCCGGGTGTCGATCACGTCAAAGAGGGCGCCGTCGAAGAGCAGGAAGGGAATAGCCACCATCTGCACCACGGTCTTGACCTTGCCCAGCATGTGCACCGCCACGCTGCGTGAGGCGCCGATCTGCGCCATCCATTCGCGCAGCGCGGAGATGGTGATCTCGCGCCCGATGATCACCAGGGCGACGAAGGCGTTGACGCGGTCGAGCTGCAGCAGGATGAGCAGCGCGGCACTCACCAGCAGCTTGTCGGCCACCGGGTCGAGGAAGGCGCCGAAGGAGGAAGTCTGGTTGAGTTTTCGCGCGAGCCAGCCATCGAGCCAATCGGTCAGCGCGATGAGGACGAAGACGACCGTGGCCGCGAGGTTGCGCGTGGCGGCTTCCGCCGGCAGGTAGAAGATCGCCACGATGAGCGGGATCGCGAGGATGCGCGCCCAGGTCAACAGCGTCGGCAGGGTCCAGAACATGGGGGGATTGTGCCCGGCCTTCGGGTCAGTGCAGGGCGCGGTAGATCTCTTCGGCCAGCTCGCGCGAGACGCCTTCCACCGAGCAGAGCTCGTCCACGCTGGCCGCCGTCACCCCGCGCACACCGCCGAGACGCTGCAGCAGCCGGGCGCGGCGCTTCGGGCCCACGCCGGGTATCTCCTCCAGGCGGCTGCCCCCGGTGCGGGCGCTGGCGCGGCGCGCGCGCATGCCGGTGATGGCGAAGCGGTGCGCCTCGTCACGGATCTGGGCCACGAGCATGAGGGCCGCGGAATCGCGACCGAGGGCCACCTTGGGCCGCCCGTCGGCAAAGACGAGCTCCTCCAGTCCGACCTTGCGCCCCTCCCCCTTCTCGACGCCAACGATCAGGGCGCTGTCCAGGCCGAGGTCCTCGAAGACCTCGCGCGCCATCGACACCTGCCCGCGGCCACCGTCCACGAGCACGAGGTCGGGCAGGCGCGCGCGGGCGTTGGGGGGTGCGGCGGCCGCGGTGGCCGGCTCGGCGGCAGGCTCCGCGGCAGACTCCGAGGCAGAAGCAGCAGCCGACGCAGCAGCCGCCTCGGCCAGCCGCGCGTAACGGCGCGTGAGCACCTGGCGCATGGCGGCGTAGTCGTCGCCACCGGTCACGCCCTCGATGTTGAAGCGCCGGTACTGGTCCGGCCGCATGCCGTGGTTCTCGTAGACCACGCACGAGGCCTGGGTGGCCTCACCGGCGGTGTGGCTGATGTCGAAGCACTCGATGCGCAGGGCGTCCAGGTTCGCGTCGTCCAGGTCCAGCACCTCGGCCAGGGCCCGGGTGCGCTCGCGCTGCGAGCCCTCTTCGGCCAGCAGCCGCGCCAGGGCCAGGCCGGCGCCCTTGACGGCCATGTCGAGCCAGACGCGCCGCTGCTCGCGGGGCTGGTGCACGGCGCGCACCCGGGCGCCGCCGGCCTGCGCCAGCGCCTCGATGAGCGCCGGGGCCACCGGGTGGCTGAGCACCAGCAGGGGCGGCGCCGGCTGCGCGAGGTAGTGCTGGGCGACGAAGGCCTCCAGCACCTGCACCTCGGGCGGCGGCGGACCGACTGCGGCCTGCCCGCCGTCTTCGGACACGTCGTCGGGGGCATCCGCCACCGATGTCGCCTCTTCCACGTGCTTGGGGAAGAAGGCGCGGTCACCCAGGTGGCGGCTGCCACGCACCATGGCCAGGTTCACGCAGGCGCGGCCGCCCTGGACCTTCACGGCCAGGATGTCCACGTCGCGCTCGGAGGCCGACAGGCTGCTGGCCTCCACCGACTGCTGGTGCAGCACACGCGACAGCGCCGCGATCTGATTGCGCACCTGCGCCGCCTGCTCGAAGGCCAGCACCTCGGCGTGGGCGAGCATGCGCTGCTGGAGTTCGTCGAGCACGTGCTGGGAGTCGCCGCGCAGGAAGGCCTCGGCATCGCGCACGTCGCGGTCATAGTCCTGCGGCGCCACCAGGCCCACGCACGGGCCCGAGCAGCGCTGGATCTGGTACAGCAGGCAGGGCCGCGAGCGGTTGGCGAAGACGGTGTCCTCGCAGGTGCGCAGGCGGAAGGCCTTCTGGATCAGCAGGATGGTCTCCTTCACCGCCCAGGCGCCCGGGTAGGGGCCGAAGTAGCGGTGCCGGCGGTCGACCGCGCCGCGGTAGTAGGCCACCCGCGGGAAGCGCTGCGAGGCGGTGGCCGCCACGGCCCCGGAGCCGGCGGTGCCGGTGAGCTTCAGGTAGGGGTAGCTCTTGTCGTCGCGAAAGAGGATGTTGAAGCGCGGGTCCAGCGTCTTGATGAGGTTGTTCTCGAGCAGCAGCGCCTCGGCCTCGGTGCGCACCACCGTGGTCTCCA
>JBMOGN010000118.1:0-10324 GCA_049318345.1 Rubrivivax sp. | reverse complement strand
TCATCTCCTCGCGCTCCTTGCCCACGGCGCGGACCTTGATCAGCATGAGCTCGCGCTCGGTGAAGCTGCCTTCCGTGAGGTCCACCACCTTCACCACCTCGATCAGGCGGTTCAGGTGCTTGGTGATCTGCTCGATCACCTCGTCGGAGCCTGCGGTGACGATGGTCATCCGTGACAGCGAGGCGTCCTCGGTCGCGGCCACCGTGAGGCTCTCGATGTTGTAGCCGCGCGCCGAGAACAGCGCGACCACGCGCGAGAGGGCACCGGGCTCGTTCTCGAGCAGGACGGCGATGATGTGCTTCATGGTGAACGGCTCCTTCGCGCCCGCGCTCCAGGGGCTCTCCTCGTAGGAGGCTTCGGGCGCAGCTCGCTGGGATGGTTGAGTAAGGGAGGATGAAGGTCGGAGAGCGGATCAGGGTTGCGCGGCACCGGCTGGTCGGGCCGCCTTGTGGGCGGGCCGCCTGCAGTTGCCGCGAGGGCCCTACAGGTCTTCCGAGCCCAGCAGCATCTCCGTGATGCCCTTGCCAGCCTGCACCATCGGCCAGACGTTCTCGGTCTGGTCGGTGCGGACATCCAGGAAGACCGTGCGGTCCTTCAGGCGGATCGCCTCGCGCAGCGCACCCTCGACGTCGCCCGGCTTGTCGATGCGCAGGCCGACGTGACCATAGGCCTCGGCGAGCTTCACGAAGTCAGGCAGCGCGTCCATGTAGCTGTGGGAGTAGCGGCCGCCGTAGTCCAGCTGCTGCCACTGCCGCACCATGCCCAGGTAGCGGTTGTTCAGCGAGACGATCTTCACCGGGGTGTTGTATTGCAGGCAGGTCGACAGCTCCTGCAGGCACATCTGGATGGAGCCCTCGCCCGTGATGCAGAACACATCGGCATCGGGCCGGGCCAGCTTGATGCCCATGGCGTAGGGCAGGCCCACGCCCATCGTCCCCAGGCCACCGGAGTTGATCCAGCGCCGTGGCTCCTCGAAGCCGTAGTACTGGGCCGCCCACATCTGGTGCTGCCCGACATCGGAGGTGACGTAGCAATCGGTGCCTCGCGTCAGGCGGTGCAGCGTCTCCACCACCATCTGGGGCTTGATGACCTCGTCGCTCGAGCGGTAGTTCAGGCACTGGCGCCCGCGCCACTGCCCGATCTGGTTCCACCAGGCCTGGAGCGCGGCCGCGTCGGGCCGGGACTGGGCCTCCCTGATCTGCGAGATCAGCTCCTGCAGCACCTCCCGCACATCGCCGACGATGGGGATGTCGACCTTGACGCGCTTGGAAATCGAGGACGGATCGATGTCCACATGGATGATCTTGCGCTCGACCTGGGCGAAGTGGCGAGGGTTGCCGATGACCCGGTCGTCGAAACGGGCCCCCACGGCCAGCAGCACGTCGCAGTGCTGCATGGTCATGTTGGCCTCGTAGGTGCCGTGCATTCCGAGCATGCCCAGGAAGTGGGGATGCGAGGCGGGCACGGCCCCGAGCCCCATGAGGGTGTTGGTGCAGGGGTAGCCGAGCAGGTCGATGAGCTCGCGGAGCTCGGCCGAGGCGTTGCCGAGGATGACGCCGCCGCCGGTGTATATGTAGGGGCGGCTCGCGCCCAGCAGCAGTTGCACGGCCTTGCGGATCTGGCCCGCGTGCCCCCTGCGCACCGGGTTGTAGGAGCGCATCTCCACCTTTTCCGGGTAGTGGAAGGCGCAGGTCTTGAGCGAGACGTCCTTCGGCACGTCCACCACCACCGGCCCGGGCCGGCCCGTGCGCGCGATGTGGAAGGCCTTCTTCATCGTCAGCGCCAGGTCGCGCACGTCCTTGACGAGGAAGTTGTGCTTCACGATCGGGCGCGTGATCCCCACCGTGTCGCATTCCTGGAAGGCATCCAGGCCGATGGCCGGGGTCGGCACCTGCCCGGTGATGATCACCATGGGGATCGAGTCCATGTAGGCGGTGGCGATCCCGGTGATGGCATTGGTGACGCCCGGTCCGGAGGTCACCAGGGCCACGCCGACATCGCCCGTTGCCCGGGCGTAGCCGTCGGCGGCATGCACGGCCGCCTGTTCGTGGCGGACGAGCACATGCTCGATGGTGTCCTGCTTGTACAGGGCGTCGTAGATGTAGAGGACTGCCCCTCCCGGGTAGCCCCACAGGTACCTGACGCCTTCTGCCTGCAGGCAGCGCACCAGGATCTCGGACCCGTTCGGGTCCTGGGCAGGGGTGTCGGGCAGTGCCGATGCGGCACGCTTGACTTCCGCGGCTGACATATCCATGGGAAACCTCGGTGAATTTCTCTGACGAAAATCCGTCGGTGCACCTCCCGACGCCCTTGTGAGGCGCGTTCGGTGACAGGAAGGGAACCTGGGGCCGCGCCGCGGTCGGCTCGGTGCCCGGATACCCGGCAACGTTTGTGCGAACGCACATTATCGCACCATCCGGCGCGCGCCCCGAGAAGGGGCGGGTGCGGCCCCATAATGCGGCGCCTCCACAGTGGGGACGCGCCACGCGCCCTGCCTGCCTTTGGCCTCAGACCAAGAACTCGCGCACTTTCTGAAGGACGTCGAAAGGCGGGCCTTCAAGCGCACGGCCTACGCCGTGCGCGACGACGACGCGGCCCTGGATATCGTGCAGGATTCCATGATCCGTCTGGCCGAGCGCTACGCGGACAGGCCGGCGCAGGAGTTGCCGCTGCTGTTCCAGCGCATCCTGTCGAACGCCACGATGGACTGGTTCAGGCGGCAGAAGGTCCGCAGCGCGGTCTTCTCCAACCTCTCCGACCTCGAGGGCAGCGACGATGGGGGGGATTTCGACCTTCTGGAGTCGCTGCTGTCGCAGTCGGACAGCCAGCGCAGCGACAGTCCGGTCGACTCCCTTGAGCGGGAACAGACCTTGCAAGCCATCGAAAGTGCATTGTCGGAGCTGCCGCCGCGTCAACGGGAAGCCTTCCTCCTGCGTTACTGGGAGGAATTCGACGTGGCCGAGACTGCCAAGGTCATGGGTTGCTCGGAGGGCAGTGTGAAAACGCACTGCTCCCGGGCCGTGCATGCGTTGGCGGAGTTTCTCAAAGCCAAGGGAATCCATCTGTGATCCGTACCACTGAACCGACTGACACCCGGCGTGCCGGCCTCGAGTCCCGGGCGGCGCGGCTCATCCTCGACCGCCTGGACGCCTCCGACGGCCCGCTCCCCCACGACATCCGCCAGCGCCTGCAGTTCGCGCGCGGGCGCGCGCTCGAAGCTGCACTGGCGGCACGCCGCCAGACCGCGCGAGCGCACCTGCCGGTGGCCCAGGGCAACGGCTCGATCGCGCTGGGCGAGTCCGGGTGGTGGCGACTGGCGGCATTCGCCCCCCTGGTGGTGCTCGTCTGCGGCCTGTTGCTGATCGACGAGTCCAACCGTTCCCAACTCATCCACGCCGCGGCCGAGGTGGACGCCGTCCTCCTGGCCGACGAGCTTCCTCCGGCCGCCTACAGCGACCCGGGGTTCGCGGAATTCCTCAAGCGCACCGATCCGTGAGGAGCGCGCGCCTGCACGTCCTGGCCCGGAGCGCGGCTCCCGCGCTGGCGGTGGTGCTGGCGGTCTGCGCTGCTTCGCCAAGTGCCCAGCCTCGGCCGGCGTCCCCGGCCTCCGCGCCTGGTCTCTCCGCGACGGCTCCCTCGCCGGCCCGTACGGGCGAGCAGGGCCCGCGCTGGTCTGCCCTGAGCCCCGCGCAACGCCAGGCGCTGGCCCCGCTCGAGAAGGACTGGCCCCAGATCGACGCCGGCCGCAAGCAGAAATGGCTCGAGGTGGCACAGAAGTTCCCGGCCATGTCGACAGCCGAGCAGGCCCGAGTGCGCGAGCGCATGGCGGAATGGTCGCGGATGACACCGGCCGAGCGCGGCCGCGCGCGCGTGCAGTTCCAGGAGGCCCGGCAACTGACGCCAGAGGATCGTCAGGCCCGCTGGGAGGCCTACCAGGCCCTGCCCGAGGAGGAGCGCCGCGCCCTGGCAGCCCGGGCGGTGGCGGCCGAGCAGGCGTCATCGTCGGCCCGCACGGAGGCCCGGCCGGCCGCTGCAGGCGTGGTGGCCAAGCAGAATCTGGTCACCCTGCCAGTCACGCCCTCGCCCGTGAAGCCGGTGGCGCCCACGGTGGTGCAGGCGCGCCCGGGCGCCACCACCACGCTGGTCTCCCGCGCTTCGCGCCCGCCGGCGCACCAGCAGCCCGGCTTGCCGAAGATCGCCGCGACGAGAGAATTCGTCGACCCCACGACGCTGCTGCCCACGCGCGGGCCGCAGGCCCCGGCGGCTATCGTGGCCGCAGCCTCCGCCTCCTCGCCGGCTGGCGCCGAGTCGGACCCCGACACCCCCTGACTGTGACGAGCCTGCAGCGCCCCGGCGAAACGATGCAGGCGCCGGGGCTGACCCGGCGCATGGCCTGCTTCGTCTACGAGAGCATGCTGCTGTTCGGCGTGGTGGTGATGGCCGGCTATCTCTATTCGGCGCTGACGCAGCAGCGACACGCCCTGCACGGCCAGAATGGGCTGCGCGCCTTCCTGTTCATCGTCATCGGCATCTACTTCATCTGGTTCTGGTCGCGCACGGGCCAGACGCTGGCGATGAAGACCTGGCACATCCGGCTCGTCACGGCCCAGGGACGCCTGGTGTCCCAGCCCCGGGCAGCCGCCCGCTACCTGGCCAGCTGGGTCTGGGTGCTGCCGGCGCTTTTCGTGGCCGGCTGGGGTGGGATAGGCAGCGGCCTGCAGGTGGCGGGGCTGCTCTCCGGCTCGGTCGCCGTGTACGCGTTGTCCAGCCTGCTGTTGCCGTCACGCCAGTTTGCCCATGACCTGGTCTGCGGCACCCGGCTCGTCCATGCGGCCCGCTCCGGTGAGCCCGACGCGCACGCGGGTCTGGGGCAGAATCGCGCCGATGAAGGGTGATCGCTTCTCGCTGTGTGTCTACTGCGGCTCGCGCGCGGGCAGCCGAGACGACTACGCGCAGGCTGCCGTCGAGGTCGGGCAGGAGATTGGCCGGCGGGGCTGGCAGCTCGTCTACGGGGGCGGCAATGTCGGCCTGATGGGCCTGGTGGCAGACGCCGCGCTGCGACATGGCGGGCACGTGGTCGGGGTGATCCCCCGCACCCTGTTCGAGCGCGAAGTCGCGCATTCGAGCCTGCATGAGCAGTTCGTCGTCGACACCATGCACCAGCGCAAGCAGATGATGGCCGAGAGGGCAGATGCCTTCCTCGCGCTGCCCGGCGGCATCGGCACCCTGGAGGAGCTGTACGAGGTGTGGACCTGGCGCCACCTGGGCTATCACGACCAGCCCATCGGGCTGCTCAATGTGGCTGGCTTCTACGACACCCTGCTGGCCTTCATGCGCCACACGGTGGACGAAGGCTTCCTGTCGGCGTCGCAGCTGCAGGCGCTGCACACGGGCCGGCAGGCGGGCGAGCTGCTGGACACACTGCATCGGCAGGCGGCCTCGGCGTCGCGCGCCGAGGACCTGCGTCGGATCTGAAGCGTCCTCAGACCGCCGACTCGTCGGTCTCGCCGGTGCGGATGCGCACCACTTGCTCCACCGTGGTCACGAAGATCTTGCCGTCGCCGATCTTGCCGGTGCGCGCGGCCTTGACGATAGCCTCGACGCAGCGCTCCACGTCGGCGTCGCGCACCACGACCTCCACGCGGACCTTGGGCAGGAAGTCGACGACGTACTCGGCCCCGCGGTAGAGCTCGGTGTGCCCCTTCTGCCGGCCGAAGCCCTTGACCTCGGTGACCGTCAGGCCCGATACCCCCACGTCGGCCAGCGCCTCGCGGACTTCCTCGAGCTTGAAGGGCTTGATGATGGCGGTGATCTGCTTCATGGTGGTCGCCTGCGCAGGAAGTTGCCGGCCCCTATTCAAGCACGGAAGCCCGAGGTGATGGGATAGCGCCAATCCCGACCGAAGGCGCGATGGGTGATGCGGATGCCCACCGGCGCCTGGCGGCGCTTGTACTCGTTGATCTTGATGAGCCGCGTCACGCGTTCGACGTCCTCGCGGGCGTGGCCGACCGCGACGATCTCCTCGACGCTGCGGTCCTCCTCCATGTACAGGTGCAGGATGGCATCGAGCACCTCGTAGGGCGGCAGGCTGTCCTGGTCGGTCTGGTCGGGCCGCAACTCGGCCGACGGCGCACGGGTGATGATGCGCTCGGGAATGACCGGGCCGACGCTGCCGTCGGCCCGCCTCACGGGCTGGGCGTTCTTCCAGTTCGCGAGCCGGTACACGAGGGTCTTGGCCACATCCTTGATGACGGCGAAGCCGCCGGCCATGTCGCCATACAGCGTGCAGTAGCCGGTGGCCATCTCGCTCTTGTTGCCGGTGGTCAGGACGATCGATCCGGTCTTGTTGGACAGCGCCATCAGCAGCGTCCCCCGGATGCGGGCCTGGATGTTCTCCTCGGTGGCATCTGCCGCCAACCCGGCAAAGTGGGGGGCCAGGCTCGCCTCGAAGGCCTCGAACATGGGGTGGATCGCGATCTCGTCGTAGCGCACGCCCAGCCGGGCGGCCATGTCCCGCGCATCCAGCCAGGAGATGTCGGCCGTGTAGGGCGAGGGCATCATCACCGTGCGGACCCGGGCGGCCCCCAGGGCATCGACGGCGATGGCCAGCACGAGTGCGGAGTCGATGCCTCCCGAGAGCCCGATGATCGCCCCGGGGAACCGGTTCTTGCCGATGTAGTCGCGCACGCCCGTGACAAGGGCCCTCCAGGCCTGCTCCTCGAGGCTCGGCAAGGGCGCCACAGCGCCCCGGACCGTCCCGTCGGCGCCGACCTCGAGCATCTCGCAGCAGGCCTCGAACATGGGAGCGCGGGCCTGGAGCATGCCGCGAGCATCCACCGCGAACGACGCGCCGTCGAAGACTACCTCGTCCTGGCCCCCCACCAGGTGGGCATAGAGCACGGGCAGGCCCAGCGCGCGGGCGCGCTCGGCCATGCGCGACTCGCGCTCCACGGGCTTGTCCAGGTGGAAGGGGGAGGCGTTGAGCACACACAGCGCCTGGGCGCCGGCTACGCGCGCGAGTTCCCCGGGCTCGTCGAACCAGGCGTCCTCGCATACGAGCAGGCCGAAGCGCACGCCCTGCACCTCGAAGACGACCGGGCCGAATCCCGCCTCGCGGCCGGAGACGAAGTAGCGCCGCTCGTCGAAGACCTGGTAGTTGGGCAGCTCGCGCTTGAAGTAGGACTCGACGATCCGGCCGCCCGCCAGCACCGACGCGGCGTTCAGCCGGTCGGGAACGGCCATAGACTTCGTGCGCTGACCCCCGACCCGCTGCCGTCGCGCCGGGTGTCCCACCACCAGATGCAGACCCTCCAGATCCGACACCATCCGGGCCAGGTCCTCCAGGCCCTGCTCGCAGGCCTGCATGAAGGCTGGCCGCAGGAGCAGGTCCTCGGGCGGGTAGCCGGTGAGCGCCAGTTCCGGGGCCAGCACGAGCCGGGCGCCCTGCTCCCAGGCCTGACGGGCCGAAGCGGCCAACAGGCCGACATTGCCTGCGATGTCGCCCACGGCCGGATTGACCTGGGCCAGCGCGACCTTCACCATGGGGTGGACTGAATGAGTGGGGCGTGTTCGAACACGGGCGCGGATTATCTCACCCGGGTGCACGACGACCCGGCCGAGATCGACCCCGCCTCCTGGGATGAGCTGCTGGATCAGCAGGCCCGGCCGACGCCCTTCATGCGCCACGCCTGGCTGCTGGCGCTGCACCGCAGCGGCAGCGCCGTGGCGTCGACCGGCTGGTCACCACGATTCGTCACCCTGAAGCAGGAAGGCCGCCTCGTCGGCGCAGCCGCCCTCTACCTCAAGGCCCACTCCTGGGGCGAGTACGTCTTCGACTGGGCCTGGGCCGACGCCTACAACCGGCATGGGCTGCGCTACTACCCCAAGCTGCTGGGCGCCTCCCCCTTCACGCCCGTGCCCGGCTCACGCCTGCTCGCACGCGATGGGCAGGCGCGTCTGCACCTGGCACGGAGCATCCGCCTGCTGGCCGAGCAGCAAAAGCTGTCCTCGGCACACCTGCTGTTTCCCGCCGACGAGGACCGGGCAGCCCTGGAGCAGGACGGCTGGCTGATCCGGGAGGGCGTGCAGTTCCACTGGCAGGCAGATGTGGCGCAGCCCTGCCCCGACTTCGCCGCCTTCCTGGGCACGCTCCAGCGTCACAAGCGCAAGAACATCGCGCAGGAGAGGCGCCGGGTGGCAGAGGCCGGCGTGAGCTTCCGCGCGCTGGAAGGCGCCGAGATCGACGAGGCCAGCTGGGACTTCTTCTACGCGTGCTACTGCAGCACCTACGCCGCGCACGGCTCGGCCCCCTACCTCACCCGCGAATTCTTTCGCGAGACGGCGGCCACCCTGCCCGGCCTGTGGCTGATGTTCGTGGCCAAGCGCGACGGCGCGCGCGTGGCGGCGTCGCTCGTGGGCATCGACCGCCAGCGCGGCGTGGCCTGGGGCCGCTACTGGGGATGCCTCGAGCACATCGCCTGCCTGCACTTCGAGGCCTGCTACTACCAGCCGCTGCAGTGGTGCATCGAGCAGGGATTCGTGCGCTTCGAGGGCGGTGCGCAGGGCGAGCACAAGATGGCGCGCGGCCTGCTGCCGGTGGTGACGACCTCGGCGCACTGGCTGCGCGACGCCCGGTTCGCCGACGCGGTGGCGGATTTCCTCGCTCGCGAGGGCGCGGGTGTGGCGAGCTACGTGGACGAGCTGCGCGAACGCAACCCGTTCAGGAAGGGTGACGCCCCGCCCAGTTCTTCATCCCCTCGATGACTTCCTGCCGCGCGGACTCGGGGCCTTCCCAGCCGACCACCTTAACCCACTTGCCGGGCTCCAGATCCTTGTAGTGCTCGAAGAAGTGCTGGATGGTCTTCAGGCGCAGGGGGTTGAGGTCCTCGGGCTTCTTCCACTGGCTGTAGATCGACAGGATCTTGTCGGTGGGCACGGCAAGCAACTTGTTGTCGCCGCCCGCCTCGTCCTGCATCTTCAGGATACCCAGGGGCCGGCAGGTGACGACCACGCCCGGGATGAGCGGCACGGGCGTGACCACGAGCACGTCCACGGGGTCGCCGTCGTCGGCCAGCGTCTGCGGGATGTAGCCGTAATTGCAGGGGTAGTGCATCGCCGTGGCCATGAAGCGGTCCACGAACAGCGCCCCGCTCTCCTCGTCGACTTCGTACTTGATCGGGTCGGCGTTCATCGGGATCTCGATGATCACGTTGAACTCGTCGGGCGACTTGGCTCCGGGGGTGACGTTGTGCAGGCTCATGGTGGCAGGGAGTCCTTCGAATCAGGGTTGACCCGGATTCTACGGGGCGGTCTTGCGGTCTTCTGACGCCGGCGGCCGAAGCGGGCAACGCAGGAAAATACCGGGCCCCGGCAGACGCGCTTCCCCTTAGCATCGACGGGTTTGCGAGGAACGTTCCACTCACCACAATAAGGAGAGACTCGATGTCCATCACGAAGGCGCTGTACCTGGCGCTGGGATGCGGCCTGCTGGCCGTGATCTACGGATTCGTCCAGAGAAGCTGGATCCTGTCGCAGGATGCCGGCAACGCGCGGATGCAGGAAATCGCCGGGGCCATCCAGCAAGGCGCAGCCGCCTACCTGGCCCGGCAGTACAAGACCATCGGCATCGTCGGTGTGATCCTGGCCGTGCTGATCCTGGTGACCCCGGGGCTGGGCACCATGACGGCCGTCGGCTTCGTGCTGGGCGCGGTGCTGTCGGGCGCGTGCGGCTTCATCGGCATGAACGTGTCGGTGCGGGCCAACGTGCGCACGGCGCAGGCGGCCACCCGCGGCATCGGCCCGGCGCTGGACGTCGCCTTCAAGGGCGGCGCCATCACCGGGATGCTGGTCGTGGGCCTGGGCCTGCTGGGCGTGGGGCTCTTCTTCCTGCTCATCGGCGGTCTGGCCAAGCCCGATTCCTCCACGCTCAAGCCGCTGCTGGGCCTGGCCTTCGGCTCCTCGCTGATCTCGATCTTCGCCCGCCTGGGCGGCGGCATCTTCACCAAGGGTGCGGACGTGGGCGCCGACCTCGTGGGCAAGGTGGAAGCCGGGATCCCCGAGGATGACCCGCGCAACCCGGCGGTGATCGCCGACAACGTGGGCGACAACGTGGGCGACTGCGCCGGCATGGCGGCAGACCTCTTCGAGACCTACGCCGTGACGCTCATCGCGACCATGGCCCTGGGCGCACTGATGGTGACCTCCGGCGGCGCCACGGCAGTCGTCTACCCGCTGGTGCTGGGTGGCGTGTCGATCATCGCCTCCATCATCGGCTGCTCGTTCGTCAAGGCCTCCGAAGGCATGAAGAACGTGATGCCGGCGCTGT
>JBMOGN010000117.1:0-10488 GCA_049318345.1 Rubrivivax sp. | reverse complement strand
TCTGGGCGCTGATCTTCACCTACATGTGGGCGGGCCCGCACCACCTGCACTACACGGCGCTGCCGGACTGGGCGCAGTCCATCGGCATGCTGTTCTCGCTCGTGCTGCTGGCGCCAAGCTGGGGCGGGATGATCAACGGGGTCATGACGCTCTCGGGTGCGTGGCACAAGCTGCGCGACGACCCGATCCTGAAGTTCCTCATCGTCTCGCTTTCGTTCTACGGCATGTCGACCTTCGAGGGGCCGATGATGTCGATCAAGACGGTGAATGCGCTGAGCCACTATACGGACTGGACGGTGGGGCACGTGCACAGCGGCGCGCTCGGGTGGGTGGGCCTGGTCTCGATGGGCTGCCTGTATCACCTCATCCCGCGCATGTACGGCCGGAGCTCGATGCACAGCACCCGCGCCATCGAGCTGCACTTCTGGATCGCCACCGTGGGCATCGTGCTCTACATCGCCGCGATGTGGATCGCCGGCGTGATGCAGGGCCTGATGTGGCGCGCGGTGAACGTGGACGGGACGCTGGCCAACACCTTCGTGGAAAGCGTCAAGGCCACCTTCCCGTTCTACGTCATTCGCCTGGTCGGCGGCCTGCTGTACCTGGGCGGCATGCTGATCATGGCCTGGAACGTGGTGATGACGGTTCGCAACGGCCGGAAGGTCGATGTCCAGGTGCCGGCCGTCGCGCTGGCACACGCCTGAGGCCGGGAGGAACGCAACATGGCACAGCAATCCACGGCGCCCACCGGTCACGAGCGCATCGAGACCAGCAACTTCCTGATGATCGTCCTCATCCTGGTGGCGATCGCCGCCGGGGGTCTGGTGGAGATCGTCCCGCTCTTCTTCCAGCGATCCACGACGCAGCCGGTGGAGGGTCTCAGGCCCTACACCGCCCTGCAGCTAGCCGGCCGCGACGTCTACATCCGCGAGGGTTGCTACAACTGCCACTCGCAGATGGTGCGACCCCTGCGTTCGGAGGTGCTGCGGTACGGCCCGTACTCCAAGGCTGGCGAGTTCGTCTACGACCACCCCTTCCAGTGGGGCAGCAAGCGCACCGGACCGGACCTGCACCGCGTGGGCGGCAAGTACAGCGACGACTGGCAGCGGCTGCACCTGGTGTCGCCGCGCTCGCTGGTGCCGGAATCGAACATGCCGGCGTACCCCTGGCTCGAGAAGGCCGCCGTGGAGCCCGAGTCCGTCGCTCCGCGCATGCGCGCCCTGCGTGTGGTTGGCGTGCCGTACGCGGACGCCGATATCGCCGCCGCGGCGCAGGCCGTCAAGGGGCGCACCGAGCTGGACGCGCTGGTGGCCTACCTGCAGGTGCTCGGCACCGCGGTGAAGTGAAAGAGGGAGGACGCAATGGATCTCAATGACCTGCGCAGTGCCGTCACGGTGTTCAGCCTGTTGATCTTCGTGGCGATCATGGTGTGGACGTGGCAACGCAAGCGGCGCGACGCCTTCGATGATGCCGCACGGTTGCCTTTCGTCGAGGACATCCAGCAGGAGGGTCGGCCATGAGCGATTTCGTCTCCGGAGGGTGGTCGATCTACATCGCTGCCGTCACGTTGCTGGGCCTGCTGGCCTGCCTCGTGCTGCTGGTCATTGCCAGCCGGCGCAAGGTGATGGGACAGGACAACACCACGGGTCACGTCTGGGACGAGGACCTGCGCGAACTGAACAACCCGCTGCCACGTTGGTGGATGTGGCTGTTCGTGATCACCGTGGCCTTCGCGCTCGCGTACCTGGTTCTCTATCCGGGTCTGGGCAGCCACGAGGGCACCTACAAGTGGTCCAGCGCGACGCAGCTCGCGGAAGAGAACGCGCGCGCCGAGGCAGCGCTGAAGCCGGTCTATGCCCGCTTCGCGACGATGGATGCCGCGCAACTGGCTCGTGATTCGCAGGCCCAGGGCATTGGCGAGCGCCTGTATCTGAACCACTGCTCGGCGTGTCACGGTTCCGATGCAAAGGGCAGCAAGGGATTTCCGAACCTGACTGATGGCGACTGGCTGCACGGCGGCACGCTGGAGAAGGTCAAGGAAACCATCACCAAGGGCCGCATCGGCGTGATGCCTCCCATGGCGACGGCCCTGGGCTCGCCTGACGAGGTGCGCAACGTGGCGCAGTACGTGCTGAGCTTGTCCGGAAGCGCGCACGATCCGGTGGCCGCGAGTCTCGGCAAGCCCCGCTTCGGTGTATGCGCGGCCTGCCATGGGGTGGACGGCAAGGGCAACCAGGCGGTGGGCGCGCCCAACCTCACCGACCCGATCTGGCTGCACGGATGGGGTGAGTCCACGATCGTGACGATGATCAACACCGGCAAGCAGAACGTGATGCCGGCCTTCGAGGCAAGGCTGTCGGCCGAGCAGATCCACGTCCTGTCGGGCTACGTGCTCAGCCTGTCCCAGACCTCCACCGTGGCCGCTAGATGAGCCGGGGATGACTGCTCCGGCTCCCGTGCTCGAGGCAGACGATGCGTCCGTCAGCATCGTCTCCCTGTATCAGAAGCAGAAGAAGATCTACCCCCGCAGCGTGGGGGGCTGGTTCGCGGGTTGGCGATGGGCCCTGGTGTGGGCGACACAACTGCTGTACTACGGGCTGCCCTGGCTGACCTGGAACGACCGCCAGGCCGTGCTCTTCGACCTGGCCTCGCGACGCTTCTACGTCTTCGGGCTGGTGCTGTATCCGCAGGACTTCATCTACCTGACGGGGCTCCTGGTCGTCAGCGCCTACTCGCTGTTCCTCTTCACGGCCGTAGCCGGTCGGCTGTGGTGCGGTTACGCCTGCCCCCAGACGGTCTACACCGAGATTTTCATGTGGGTGGAGCGCCGCATCGAGGGCGATCGCATCGAACGCATGCGACTGGATGAGGCACCGTGGAGCATCGAGAAGGTCTGGCGCAAGGCTGCCAAACACGGTGCGTGGATCACCATCGCGCTGTGGACCGGCTTCACGCTGGTGGGCTACTTCACGCCCATCAAGGCCCTGTGGGGCGAGGCCTTCACCCTGGACTTCGGCCCGTGGGAATGGTTCTGGGTGCTCTTTTACGGGCTGGCCACTTACGGCAACGCAGGCTGGATGCGCGAGCAGGTCTGCAAGTACCTGTGCCCGTATGCGCGTTTCCAGGGCGCGATGTTCGACCGCGACACGCTGATCATCGGCTACGACGCGGGGCGGGGCGATCCGCGCGGCTCGCGCAGCCGCAAGGCCGAACCGCGTGCTGTCGGGCTGGGCGACTGCATCGATTGCGGGCTGTGCGTGCAGGTGTGTCCCACAGGCATCGACATCCGCGACGGGCAGCAGTACGAGTGCATCGGCTGCGCCGCCTGCGTGGACGTGTGCGACCAGGTCATGGACAAGATGAGTTACCCGCGCGGCCTCGTGCGCTACGCCACGCAGAACAGCCTGGCCCAGGGCTGGGGCCGGGCGCAGACCTGGCGGCGTGTGCTGCGGCCACGGGTGCTCGTGTACACCGGCGTGCTGCTGCTCATCGTGAGCGCCCTGGCCCTGAGCCTGGCGTTGCGCGCGCCGTTCAAGGTCGATGTGGTGCGGGACCGGGGGGCGCTGTCGCGCCTGGCCGAGGGCGGCCGCATGGAGAACAGCTACCGCCTGCACCTCATGAACGCCACCGAGACCCCGCAGCGCTACCGGGTGGAGGTGGAGGGCCTGGCCGGGGCGCGCATTGCCGGCCGCGACGAGATCGAGGTCGATCCGGCGCAGGCGCGTTGGATGCCGCTGGCGGTGCAGCTGCTGCCCGAGTCCTGGCAGGGCCTGGGCAGCGGCGCGCACCCGATCCGGCTGCGCGTGCAGCGCCTGGCGACCGCGCCGGATACCGAGCCGGTCGTCGTAGTCGAGAAGTCCACCTTCGTGGTGGTGCGCTAAAAAGGCGAGGAAGGAGAAAACATGAACGAGACCTCGATGGGCAGGCCACAAGCCGAGGCCGGGCCCGGCGCACAGCCCTGGTGGCGCTACCGGATGCTCTGGCTCGTCATCGGCGGCCCGCTGGTTGTGGTGGTGGCGAGCCTGGCCACGGCGGTGGTGGCGATCCGCGGTGCGGACCCCGTGGTGGCTGGCGAGCCAGGCGAGTCCGCCTCGCAGCGCGCGGCTGTCCAGGCGCGCAACCACGCGGCCACCGCCTCTACGCGCCCCTGAAGGCACGCGATGCGCAAGCCAATGGGGCACGGCATGGGGCGGCTGGAGCGCGCGCTGTCGATCCTGTGGCCGTCCTTCGTCACCGCGGGCATCCTGGAGACGCTGCTATTCGCGGTGGTCGACCCGGCTGCGCTGTCGTGGTTTGGCGGCGAGCCGATGGAGCTTTCTCGCCAAGCGGTCTACACCCTGACGTTCCTGCTCTTGTGGGGGGTGATCGCGCTGGGCTGCTCCATCACCGCGCTCCTGCTCCACGAGCAGGATCCGGACTGAGCCGCCGAACGCTATCTAGCAGCTGCTTCTGTTGACGAGCGTCCTCAGGCCGTCCTGGTCGAGGATGCGGATGTCGCGCTGCTTGACCTCGAGGATGCCGTCTGCCTGGAAGCGGGAGAAGGTGCGGCTCACCGTCTCGAGCTTCAGGCCGAGGTAGCTGCCGATCTCCTCGCGCGACATGCGCAGCACGAGCGCACTGCGCGAGAACCCGCGCGCGTGCAGCCGCTGGGTCAGGTTGAGCAGGAAGGCCGCCAGCCGCTCTTCGGCACGCATGCTGCCCAGCAGGAGCATGACGCCGTGCTCGCGCACGATCTCCCGGCTCATGATCTTGTGGAAGACACGCTGGAGGTCGGTGATCTCCTGGGACAGCCCTTCGAGCTGGCCGTAGGGAATCACGCACACGGTGGAGTCCTCCAGCGCCACCGCGTCGCAGGCGTGACGCTCGGTGCCGATACCGTCCAGCCCGAGCAGCTCGCCTGCCATCTGGAAGCCCGTGACCTGGTCGCGTCCGTCCTCGGCCACGACGGTGGTCTTGAAGAAGCCGGTGCGCACCGCAAACAGCGACAGGAACGTGTCGCCGGCGTGAAAGAGGGCCTGCCCGCGTTCAATGGTGCGTCGCGAGGCGACGAGGGCGTCTAGTCGATCGACCTGTTCGTTGGACAGCCCAACCGGAAGGCAGAGCTCGCGCAGGTTGCATCCCGAGCAGTGCGTCTTGAGCGGTTCGATGCGCACAGGGGTGGCCAGGCTCATGCGTTTTCCTTCACGGAACTGGAGTCCGTTTGTCCCATGTCAAGGCCTCGGAAGCCCTTCGGGGCAGAGTGTAGCCTCATGAATCCCGTGGCCAGCGAGAACCGGCTCATCATTCCCGAGGACCTCTTGCGGCGCCTGGACGTACCCGGACCGCGCTACACGTCCTACCCCACCGCCGACCGGTTCGTGGAGGCCTTCGGCCCCCCGCAATATGCGCATGCCCTGCACGCTCGCCGCAGCGGCCTGCTACCAGGCGGGGCAGGGCCGCTGTCGGTGTATGTCCACGTGCCGTTCTGCGAGTCGGTGTGCTACTACTGCGCATGCAACAAGATCGTCACGCGCCACCACGAGCGCGCCAATGACTACCTGGAGGACCTCGCCCTCGAGATCGACCTGCATGTGTCCGTGCTCGGCCCGGGCGAGCCGCTGTCGCAACTGCACCTGGGTGGCGGCACGCCGACCTTCCTGGACGATACCCAGCTCTCGCGTCTGCTCCACAAGCTTAGACAAGCCTTTCGCTTCGCGCCGGGCGCAGAAATCTCCATCGAGGTGGACCCGCGCACCGCGGATGCGAGCCGTTTGCAGCATCTGGCTGACCTGGGTTTCAACCGCCTGAGCTTCGGCGTGCAGGATTTCGATCCGGCCGTGCAGCAGGCCGTGCATCGCATCCAGCCTCTGGAGAGGGTGCAATCGCTCATGGCGGCGGCGCGACGCATCGGTTTCCAGTCGATCAACGTCGACCTGATCTACGGGCTTCCGTGCCAGACGCCGGACTCCTTCGCGCGAACGGTCTCCCAGGTCTCGGCACTGCGTCCGGACCGCATTGCGCTGTACGCCTACGCCCACCTGCCGGAACGCTTCAAGCCGCAGCGCCGCATCGACATTGTCCAGCTTCCACCCCCCCGGGCCCGGCTGGAGATGCTGTCTGGCGCCATCGCCGGCTTCATCACGCACGGCTACGCCTACATCGGCATGGACCACTTCGCCTTGCCCCAGGACCCGCTGGCCGTGGCAAGGCGCCAGGGCCGCCTGCACCGCAACTTCCAGGGCTACAGCACCCAGCCGGATTGCGACCTGATCGCGCTGGGGGTGTCCGCGATCGGCCGTGTGGGGCCCTGCTACAGCCAGAACGCCAAGACCCTGCCCGAGTACCACGATGCCGTGCGGCATGGCCGCTTTGCCACGGTGCGCGGGCTCGAGCTTGGCCGGGAGGACGTGCTGCGCCGGGCGGTCATCATGGCCCTGATGTGTCAGGGCCGCCTGGATTTCGAGGCGATCGAGCAAGCGCACTTCGTGGATCCGCGTCGCCACTTCGCGGCGGAACTCGAGCACCTGCGGCCTTTCGAGGCGGAGGGGCTGGTGGAGATTGACGAGGAGTCCATCGTCGTGACGCCGCTGGGCTGGTATGTCGTCCGCGGCATTGCGATGGTCTTCGACCAGTATCTGCAGGCGCAGCAGGTGCGCGAGCGCTTCTCGCGGATCATCTGAAGGGGATCCCAAGGGTGGACCTGGCCCTGATCGCCAGTTGCGCCATGCTGGGCCTGGCCGGCACGCCGCACTGCGCCGCGATGTGTGGCGCACCGTGTGCCGCCCTGGCAACGAGGCGCAGCGCCGTGCCTGCCGGCATTCCTGCCGCGGCGGTGCCCTCCCGGGGGCTGGCGGCCGGGTCGGAGTCCGGCTTGACGGCGAGCCTGCCCGGTCTGGCCTTCCATGCCGCACGGGCGGCTGGCTATGCGCTGGCTGGCGGCCTGGCGGCGGCGGGAGTCGGTGCCGTGGCCTGGCTGGCGGCAGCAGCGCCCATGCTGCGGCCGTTCTGGGTGCTCCTGCACGTGGCGGCGCTGTCCGTGGGGCTGTGGATGGCGGCAACCGGTCGGCAACCTGCCTGGGTGACCCGCCTCGGACACCGGCCGGTGCGAACCGGCGCATGGCAGCCCCTGCGCGGCCCAGGGCGCGTGGCCGTTGCCGGAGCGACTGGCGCCCTGTGGGTGGGCTGGCCCTGCGGGTTGCTGCAGTCGGCACTCGTGGTGGCCGCGCTGTGCAACTCCGCAACCGCCGGCGCCACGGCGATGCTGGGCTTTGCTCTCGCGTCCGCACCGGGCCTGTTGGCCGGGCCCTGGATATTCCGCCAGCTGGGGGCGGCAGGCGCCGGCGCGCAGGCACGCGTGGTGTCGTGGGCCGTTCGCCTGGCGGGGGCGGCTCTGGCCGCCGGAGCGGTCTTTGCGCTGAACCGGGACTGGTGGGGTCGGCTGCTGGCCTACTGCGGCCTTTGAAGCGACGCCCAGCAGGGCGGGTTTACCCGTGGTCCGATCGAAAAAGAAAACGCCCGGCAGGCCGGGCGTCTTGCAAGGTTGCCGCCATGAAGGGCGGCAGGGGGGAAGAAGATTACTTCTTCTTCTCTTCCTTCTTCTCTTCCTTCTTGGCTTCAGCCTTCTTCTCTTCCTTCTTCGGCTCAGCCTTCTTGGCGGCGGAGGCGGCCGGGGCAGCAGCCTTGGCGTCAGCCTTCTTGTCTTGAGCGTAGGCGCCGACAGCGAAAGCAGCGGCGATCAGGGCGGCCAGGATCTTGGACATGTCAAACCTTTCGAAAGTACTTGGAATTCACCTCCTCCATCCGGGAGGCACTCCGAAAACGGGCCGGGTGGTCAGTCGGTTGACAGGTGCGTCGAATAGAATTTCGGGCAGGTCGACAGGCGACCCGACAACCCACATCCACAAGATCCTGTAATCGAGGCGGAGACCGTTTGCATGTACCAGCACGTCAAGGTTCCGGAAGGCGGCCAGAAGATCACCGTCAACCCGGATTTCTCGCTCAACGTCCCTGATCATCCGATCATTCCCTACATCGAGGGCGACGGCACCGGCTTCGACATCACGCCGGTGATGATCAAGGTGGTGGACGCGGCCGTGGCCAAGTCCTACGGCGGGCGCCGGCAGATCCACTGGATGGAGGTGTATGCCGGGGAGAAGTCCACGCGCATTTACGGCCCGGACGTCTGGCTCCCCGAGGAAACCCTGACGATCGTGCGCGACTACGTCGTGTCCATCAAGGGCCCGCTCACCACGCCGGTGGGTGGCGGCATCCGTTCGCTGAACGTCGCGCTGCGCCAGGAACTGGACCTGTACGTCTGCCTGCGCCCCATCCAGTACTTCAAGGGCGTGCCCAGCCCGCTGAAGGAGCCCGAGAAGACCAACATGGTGATCTTCCGCGAGAACTCGGAAGACATCTACGCCGGCATCGAGTACGAGGCCGAGTCCGACAAGGCCCGGAAGCTCATTCGCTTCCTCATCGACGAGATGGGCGTCAAGAAGATCCGCTTCCCGGATACCTCGGGCATCGGCATCAAGCCGGTCTCGCGCGAGGGCACCGAGCGCCTGGTGCGCAAGGCCATCCAGTACGCCATCGACAACGACAAGCCCTCGGTCACCCTGGTGCACAAGGGCAACATCATGAAGTTCACCGAAGGCGGCTTCCGCGACTGGGGCTACGCGCTGGCGCAGCGCGAGTTCGGTGCGCAGCTGATCGACGGCGGCCCCTGGTGCAAGTTCAAGAACCCGCGCACGGGGCGCGAGATCACGGTGAAGGACTCCATCGCCGACGCCTTCCTGCAGCAGATCCTGCTGCGTCCGGCCGAGTACTCCGTCATCGCCACGCTGAACCTGAACGGCGACTATGTCTCCGACGCCCTGGCGGCGCAGGTCGGCGGCATCGGTATCGCCCCGGGCGCGAACCTGAGTGACTCGGTGGCGATGTTCGAGGCCACCCACGGCACGGCGCCCAAGTACGCCGGCAAGGACTATGTGAACCCCGGTTCGGAGATCCTGTCGGCCGAGATGATGCTGCGCCACATGGGCTGGACCGAGGCAGCCGACCTCATCATCGCCTCCATGGAGCGGGCCATCCACAGCAAGAAGGTCACCTACGACTTCGCCCGTCTGATGGAGGGCGCCACCCAGGTCTCGTGCTCGGGATTCGGTCAGGTGATGATCGACCACATGTAACCGCCGTTTCGACGTGCAGAAGCCTGCCACCCGGCAGGCTTCTTGCTTTATGGTGGGTGTGGGGCCAGGCCGACACCCGCTTTTCGGGCGTTTTTCGAGGCCGCAAGGGGTACTTCTGACCGATAGAATGATTCATGGCCAGCCGTCCTGCCTCCCCAGGCCCCGTTTCCCCCGCCCAGCCGGGTGTGGAAGGGCCGGGCACGGACGGGGAGGGCACCGTCATCCTGGAGCGGCAGACCGCCCGCGTCCAGCCGCCCTCCCTGTATCAGGTCGTCATGCTCAACGACGACTACACGCCCATGGAGTTCGTGATTCACGTTCTCCAACAATATTTCCAGCATGACCTCGACACGGCGACGATGATCATGCTCAAGATCCACCACGAGGGCCGGGGCGTCTGCGGCGTGTACCCGAAGGACGTGGCGGCCACGAAAGTCGAACTCGTGCTGACGGCGGCCCGCCGGGACCAGCACCCGCTTCAATGCCTGATGGAGGCGACATGATCGCGCAAGAACTGGAAGTCAGCCTGCACATGGCCTTCGTCGAGGCCCGCCAGCAGCGCCACGAGTTCATCACCGTCGAGCACCTGCTCATGGCGCTGCTGGACAACCCTTCGGCGGCGGAGGTGCTGCGCGCGTGCGCGGCCAACATCGAGGACCTGCGCAAGAGCCTGGCAGGCTTCATCAAGGAGAACACGCCCACCGTCTCGGGCACCGATGAGGTGGACACCCAGCCCACCCTCGGCTTCCAGCGCGTGATCCAGCGCGCCATCATGCACGTGCAGTCCACCGGCAGCGGCAAGAAGGAAGTCACCGGCGCGAACGTGCTCGTGGCGATCTTCGGCGAGAAGGATTCGCATGCCGTGTACTACCTGCACCAGCAGGGCGTCACCCGTCTGGACGTCGTGAACTTCATTGCCCACGGCATCAAGAAGTCCGATCCCCCCGAGCCCGCTCGCAGCCCCGAGACGCCCTCGGGCGAGGCCGAACGCGAGGAGCAACCCGAGCAGAAGAGCTCGCCCCTGGACCAGTTCACGCAGAACCTCAACCAGATGGCCCGCGACGGCAAGATCGATCCGCTGATCGGGCGCGAGCACGAGGTCGAGCGCGTGATCCAGATCCTGTGCCGCCGCCGCAAGAACAACCCGCTGCTGGTGGGTGAAGCCGGCGTGGGCAAGACCGCCATCGCCGAGGGGCTGGCCTGGCGCATCACCCAGGGCGACGTGCCCGAGGTGCTGGCCCAGGCCACCGTCTACTCGCTGGACATGGGCGCGCTGCTGGCCGGCACCAAGTACCGCGGCGACTTCGAGCAGCGGCTCAAG
>JBMOGN010000116.1:0-10490 GCA_049318345.1 Rubrivivax sp. | reverse complement strand
CCCTACACCTTCAACATCCAGCCCTTCATGGCCGACAAGAACGTGGTGCAGCAGGGCTACCTGACGAGCGAGCCCTTCGCAATCCAGCGTGCCGGGGGCAAGGCCACGGCCTTCATGTTCAGCGACTACGGCTACCCGGCATACGCGAACACCGTCACCTGCATGGACAAGACCATCAAGGACAAGGAGCGCGCGGTGGCGGCCTTCGTGCGTGCCAGCGCAGAGGGCTGGAAGAGCTACCTCGCCGATCCGGCGCCGGGCAACGCACTCATCAAGAAGGACAACCCGAACATGTCCGACGAGCAGCTCGCCTACAGCCTGTCCAAGCTCAAGGAGATGGGCATCGTGGCCGGCGGCGACGCTGCGCGCATGGGCATCGGCACGATCACGGACGCGCGCGCGAAGGCGACCTTCGACTTCGCCGTGTCGGCCAAGCTGGTCGATCCGGCCAAGGTGGAACTCGCCAAGACCTACACGACGCAGCACATCCGCGACGTGAAGGTGCTGCCCTGAGGAGCCGGGCGTGAACGCCCCGCAGCGGCTGCGCCCCGACGCGGCCACGCTGCAGGCCCTGCAGGCCGAGCTGCAGGGTCTGGAGTGCATCACCGACACCGAGCGTCTGGCGCGGCTGTCGCAGGACTTCTCCTGGTTCAGCCCCGTGCTCAAGCGCCAGCTGGAGGGCGCCCGCGCCGACCTCGCCGCGCGCCCCCGAACCGAGGCGGACATCGCGCGCGTGGTGGGGGCGTGTGCGCGCCACCGCGTGCCGATCACCGTGCGCGGGGCGGCCACGGGCAACTACGGCCAGATCGTGCCGCTGCAAGGCGGCATGCTGCTGGACCTGAGTGCCTACAACGCCTTCGGTTGGGTGCGCGGCGGTGTGGGCCGTGCGCAGGCGGGCATCCGCCTGTCGGAGTTCGACCGCCAGGCCCAGCCCCTGGGCTGGGAGCTGCGCTGGCTGCCCTCGACCTTCCGTGCCGCCACGCTCGGCGGGCTCTATGGCGGCGGCTTCGGCGGCGCGGGCTCGATCACCTATGGGCCGATTGCGAGTGCCGGCAACGTGATCGGCGCGCGCGTGATGTCGGTGGAGCCCGAGCCGCGTGTGGAGGAACTGCGCGGGGCGGAGGCCATGCTCGTGCACCACAAGTGGGGCACCAACGGCATCGTGCTCGAGCTTGAGGTGGCGCTGGCCCCGGCCTGGCCGTGGCTCGAGATGATCGCCACCTTCGAGGACTTCGGCGCGGCCTTCGACTGCTGCCACGTGCTCAACGGCCAGTCGCCGGGCATCGTGAAGAAGGAGCTCGCGCTGCTCGCGGACCCGATCCCGCGCTACTTCACGGCGCTGGCCGGGCACCTGCCCGAGGGCCGCCACGCGGTGATCCTGATCGTGGCGGAGTCCTCCGAGATCGCCGTGCGCGACCTCATCGCCGCCCATGGCGGCACGGTCACCTATCGGCAGGACGCGGCCGAGGTGGCCTCCCATCACCGCACGCTGCTCGAGTACTGCTGGAACCACACGACGCTGCAGGCGCTGAAGGTCGACAAGAGCCTGACCTACATCCAGAGCCGCTTCGACCCCGCGCGCCAGCGCGAGCAGGTGCTGGCCCTGCACGAGCTGCTGTCGCCGGAGGTGATGATGCACGTGGAGTTCATCCGCCTGACCACGGGGGCCCACACCTGCAGCGGGCTACAGGTGGTGCGCTACAGCGACGACGCGCGCCTGGAGCAGATCATGCAGACCTTCCGCGACCACGGCGCGACCATCAACAACCCGCATGTGCACATCCTGGAAGACGGCGGCAAGCTGCGCGACATGGACCGCGCCGCGCTGTCGGCCGCGCAGCGCATGGCCACCGATGCCGCGGTGGCGATGAAGGGCCGCTTCGACCCGCTCGGCCTGCTCAACCCGGGCAAGCTGCGCTCCCAGGCCTGAGCGGCCTTGCTCCTCAGGCGAGTGTGTAGTCGGCCAGATCCGGGTGCGCGATGGCGCGCACGTACTCGCGCGTGAAGCCCGGCCACAGCGCGACCACGCGGCCGGCCTCGGTGCGGTACCAGCTGCGGCACTGCGTCCACACCGAGCCGGCCAGCCTGGCCTGCAGCGCCGCGTTGTGCGCCTGCATCACTTGCGGGCGCAGCGCGATGTGCCGCAGGCCGCGTTGGCGTACGGCCTGCATGCAGGCCACCGCGTAGCGGGCCTGCGGCTCGATGTACAGCAGGGTGGAGGTGTGGCCGGTGCCGGTGTTCGGCCCGAGCATCAGGAAGAGGTTGGGGAATCCCGCCACCGTGATGCCGTGGTAGGCCTGCGGGCCGTCCTGCCAGGCTTGCGACAGCGTGTGGCCGCCCAACCCACGGATCTCCAGCGAGGCCAGCAGATGCGTGGTGTCGAAGCCGGTGGCGCACACCAGCACGTCCAGCGGCCGCTCCACGCCGTCGGCGGTGACGATCCCGGCAGGGGTGATGCGGGAGATTGCATCGGTGACGAGCTCCACGTGCGGCTGCGTGAGCGCGGGGTAGAAGTCACTGGAGTAGATGATGCGCTTGCACCCCAGCGGGTAGGGTGGGCGCAACCGGGCGCGCAGGGCCGCATCGGGTACCTGCTGGCGCAGGTGGCGGGCCGCCGCCCGCAGCATCCCGCGCCGCGCCAGCGTGCCCTCCTCGAAGCCGCGGCGCCCCCACTCCAGCACGTGGTACCAGAAGCGCCGCACGGCCCAGGCCACCGGCGGCACCCGCGCCAGCAGGCCGTCCAGGGCGTGGTAGCGCCGGTCCATGCGCGGCAGCACCCAGTTGGCCGTGCGCTGGAACACGTGCAGCCGCGAGGCCTGTGCGGCCAGCGGCGGCACCAGCTGCGAGGCGGTGGAGCCCGTGCCGATGACGCCGATGCGCTGGCCGGCCAGTGGAGCCGCGCCGTCCCAGCGCGCGGCGTGCAGCCGCACACCGGCGAAGTCCTCCAGGCCCGGGATGTCGGGCCAGCGCGCCTGCGACAGCGGCCCGGTGCTGCACACCAGGAAGCGCGCGCGCAGCCGCGACCCGTCGCCCAGCTCCAGCTCCCACTCTCCCGCCGGCTCGTCGAAGACGGCCCGCACGAGCCGCGTGCCCAGCCGCAGGTGGGGCATCAGCCCGTGATTGCGCGCGACCTGCTCCATGTAGGCCTGGATCTGCGGCGCGGCGGCGAAGCGCCGGGCCCAGTACGGGTTCGGGGCGAAGGAGAAGGCGTACAGCGGTGCGGGCACGTCCACGTGCGCGCCCGGGTAGCGGTTGTCCCACCAGGTGCCGCCCAGGCCCGCCGACTGCTCGAAGACGAGGAAGTCCCGGATGCCGGCGCGGCGCAGTTCCACGCCCATGCACAGGCCCGACATGCCCGCACCGAGCACGGCGACCTCCACCCGGCTGACTCGGGCGCCAACCCCGCCGTCGCCGTGCCCCGCCCCCGCTGCTTCCTGTAGGCTCATGGCCCGATTGTGGCGGGCTGGCACGCCCGCTGCTTGCCGCCTGTGCGGTCTTCTTCTGCCTGCACCATGCTCACCACCCGTCAGCCCGTCTTTCGCAAGTTCTGGCATGCGGTCATGCCGCTGTCGATGCTCGAGCCGGGTAACCCGGTGCCCTTCACCCTGCTGGGCGAACCGATCGTGCTCTTCCTGGATGCGCAGGGCCAGCCCGCCGCGCTGCGCGACCGCTGCTGCCACCGCACGGCGAAGCTGTCCAAGGGGCGCTGCGTGGGCGGGGCGCTGGAGTGCGGCTACCACGGCTGGACCTACGACCGCGGCGGCCGCGTCATCCGCATCCCGCAGCAGGACGCCGGGCAGCCGATCCCGCCGGACTACTGCACCCCCGCCTACCGCTGCGAAGCCCGCTACGGCTACGCCTGGGTGGCACTCGTGCCCCCGGGGGAGGAGCCCCTGGCGCCCATTCCGCAGGTGCCGGAATTCGCCGCGTCGGGCTGGCGCACCATCTTCCAGTTCTACGAGACCTGGGCCACGAGCCCGCTGCGCGCCCTGGAGAACAGCTTCGACAACTCGCACTTCAGCTTCGTGCACCGCGCCACCTTCGGCGTGGCCGCGCAACCCAAGCCCAGTCGCTACGAGCTCGTGGAACGCGAAGGGGGCTTCTACGCCGAGACCCTGATCGACGCGACCAACCCGCCGGCCTTCCACCGCGTGAGTGGCAGCACCGAGCCGATCACGCAGCGGCTGATGCGCAACGCCTACTACCTGCCCTTCTCGCGCCGCCTGGACATCGAATACCCCAGCGGCATCCGGCACGTCATCATCAACTGCTTCACGCCCATCGACGACGGGCGCATCCAGCTCGCCCAGTGGCTCTTCCGCAACGACCGCGAGGAAGACTGCCCCGCCCAGTTGCTCATCGACTTCGATCACGTCATCACGCGCGAGGACAAGGACATCCTGGAGTCGACCGATCCCGACGCCCTGGTGGACACCCGCCGCCGCGGCGTGGAGTACTCCATGGCGAGCGACCGCCCGGGCATGCTGATCCGCAAGCAGCTCATGGAGCTGCTGGCTACGCACGGCGAGGCCGAGGTGCACCGCTGAGCTGTCGCGGCGCCCCGGAATCAGGGAAAATACCCGGATGCTCGCGCAACGCACGCTCAAGTCCATCACCCGCGCCGTCGGCGTGGGGGTGCACAGCGGCCAGAAGGTCGAGCTGACCCTGCGCCCGGCCCCGGCCGATCACGGCATCGTCTTCCGGCGCGTGGACCTCGCGGTGCCGGTGGAGATCGCGGTGAACGCCCAGGCCGTCAGCGACACCCGCATGGCCTCCACCATCAGCGCCGCAGGCGACCCCGGTGCGCCCAAGGTGCAGACCATCGAGCACCTGATGTCGGCCTGCGCGGGCCTGGGCATCGACAACCTGCTCATCGACATCAGCGGCGAGGAGGTGCCCATCCTGGACGGCTCGGCGGCGAGCTTCGTCTTCCTGCTGCAGAGCGCGGGCATCGAGGTGCAGCGCGCGCCCAAGCGCTTCATCCGCGTCACGCGGCCGGTGGAGGTGCGCGAAGGGGAGGGCCGGTCGCTGAAGTGGGCGCGGCTGGAGCCGCACGACGGCTACGCCTTCGTCTTCGAGATCGACTTCGACCATCCCGCGGTAAGCGCCACGGGCCAGCGCGTGGAGTTCGACATGGCCTCGGGCCGCTACAAGCGCGACATCGCGCGCGCCCGCACCTTCGGCTTCACACGCGACGTGGAGATGCTGCGCGCCCGTGGCCTCGGCCTGGGGGGCAGCATGGACAACGTGATCGTCGTGGACGACTACCGCGTGCTCAACCACGACGGCCTGCGCTACGACGACGAGTTCGCCAAGCACAAGATCCTGGACGCCATCGGCGACCTGCACATCGCCGGGCGCCCGCTGCTGGCGCGCTACGTGGGCTTCAGGAGCGGCCACGCCCTGAACAACCGGCTGCTGCGTGCACTGCTGGCCGACGCCAGCGCCTGGGAGACCGTCACTTTCGAGGACGCCTCGCGCGCACCGGCCGGCCTGGCCGACCTGGCGCCGGCCTGGTGAGGCGGCGCGCCGCTCAGTAGGCGCGCCCCTTGCGGTACTGGGCGTGAGCGCGCCGCTGCAGCGGCGAGGCCTGCGCCAGCGCCTGCATCGAGCGGCCGGCATGGGCGTGCGAGATGGCGAGCCCCAGGGCGTCGGCCGCATCCCGCCCCGGCACGCCCGGCAACTCCAGCAACCGGCGCACCATCTCCTGGATCTGGGGCTTGGTGGCCATCCCGTGCCCGACGACGGCCTTCTTCATCTGCAGCGCGGTGTACTCGGCCACCGGCAGGCCCGCGCTGACGAGCGCGGCCAGCGCCGCGCCCCGGGCCTGGCCCAGCAGCAGCGTGCTCTGCGGGTTCACGTTCACGAAGACGATCTCCACCGAGGCGCCGTCCGGCTCGTAGCGCTGCACCACCTCGCGCACGCCCTCGAAGATGATCTTCAGCCGCCCGGGCAGGTCGCCCCGCGGGGCCTCCAGCGTGCTGATGGTGCCGCTGGCCACATAGGTCAGGCGTGGGCCGGCCACCTCGATGACCCCGAAGCCCGTGCGCTGCAGGCCCGGGTCGATGCCGAGGATGCGCATGCGCCTCGCCGCGCCTAGTGCCGGAAGTGGCGCACGCCGGTGAGCACCATGGCCACGCCGCGCTCGTCGGCTGCGGCGATCACCTCCTCGTCGCGCACCGAACCGCCGGGCTGGATGACGCAGGCTGCGCCGGCGTCGGCCAACACGTCCAGGCCGTCGCGGAAGGGGAAGAAGGCGTCGCTGGCCACCACCGAGCCCTGCAGGGACAGCCCCGCGTTGGCCGCCTTGATCGAGGCGATGCGCGCGGAGTCCACCCGGCTCATCTGCCCGGCACCCACGCCCAGGGTCATGCCCCCGCCGCAGAAGACGATGGCGTTGCTCTTCACGTACTTGCCCACCGTCCAGGCGAAGAGCAGGTCGTCCAGCTGCGCGGCGCTGGGCTTGAGCCGGGTGGGGAACTTCAGCGACTCTCGCGCGAGCACGTGGTTGTCGGCCGTCTGCAGCAGCAGGCCCGAGCCCACCCGCTTGGCGTCCATCATGTTGCGCCCGTTGGCCCAGTCGGTCTGCCCGCCGGGGGGCAGCTCGATGGCCAGCACCCGCACATTGGGCTTGGCCTGCAGCACGGCCAGCGCCTGCGGGGTGTAGGACGGCGCCATCAGCACCTCCACGAACTGCCCGGCCACGGCCCGCGCCGCCGCCTCGTCCACCTCGCGGTTGAAGGCGATGATGCCGCCGAAGGCCGAGGTGGGGTCGGTCCTGAAGGCCTTTGCATAGGCCTGTGCGGCGTCCTCGCCCACGGCCACCCCGCAGGGGTTGGCATGCTTGACGATGACGCAGGCGGTAGCCTCGAAGCTCTTGACGCACTCCCACGCCGCATCGGCATCGGCGATGTTGTTGTAGCTCAGCTCCTTGCCCTGCAGCTGGCGCGCCACCGCCAGCGAGCCCGGGGCCGGGTACAGGTCGCGGTAGAAGGCCGCCTGCTGGTGCGGGTTCTCGCCGTAGCGCAGGTCCTGCACCTTCACGAAGCGCCCGTTGCTCTGCGCGGGGAAGAGGCTGCGCGAGCCGTCGGGCTGCAGACTGGAGAGGTAGTCGCTGATGGCCGCGTCGTAATTGCTGATGCGGTTGAAGGCTGCCACCGCCAGGGCGAACCGCGTGGGGCGGCTCACCTGCCCGGCTGCGCGCAGCTCGGTCACCACGCCCTCGTACTGGGAGGCGTCGGTGAGCACGGCCACGTCCTGCCAGTTCTTGGCGGCGCTGCGCACCATGGCCGGGCCGCCGATGTCGATGTTCTCGATGGCTTCCTCCAGCGTGCACCCGGCCTGGGCCACGGTCTGCTCGAAGGGGTAGAGGTTGACCACCAGCAGGTCGATGGTGCCGATGCCGTGCGCGGCGAGAGCCTGCATGTGCGCAGGCAGCTCGCGCCGGGCCAGCAGCCCGCCGTGCACCACCGGGTGCAGCGTCTTCACGCGGCCATCGAGCATCTCGGGGAATCCGGTGAGCTCGGCCACCTCGCGCACGGGCAGCCCGGCCTCGGCCAGCAACCGGGCCGTGCCGCCGGTGGACACCAGGCGCACGCCCAGCGCGTGCAGCGAGGCGGCGAGGTCGACGACCCCGGTCTTGTCGGAGACCGACAGCAGGGCCGTGAGGCCCGGAGCAGGGGAGGCGAGGGACGTCATTTCAGAAGCTGGTGGTCCTGCAGCTTGCGGTGCAGGGTGTTGCGGTTGATGCCGAGCCACGCGGCGGCGCGGCTCTGGTTGCCCTGGGCGTGCCGCATGATCACTTCCAGCAGCGGCCGCTCCACGGCGTGGATGATCATGTCGTGCACCCCGTGCGGCTCGGCGCCGTCCAGGTCCTGGAGGTACTTTTCAACCGAACTGCGGATGCAGTCCTCGATGTGCTGTCTGCTCATGCGGTCTGGCGGATGAGGGGGTCGTTGGCCGCCGGCAACCGGGGGTGCGCAGCGGCGAGTTCGTCGAAGAAACCATGCACGGCGCGCCACTGCGCCATGGCATCGTCCAGCGTGTTCAGGGCGGTCCGGAAGGCTTCTCCTCCGGGCAGCTCGCGCACGGCCCAGCCGATGTGCTTGCGGGCGCTGCGCACGCCGCTGGCCTCGCCGTACAGGGCGTAGTGGTCCTGCAGGTGCTCCAGCAGCCATCGCTGCACGTCGCGGGTGGAGGGCGCGGGCAACTCGGCGCCGGTGGCCAGGAAGTGCGCCACCTCGCGGAAGATCCACGGCCGGCCCTGTGCGGCGCGGCCGATCATCAGCGCGTCGGCGCCCGTGTGGCGCAGCACCGACCGCGCCTTGGCCGGCGAGTCGATGTCGCCGTTGGCCACCACCGGGATGCGCAGGGCGGCCTTCACCGCGGCGATGGTGTCGTACTCCGCGAGGCCCGTGTAGCCCTGCTCCCGCGTGCGGCCGTGCACGGTGACCATCGCCACGCCGGCGGACTCCGCTGCCCGGGCCAGGGCCAGTGCATTGCGCTCGGACGCGCAGCGCCCGGTGCGCATCTTCAGCGTCACGGGCACGCCCCGCGGCTGGCAGGCGGCCACCACCGCCTCGACGATGCGCAGCGCCAGCGGCTCGTTGCTCATGAGGGCCGAGCCGGCGTGCACGTTGCACACCTTCTTGGCCGGGCAGCCCATGTTGATGTCGATGACCTGCGCGCCCAGGTCGATGTTGTGGCGCGCCGCATCGGCCATCTCGGCCGGGTCGACACCGGCGATCTGCACCGCGATGGGCGCAGGCTCGCCGTCGTGGTTGGCGCGCCGGCTGGTCTTCAGGCTGTTCCAGAGCTCGCGACGCGAGGTCACCATCTCGCTGACCGCGTAGCCCGCCCCCAGGCGCCTGCACAGCATGCGAAAGGGCCGGTCGGTCACGCCCGCCATGGGGGCGACGAACAGCGCGTTCGGCAGCTCGATCGGGCCGATCTTCATGGAGGGGGTGGCGCGGCGAGGCTGCTCAAAAAGGAGGCAGAGTATAGCCAGCCCGCACGGTGCGACTGCCTATGATCGGGCCCATGGACGCGATCGAAGCCTGGATCCACGGCCTGCTGGCGGCGCTGGCGCTGCCCCGCTACGGCCTGAGCACGGTCTTCGTCATCGCGCTCATCTCGGCCACCCTGCTGCCCATGGGCAGCGAACCGGCCGTCTTCGGGCTGCTCAAGCTCAACCCGGAACTGTTCTGGCCGGCCGTGCTCGTGGCCACCGCGGGCAACACCGTGGGCGGCGCCATCACCTGGTGGATGGGCTACGGAGCGGAGAAGGCCTACGAGTCGCTCGCCCACCGCAAGCCCGTCGAGGCGCGCGCCCTGAAGTGGCTCGAGCGCTTCGGCCCGCGCGCCTGTCTGCTGAGCTGGCTGCCCCTCGTGGGGGATCCGCTGTGCGCCGTGGCCGGCTGGCTGAAGCTGCCCTTCTGGCCCTGCCTGGCCTACATGGCGGTGGGCAAGTTCCTGCGCTACGTCACCATGACGGCCGCGCTGCTGTGGGTGTTCCCGGGGCGCTTCACGCCCTGAGGAGACCCCGATGCTGCCGGCGTGCGGGCCGGGCGGCACAATCGCGGCATGACCACCGCCACCCCCGTCTACGACGAACTCGCTGCGCTGAACCGGCGCCTTCACAACCTCGGCCACCTCGGCTCCATCGCCGGCTGGGACCAGGCCGCGAACATGCCGCCCAAGGGCAACGACGCGCGCGGCGCGGCGCTGGCCGAGCTTGCCGGGCTCATGCACCGGATGCGCACGGACCCCGGCCTGCGCGAGCAGATCGACCGCGCCGCCCAGGAGGAGCTCAGCGAGCCGCAGCGCGCCAACCTGCGGGAGATCGAGCGCGGCTGGGCGCAGGCCAATGCGCTGCCGGCCTCGCTCGTGCAGCGCCGCAAGATCGCCACCTCGCGCTGCGAGCACGCCTGGCGCACGCAGCGGCCGGCCAACGACTGGGCCGGGTTCCTCGAGAACTTCCGCGAGGTGCTGGCCGTCTCGCGCGAGGAGGCGAGGCTGCTGTCCGAGCGTTCGGGGCTGTCGAAGTACGACGCGCTCATGGATCGCTTCGAGCCGGGGATGACCTCTGCGAGCGTCGACCGCATCTTCGGCGATGTTCGCAGCTGGCTGCCCGGGCTCATCGAGCGCGTGGTGCGGCGCCAGTCGCACGAGCCGGTGACCGAGCCCGTGGGGCCGTTCCCGCTGGCGGCTCAGCGCGCGCTGTGCGAGCAGGCCATGCGGCTGCTGGGATTCGACTTCGAGGCCGGCCGCCTGGATGTCAGCACGCATCCCTTCTGTGGTGGCGTGCCCGAGGACGTGCGCATGACCACTCGCTTCCGTGAGGACGAGTTCCTCTCCAGCCTCATGGGCACCATCCACGAGACGGGCCACGGCCGCTACGAGCAGAACCTGCCGCGCGAGTGGCTCGGCCAGCCGCTGGCCGAGGCGCGCTCCATGGCGCTGCACGAGAGCCAGTCGCTGAGCTTCGAGAT
>JBMOGN010000115.1:0-10570 GCA_049318345.1 Rubrivivax sp. | reverse complement strand
ATGAAGGTCTTCGAGGAGGTCTACGTGATGACCCAGGGCGGGCCGCTGGACAGCACCAAGACGCTGGTCTTCCACCTCTACGAGGCGGCCTTCGTCGACTTCGAGATGGGGCTCGCCTCGGCCATCGGCGTGGTGCTGTTCGTGCTGACGATGGCGCTGTCGCTGCTGAACCTGCGCCTCTTGCGCAGCCGGGGCGGGCCGTGAGGCGCAGCCGCCTGCGCCTGGACACGGCCGCGCGGCTGCTGGCGCTGCTGCTGCTCACGGCGCTGACGGTCGGCCCGTTCCTGTGGCTCGTCTCCACCTCGCTGAAGGGCCCCGGCGAGAACCTGTACGCCATGCCGCCGCAGTGGCTGCCGCAGGCGCCGACGCTGGACAACTACGCGCGCGTGCTGCAGTCGCAGCCCTTCCTGCAGTACCTGGCCAACAGCGCCGCGGTGGCCGCCATGGCCGTGGGCAGCAACCTGCTGTTGTCGTCGCTGGCCGCCTACGCGCTGGCGCGCATCGACTTTCGCGGCCGCGCCCTCGTCTTCGGCGCGATCCTGGCCACGATGATGGTGCCTTTCCAGCTGCTGCTCATCCCGCTGTACGAGCTCGCCCTCGCCCTGGGCCTGCACAACAGCCTGCTCGGGCTGGTGCTGCCGCACGCGTGCACGGCATTCGGCATCTTCTTCATGCGCCAGGCCTTCCTGGCGGTGCCCCGGCCGCTGGAGGAGGTGGCGCTGCTGGAGGGGGTGGGGCGGCTGCGCATCTGGTGGCACGTGATGCTGCCGCTGGTGCGGCCCTCGCTGGCCACGCTGGCGGTGTTCGGCTTCGTGGCGGTGTGGGGCGACTTCCTGTGGCCGCTCATCCTCATCGACGAGCCGTCGCGCTTCACGCTGCCGCTGGGCGTGAACCGCCTGGCCGGCACCTTCTCCATGGACTGGCGGCTCGTGGCCGCCGGGGCGGTGTTCTCGCTGCTGCCGGTGCTGCTGGTCTTCGGGCTGAGCCAGCGCCTGTTCATCGAAGGCGCGATCAAGGGAGCGGTCAAGGGATGAGCGCGCACGGCGAGCCCGCAGCCCCGCCAGCCACGCCAGCCACGCCAGTGACGGCCGCGCCCGCCGATCCGCGCGCGGTGGACGTGGTCGTGCACACGCACTGGGACCGCGAGTGGTACCTCTCGCGCGAGACCACGCTGGCGCGGCTGCAGGCGGTGGTGGAGGAGGTGCTCGCGCAACTGGATGGCGGTGCGCTGCCGAGCTTTCTCTTCGACGGGCAGACGGTGGCGCTGCGCGACCTGCTCGCCGTGGCGCCGCCGCCGCTGGCCGCGCGGGTGCAGGCGCACGCGCGTGCCGGGCGCCTGGTGCTCGGGCCCTGGTACGTCTCGGCCGACGAGTTCCTCGTCAGCGGCGAGTCGCTGCTGCGCAACCTCGAGTTCGGGCTGGCCGACGCCGCGCGCCTGGGTCCGCCGCAGCGCCTGGGCTACCTGCCCGACACCTTCGGCCACGTGGCGCAGATGCCGCAGATCCTGGCGCAGTTCGGCATCGAGGCGGCGGTGGTCTGGCGTGGCGCGGACCTGCAGCACGACCGCTTCGACTGGATCGCCCCGGACGGCACGCGCGTGGGCGGTGTCTTCCTGCCCGAGGGCTACTACCTGCACCCGCTGCACGGGCCGGCCTGGCGCGAAGAGCTGGACGCGCTGCTGGCGCGCCTGGCCGCGCGCCGCGCCCCGGAAGTGGGCGGCGCGCTGCTGCTGCCCCACGGCGGCGACCACCTCGCCCCGCACGCGCTGCTGCACGAGCGCGTCCGGGCCTTCAATGCCGCGCAGCAGGGCTACGTGCTGCGCTTCACGACGCTGCAGGAGCACGTGCAGGCGCTGCTGGCGCGCCCCGGCCCGCGGGAGACGCGCCACGGCGAGCTGCGCCGCAACGAGCAGGCCTTCGTCCTGCCGGATGTGCTGTCCGCGCGGCGCGGGCTGAAGCTCGCGCACCAGCTCGCCGAGGACCGGCTGCTCGGCGAGACCGAGCCGCTGCTGGCGCGCGTGGCGCCGCCCGGCGCGCCGCCACCCGCCGGGCTCGAGCGCGCGTGGCGTACGCTCATCGAGCAGCAGGCGCACGACTCCATCTGCGGCTGCAGCATCGATGCCGTGCACGAGGAGATGGCGCAGCGCTTCGTCAGCCTGGGCCAGCTGCTCGATGCGCTGCGCACGCAGGCGCTGCACGCCGCGGGGTTCGTGGCGCTGCACCGGCACGCACAGGATGCCGCTGCCGCCCGCGCGCACGAAGACCCGCGCGGGTTGCCCGACGTCTTCGCCGACGACCGGCGCTGCACGCTCTTCAACCCGCTGCCGCGCGCGGCCCGCGGCTGGCATGCGGTGCAGCTGTTCCTGCGCGGTCCGCTGCCCCGGGCGCTGCGCGTGTGCACGCCCGAGGGCGGCAGCCTGCCTGCCGTGGTGGCGGCCTGGGGGCCGGCCGGCGAGCTCGTCTCGCCCCTGGACGACTTTCCCGAGCGGCTGGAAGGCCACCGGCTGGAACTCCTGGTCGAGGCCGAGATCCCCGGGCTCGGGCAGCTCGCGCTGGAGTTCGTCGATGCCGAACCCGGGCAGCCCGGGGCCTGCGTGCTGCCCGGCACGGGCTCTGCCAGCGATCCGGCCGCTTTCCCCTCTGCGGCTCCGGCGGCCCCGACGGCGGCGTTGATCGAAAACGCCGCGTGGCGCGTTGAGCACGCCGCCGACGGCCGGCTCGTCCTCACCGACCGGCTGCAGGGCTGCCGCGTAGAAGGGGCGCTGGCCGTGCTCAGCGAGCTCGACGCCGGCGACAGCTACACCTTCAGCCCGCCCGCGGGCCTGATGGCGCCTGCCGGCCTCACGCATGCGCCGGCCTGGGAGCTCGCCGGGGTGCACCGGGCGGGCACGCTGCAGGAGATGCAGCTCGTGATGACGCTGCAGCTGCCCGCGGCGCTGGACGCCGACCGCCGCTGGGCCGCCAGCGCGCGCGTCACCTGCGAGGGCCGGCTGCGGCTGCGCCTGGTGGGCCAGGAGCCGGTCCTGCATGTGGACCTCGTCTGGCACAACGCGGCGCAGGACCAGCGCACGCGGCTGCTGCTGCCCGGCCTGTCTGCCGCGCTGGCGTGCACCTGGAGCGACACCGCCTTCGCCTGGAGCGCGCGCCCGGTGCGGCTGGCCTCCCTGCCCGAGGCGCCTTCGCGCCGCGAGATGCCGGTGGTGGTGCAGCCCAGCCTGGGTGCGGTGGTAGCCGGGCCCTGGGCCGTGGCGCACCGCGCGTTGCACGAGCACGAGATCGTGAGCCTGGCCGCGCTCGGCCTCGCGCGCGCGGACGACCCGGGCCTGGCGCTTGCCCTCACGCTCGTGCGCAGCGTGGGCTGGCTGTCCCGGCGCGACCTGCGCACCCGCGGCGTGGGCGCCGGCCCGGACCTGCCCACCCCCGGCGCACAGAGTCTGGGGTCGCATCCCTTCGCGCTGCGGCTCGTGGCCGGCGTGGCGGCGACGCAGCCCGCGGCGGCGCTCGCCCACGCTGCTGCGCTGCGCCGCCCGGTGCTGCTGCTGCGCGGCCACGCCCCGGCGCAGGCCGGCCCGGTGGCGGCGGTGGACCACGGTAACGAGCTGGTGCAGACCAGCAGCGTGCGGCGCCTGCCCGACGGCCGGCTGGAGCTGCGGCTGTGGAACCCGACCGAACAGGTGCAGCCGCTGACGCTTCATGCCGGCGAGTGGGAGGCCGTGCTCGCCGACGACCGCCCGGATCCGCATGCTCCGTCAGTTGCGCCAGTTGCGCCCGTTGCGGCTGGCGCGCCAGGCGCGCCAGCCGCGGCCCCGCAGGCCCATTGCCTGCGCCCCTGCGGCCTGCTGACCCTGCGCCAGCGCCTGCACCCCGGCCGGGGGGCTGTCGCATGAGCCCGGCGCGCCCGCGCGTGATCGCCGCGCTCCCGGTGGACGGCCGCCCGGCCGTGCGCAGCCAGGTGCAGGCCATGGTGGCGTGCTCCTCGTGGACGCTGCGCGTGCCGCCGGTGGAGGCACTCGGACGCTTCCGTCAGGCCGCCGACCGCGACGCGCTGCGCGCGTGGCTGCTCGCGCAGGCGGGCGAGGCCGCCGGCATCGTCGTCTCGCTGGACATGCTCGTCTACGGCGGGCTCGTGCCCTCGCGCTTCATCGACGACCCGCCGCCGGCGCTGCAGGCGCGGCTGCAGGTGCTGCAGGCGCTGCGCGACGCCGACCCGGCGCGCCCGATCTTTGCCTTCGCCGCCACCTTGCGCATCTCCGACAGCGACAACGCCGAGGAGGAGAAGGGCTACTGGGCCGAGCACGGCCGCGCGCTGTGGGCCTGGTCCTACCACGGCGACCGCGCGCGCCGCACCGGCGCGGCCGACAGCGCGCAGCGTGCGCGCGAGGCCGAGGCGTGCATTCCGGCCGAGGTCCGCGAGGATTACCTGGCCACGCGCCAGCGCAACTTCCAGCTCACGCGCCAGGCGCTGCAGCTCGTCGCCCGTGGCGTCATCGACCGGCTCGTGCTGCCGCAGGACGACACGGCCGAGTTCGGGCTGAACGTCGCCGAGCGCCTCGCGCTCGAGCAGGAGGCCGCCGCGCTGGGCCTGGGCGGGCGCGTGGCGGTGTATGCCGGGGCCGACGAGGTGCTGCACACCCTGTGCGCGCGCCTGGTCTCGCAGCTCGAGGGCCGCGCGCCGCTGCGCGTGGCGCTGGCTCCGAGCGACCCCGCGCATGTGCCGCGCCTGCGCGCCCGCTACGAGGACCGGCCGGTGCTGCAGTCGGTGGCCGCGCAGGTGCAGGCTGCCGGCGCGCGGCTGTGCGAGGACCCGGCGCAGGCGGATGTGCTGCTGGCCCTGCACACGCAGGGCACCGCGCAGGGCGACTGGGCGCTGGGCGTGCCGCTGCCGCAGCGCGTGCCGGTCTCCCCGCAGTGGTACGAGACGCTGCACGGCTGGGTGCGCACCGGGCGGCCCCTGGCGCTGGCCGACCTGGCCTTCGCCAACGGGGGCGACCCCTGGCTGCTGGCGCAGGAGCTGCCGCTGCTGTCGGCCTACGCGGGCTGGAACACGGCCGGCAACAGCCTGGGCAGCGTGCTGGCGCAGTCGGTGCTCGCCCACGGCCGCGAAGGGGAGCCGCCCGCGCGCCTGGCGCTGGCGCTGCGGCTGCTGGAAGACGGCCTGTACCAGGCGCAGCTGCGCCAGACGCTGCGCGGTGCGGTGGACGAAGACCGTGCGAGCCCGGCCGAGCTGTTGTCCGTGGCCCGCGCCATCGTGCTGCCCCAGGCGCAGGCCTGGGCGGCCAGCCGGGGCCTGGGTTGTCGCGTGACCGGCCTGGCCCTGCCCTGGGACCGCAGCTTCGAGATCGACCTGCAGCTGGAGCCCGCACCATGAGGGGCGGCCCCGTGCAGCTCCTGGAGCCCGACGTGGTGGTCGTCGGTGCCAGCCTCGGGGGCGTGATGGCCGCCTGGCGCGCCGCGCAGGCCGGCTGCCGCGTCGTGCTGGCGGCCGAGCACGGCTGGATCGGCGGACAGCTCACGGCGCAGGCCGTCCCGCCCGACGAGCACGCGCTCATCGAGCACGGCGGCGCCTCGGCCAGCTACCTCGCCTTTCGCGAGGCGCTGCGCGCCCACTACCGCGCGCAGCCCGGCTACATCGATGCCCCGGGCCTCGCCGGCGCCGACACGAACCCGGGCGACGGCTGGGTCAGCCGGCTGTGCGTCGAGCCGGTTGTGGCCGCGCGCGGGCTCGAGCGGCTGCTCGCGCCGCTGTGGCGCGCGGGGCGGCTGCAGGTGCTGCGCGGCGCGCAGCCGGTGCAGCTCGTGCGCCGCGGCCCGTGGATCGAGCGGCTGACGCTGGCGCGCCACGACGGCCGCAGCCAGATGGTGCGCGCGCGGCTGTTCATCGACGCCACCGACACCGGCGAGCTGCTGCGCCTGGCCGAGCTGCCCTACCGCGTGGGCAAGGAGTCGGCGGCCGAGTTCGGCGAGCCCGATGCGCCCGAGCGCGCCGACCCGCTGGACCAGCAGCCTGTCACGCATGTGTTGGCGCTGCGGCGCCAGCGCGAGCCTGGCCCGATGGCCGAGGCGCCGCCCGCCTACGCCTTCTGGCGCGAGCAGGTGCTCGGCGCCTTCGGCCACCGCCTCTTCAGCGACCAGCTCCCCGGTCGTCAGCCCGGCACGAGCGCGCGGCTGCCCTTCGAGGCCGACGAGAACGACACCCGTACGCTCGACTGGTGGCGCTACCGGCGCGTGGTCAGCGCCGGGCGCTGGCGCGAGCCGCGCCAGGACGTCACGCTCGTGAACTGGGCCCAGAACGACTTCACGCTGCACCCGCTCATCGACGGCCCGCTGCCGGCGCAGGCGGTGCAGGCCGCCGCGCGCGAGCTCAGCCTGTGCTGGCTGCACTGGCTGCACACCGAAGCGCCGCGCGCGGACGGCGGCCGCGGCCTGCCGCACTGGCAGCCCGCGCCGCAGCTGCTGGGCACCCCCGATGCGCTGGCCCAGCAGGTGTACGTGCGCGAATCGCGGCGGATCGTGGCGCAGGACACGCTCACGCAGCGCGCGCTGCTGCAGCCACCGGCTGCCGACGCACCCGCGCCCGATGCGGTGGGCATCGGCTGGTACGCGCTGGACATCCACCCGACCTGCGTCTCGGGCCATGGCGTGAACGCCGCCGTGCACCCCTTCACGCTGCCGCTGGGGGCCTTCCTGCCGCAGCACGCCGACAACCTGCTGCCGGCGTGCAAGAACATCGGCATGACGCACCTGGCCAGCGCCTGCGCGCGCGTGCATCCGGTGGAGTGGCTCGTCGGCGAGGTCGCGGGGCTGCTGGCTGCGCAGTCGGTGGACAGCGGGTTGCTGCCTGCCGCGCTGGCCGCGCGCCCCGCGCAGCGCCAGGCGCTGTGTGCCCGGCTGGACGCGGCCGGCATTCCGCGACACTGGCCCGCTGCGCTCCTGGCCCGACGCCCGGCCGCCCCCCACCCCTGAGGACCGACTGCCCCATGGCCGCCATCGAACTGCGAGACCTGCGCAAGCGCTTCGGCTCCACCGACGTGCTGCGCGGCATCGGACTGCGCATCGAGGACGGCGAGTTCGTCGTCTTCGTCGGGCCCTCGGGCTGCGGCAAGAGCACGCTGCTGCGCACCATCGCCGGGCTGGAGTCGGCCGACGCCGGCCAGGTGCTCGTCGACGGACAGGACGTCAGCCACGCGCCGCCCAGCGCTCGCCGCATGGCCATGGTGTTCCAGTCCTACGCCCTGTACCCGCACATGAGCGTGCGCGACAACCTGAGCTTCGGCATGCGCATGCGCGGCGTGCCGCGCGCGGACATCGATACTCGCCTGGCACGCGCGGCGCGCATGCTTCGCCTGGAGCCGCTGCTGGAGCGCCGGCCCGGCGAGCTCTCCGGCGGGCAGTGCCAACGCGTGGCCATCGGCCGTGCGCTGGTTCAGGAGCCCGGCGCCTTCCTGCTGGACGAGCCGCTGTCGAACCTGGACGCCGAGCTGCGCCTGCACATGCGCCTGGAGATCGCCGCGCTGCACCGCGAGCTCGGCACCACCTTCGTCCACGTCACGCACGACCAGGTCGAGGCCATGACGATGGCCCAGCGCATCGTCGTGCTGCGCGACGGCTGCGTCGAGCAGGTCGGCGCGCCGATGGCCCTGTACGAGCGCCCGGTCAACCGCTTCGTGGCCGGCTTCATCGGCTCGCCTGCCATGAACCTGCTGCCGGTGCGCTTCGAGCCGGCCGGGCAGGCGCTGCAGGCACGCATCGCCCCGACGGGCGGGGACACGGCCGGGCAGCCGCAGGCCGCCGGGCCTGTCGTGCCGCTGCCGCATGCCCCCGGTGCCCTGGTCGGCTCCTCGGGCCACGTGGGCGTGCGCCCCGAGCACCTGCGCCTGCACGACGCCGCAGACGGGCTGGACGACCCGGTTGCGCCTTCGCTGGGGCAGCTGCTCGTGCGCGCCGTGGAGCGCCCCGGCGCAAGCGCCTGGGTACACGGCACGCTCGCAGGCACCTCGCTGGCGTTGTGTGTCGAGCAGCGCGAGGGCCCCTTGCCTCAGCCCGGCGAGCTCATGGGCGTACGCCCGGTGCCCGGGCGGCTGCACCTGTTCGACGCGCAGGACCGCCGCGTCGACACCGGGGATCGGGCATGAGCGCCGGCCGGCTCGACGGCTGCATCCTCACCCCGGGCGGCTTCGTCGTCGGCCGCCTCGTGCACGAGCACGGCCGCATCCTCGCCATCGAGGGCCGGCCCGTGAGCGAAGACGAGGCCCGCGAGGCGGGCCCGGCCTGGGTGCTGCCCGGCTTCGTCGACCTGCACGTGCACGGCGGCGGTGGGCACGACACCATGGCCGCGGGTGCGGCGGTGGCGCACATCGCGCGGCTGCACGCCCGCCACGGCACGACCTCGCTGCTGGCCACCACCATGACGGCGCCGCTGCCGGAGATTGAAGCGGCGCTGCACGCGCTGTCGCCGGCCTGCGCGCGTCGGCCGGCGGGCGGCGCGCGCGTGCTGGGCGTGCACCTGGAGGGCCCTTTCATCAACCCGGGCCGGCTCGGCGCCCAGCCCGACTTCGCCCGCGCCGCCACGCTGCAGGACGTGCTCGCGCTGCACGCGATCGCGCCGCTGCGGCTGGTGACCATCGCCCCGGAGCTGCCCGGCCACCTCGCGCTCATCGTCGAGTTGCGCGCGCACGGCTTCGTCGTGCAGATCGGCCACAGCGCCGGCAGCTACGACGACGGCGTGGCGGCGCTGCGCGCGGGCGCCACGGGTTTCACGCACCTGTTCAACGCCATGACCGGGCTGCACCACCGCGAGCCCGGCATGGCCGGGGCGGCGCTGGCGCACGCGCAGCGCGCCGAGATCATCCCGGACCTGCTGCACGTGCACCCGGGCGCCATCCGCGCGGCCCTGCGCGCCATCCCGGGGCTGTACTGCGTCACCGACTCCACCTCCGCCGCCGGCATGCCCGACGGCGACTACCGGCTCGGGCGCCACACGGTCACGAAGTGCCTGGGCGGCGTGCGCCTGCACGACGGCACGCTGGCCGGCAGCACCCTCACCATGGACCAGGCGCTGCGCAACCTGGTCGGGCTGGGCCTGTCGCTGCAGGAGGCCTCGCTGCGCACCTCCACCCTCGCCGCGGACCACCTGGGCCTGGCCGACATCGGGCGCCTGCAGCCCGGCGCCCTGGCCGATGCTGTGGTGCTGGACGCGGAGCTGGCGCTGCAGCGCGTGCTCGTCGAAGGACAAGAGATTGAACCCGATCCTCCCGCCTGAGCCCGGCCCGGGCTCGCGCATGCTTCAGGAAGCGCGCGAGGCGCCTGAGGCGGTGGCGCGCCTGCTCGAGCAGGGCCAGGCCGCGGCGCAGGAGGTGGCGCACAGCCTGCGCGCACAGCCGCCGCAGGCCGTCGTCACGGTGGCCCGTGGCAGCAGCGACCACGCCGCGCACTACCTCGGCTACCTCGTCATGGCCCGGCTGGGGCGCCTGGTGACCTCGCTGCCGATGTCCCTCGTCACGCTGTACGCAAGCCGTCTGCACTGCAAGGGGCTCGTGTCCTTCGCCTTCTCCCAGAGCGGCCAGAGCCCGGACCTGCTTGCCCCCACGCGCAGCTTCGCCGAGCGCGGTGCGCGCACCGTGGCCTTCGTCAACGACACCGACTCGCCGCTGGCGCGGGCCAGCCGCTGGGTGCTCGGCCTGCACGCCGGCGCCGAGACCAGCGTGGCAGCCACCAAGAGCTTTCTCGCGCAGCTGGCTGCCGGCGCGCGGCTGGTGGCGCTGTGGGAAGACGATTTGTCGCTGCGCTCGGCGCTGCGCACGCTGCCGCAGGCCCTGCAGCAGGCGCTGGCGTGCGACTGGAGCCCCGCGCTGGAGGTACTCGGCCCCGTCGACCGGCTCTATGTGATCAGCCGCGGCACCGGGCTGGCGGTGGCGATGGAGACGGCGCTGAAGTTCAAGGAGGTCTGCGGCATCCAGGCCGAGGCCTTCTCCGGGGCCGAGCTGCGCCACGGCCCGATGGCGCTGGTGCAGGCCGGCTACCCGCTGCTGGTGCTCGCCCCGCGCGGGCCGGCGCAGCCCGGGCTGCTGGAGCTGGCCGCCGAGCTGCGCGGGCGCGGCGCGCGCGTGCTGCTGGCCGCCCCGGCCGGCACAGCCGGCGCCGAGCTGGCGCTGGCCTGCACCGGGCACGAGGACCTGGACCCCATCGCCGTGGCGCAGAGCGTCTACCCGATGGTCGAGGCGCTCGCGCGGCTGCGCGGGCGCGACCCCGATGCGCCGCCGAACCTGTCCAAGGTGACGCGAACGGCCTGACAATCCGGGCTTCACGCCCCTGGAGGAGCAAGACGATGACGACGAAGAACCCGCGCATGCTGGCCCTGGTGCTGACGGCGGCCGCCGCAGTCCTGGCGGGCTGCTCGATCACGGTCACGGCTCCGGCAAGCTCCCCTGCGGCCCCCGCGCCCGCCGCGGCCGCTCCCGCTCCCGCGCCCGCCGCGGCCGCTCCCGCTCCCGCGGCCCGGCCCGGCGAGGTGCGCTCCATGCTGTGGGTGGGCAACAGCTTCTTCTACTACAACAACTCCATGCACGGCCACG
>JBMOGN010000114.1:0-10820 GCA_049318345.1 Rubrivivax sp. | reverse complement strand
CGCAGGTCCATCTTGGCCAGGTTGCCGTACAGCGGCAGGATCATGAAGGGCAGGTAGGTGTAGACCATGCCCACCACCAGGGAGAAGGGCGAGTGCAGCAGCTTGCCCGGGGCCGGGATCCAGCCTGCGGCCGCCAGCAGGGTGTCCAGCCCGAGCCCGGTGATGAAGTCGTAGGCCCAGCCCTCGGGGCTCAGCAGGCCCTTCCACGCGTACACCCGTAGGAGGAAGGAGGTCCAGAACGGCAGCATCACCAGCATCAGCAGCAGGGGCTGCACGCTGGCGCGGGCGCGGGCCATGAAGTACGCGAAGGGATAGCCGATCAGCAGGCACAGCGCGGCGGTGATCGCCGCGATCTGCAGGCTGCGCACGTAGGCGTGCAGGTAAAGGGCGTCCTGGGCGATTAGCGCGAAGTGCCCCACCTTGAGCGCGAGCGTGACCACACCGTCGCGCACCGTGAGGAGGTCGTTCGGGTGCACAGCGCCCATCTCGGAGAAGGCGATCTTCAGGACGATGGCAAAAGGCAGCAGGAAGAAGACGATGAGCCAGAGGAACGGCACCCCGATGACCACGCGCCGACCGTTCATGCGCGCCAGCCCGGCCAGCCGCTGCAGGGGCGGGGCGGTGTTATCGGTGGAGGTGTGTTGCACGGCAGCGGGCACGGGCTAGCGGGTGAGCACGACGTGTGCCGAATCGGACCATGACGCCCAGGCCTGGTCGCCCCAGGTGAGCTCGTCGTCGCGGTGGCGCTCGGTGTTGGCCTGGCTGACCTTCAGGATCGCGCCGCTGGCCAGCTCCAGGTGATAGACGGTGAAGCTGCCGAAGTAGGAGCGCTCGCGCACCGTGCCTTGCACGGCATTGAAGGAGGGATCTGGCGGCGCGCTGCGCGCCAGGCCGATCTTCTCCGGCCTCAGGGCCACCGTCACCGCCATGCCCTGCGTGCCGGTGATGCCGTGGCCGACTTGGTGGCGCACGTCGGCGCAGCCGATGACGCAGTGGTCGGCCTCGTCCACATCGAGCGTGCCATCCATGAGGTTCACGTTGCCGATGAAATCGGCCACGAAGCGCGTGGCCGGCGTCTCGTAGACCTCGGCCGGAGCGCCGACCTGCAGGAAACGGCCCTCGCTCATGATCGCCACGCGCGAGGCCATGGTCATCGCCTCTTCCTGGTCGTGCGTGACCATGACGCAGGTCACGCCCACCTGCTCGAGGATGTTGACGAGCTCGATCTGCGTCTGCTCGCGCAGCTTCTTGTCCAGTGCACCCAGCGGTTCATCCAGAAGCAGCAGCCGCGGCTGGCGGGCCAGGCTGCGCGCCAGCGCCACGCGCTGCTGCTGGCCGCCGGAGAGCTGGTGCGGCTTGCGCCGCGCAAACTTCGCCAGCTGCACGAGCTTGAGCATGGCCTCCACCCGCTCGGCGATCCGCGCCGCAGGCAGCCCGTCGCGCTTCAGGCCGAAGGCGATGTTCTGCTCCACCGTCAGGTGGGGGAAGAGCGCGTAGCTCTGGAACATCATGTTCAGCGGGCGCTCGTAGGGGGGCAGGGCGGTGATGTCCTGCCCGTCCAGCACGATGCGCCCGGCTGTGGGCGTCTCGAAGCCGGCCAGCATGCGCAGCAGCGTCGTCTTGCCGCAACCCGAGGAGCCCAGCAGCGCGAAGATCTCGCCCTGGGCGATGTCCAGGCTGACATCGTCCACGGCGCGCACGCCGGAGAAGTCCTTGACCAGGCCCTCGATGCGCAGGAATCCGGCCCCGGCGGGGCCTGGAGCACTCACAGGCCGGTCTTGAACGAGGTGTAGGTGCGCGTCATCAGGCGCCGCAGGTCGTTGTTGATGGCGTCGGGCGCCACCATCTTCGCCAGGTCGGCCGGGGGCAGGAAGACGGTCGGGTTGTTGGCCACCTCCGGCTTGATGAACTTGCGCGACTCCGGCACCGGGTTGGCGTAGAAGACCTTGTTCGTCAGGCCGGCCGCGTTTTCCGGACGCAGGATGAAGTTGATGAACTTGTGGGCATTGCCCGGGCGCGCCGCGTCAGCCGGAATGACCATCGTGTCGAAGAACAGCAGCCCGCCGGTCCTTGGAATCAGGGCCTGGATGTTCTGCCCCGTGCGGCCCTCGGTGGCGCGCTGACGCGCGATGTTGATGTCGCCCGACCACCCCAGGGCCAGACAGATGGAGCCGTTGGCCATGTCGTTGATGTAGCCGGAGGAGCTGAACAGCGTCACGAAGGGGCGCACCGACTTCAGCAGGTTGGCCGCTGCCGCGTAGTCGCCGACGTTCTTGCTGAATGAGGGCTTGCCCAGGTAGTGCAGCGCGGCAGGCACCACCTCGGAGGCCGAGTCGAGGAAGGACACGCCGCAGCCCTTCAACTTGCTGATGTACTCGGGCTTGAAGACGAGGTCCCAGACGTTGTCCGGCATGGGCATGCTCCCCAGCGCGGCCTTGACCTTGTCGACATTGATGCCCACCGTGGTGAAGCCCCAGAGCCAGTTCACGAGGTACTCGTTGCCCGGGTCCATCCGCGCGAGCTGCGCCTGCACCGCCGGGTCGAGGTTCTTCAGGTTCGGAATCTGCGACTTGTCGAGCTTGCGCAGCAGCCCGCCGTCGATCTGCAGCTTGGCCCAGTTGGAAGAGGGCACGATGATGTCGTAGCCTGTCTTGCCGGCCACCAGCTTGGCGTGGACGATCTCGTTGTTGTCGAAGTTGTCGTAGCGGACCTTGATCCCCGTCTCCTTCTCGAAGTTGCGGATCGTGTCCTCGGCGATGTAGTCCGACCAGTTGTAGATGTTCAGCACCTTTTCCTCGGCCTGGCCCGAGGCCCCCGGCGAGAACAGCGCCAGACAGGCGGCAAAGGCTGATGCGGCGGCAGCGACCGCGCGGCGGAAGGGTTTCGGGTGCATCGGCAGACCTCCAGCAGACAGGGCAGACGGAATGGGGGAAGGCGAGGTGAGGGTTTGGGGCAGCAGGCTCGGGCCGGTGTGCCCGAGCAGGCAGTCTAGAACCAGCCGCGCGTTCACGCCAGCCACCCCGGGCGTTGCGCCTGGTCCAGGGTCAGGTCCAGGCACAGGCGGATCCGGTCCACCAGTTCGTCGACCTGCTCGAGAGTGATGACCAGCGGCGGCGCGATGATCATCCGGTCGCCCACGGCGCGCATCACCAGTCCGTTGGCAAAGCAGTGTGCCCGGCAGGCCATGCCCACCTCCAGCTCCGCCGGGAAGGCGGCACCGCTGGCGCGGTCCCGCACGAGGACCAGAGAAGCCATCAGGCCGCAGGTCTGGGCCTCGCCGACCAGGGGGTGGGAGGCGAGCCCGCCGTACCGGGCCGCCAGGTGGGGGCCCACCACATTGCGTACGTGCTCGACGAGCCCGCGCTCGCGGATCAGCCGCACATTGGCCACTCCCACCGCGCAGGCCACCGGGTGGCCGGAATAGGTGTAGCCGTGGGCGAACTCGCCACCCTGTTCGATCAGCACCCGGGCCACGCGCTCGCCCACCATCACGCCACCCAGGGGCACGTAGCCGCTGGTGACGCCCTTGGCGAAGGTCATGAGGTCGGGCCTGAATCCGAAGGTCTCGCAGCCGAACCAGTTTCCGGTGCGTCCGAAGCCGCAGATCACCTCGTCGCTGACCAGCAGGATCCCGTAGCGGTCGCAGATGCGCTGGATCTGCGGCCAGTAGGTGGACGGCGGGATGATCACGCCGCCTGCGCCCTGCACCGGCTCGCCGATGAAGGCCGCCACCTTCTGCGGCCCGACCTCCAGGATGCGCTCCTCGAGCCAGTTCGCAGCCACGACGCCAAACTCCTCGGGCGACAGGCCCTGCTCGCGCCCGAGTTCCCACCAGCAAGGCTGCTGGATGTGGGTGATGCCGGGGATCGGCAACCCGCCCTGTGCGTGCATGCCCGACATCCCGCCCAGCGAGGCGCCGGCCATAGTCGAGCCGTGATACGCATTGATTCGGCTGATGATCACCTGGCGCTCGGGCTGGCCGCGCAGGTCCCAGTAGCGGCGCACCATGCGCACCACCGTGTCGTTGCCCTCGGAGCCAGAGCCGGTGAAGAAGACGTGCTGGAAGCCCGGCGGCGAGACGTCGGCCAGGAGCTCGGCCAGCTCGATGGCGGGCTTGGTCGCCGTCTGGAAGAAGGCGTTGTAGAAGGGCAGTTCGCGCATCTGGCGAGCCGCGGCCTCCACCAGCGCCTCCTGCCCGTAGCCGGCGTTCACGCACCACAGGCCGCTCATGGCGTCCAGGATGCGCGAACCCTCGCTGTCCCACAGGTAGATGCCGTCGCCGCGCTCGATGATGCGCGAGCCCTTGCGCGCCAGGGCCTGGAAGTCGGTGAAGGGGTGCAGGAAGTGCGCCGCGTCGGCTTCCTGCCATTGCCGGGTGGTGCGCGCGGGGTGCGCTGAGGGGAGGGTGGGGTGGCTCATGGTGGGGCCCGATCAGACGTGCAGGAGGAGGTGTTCGCGCTCCCAGGGGGAGATCACCTTCATGAACTCGGCGTACTCGATCTCCTTGACCGCGGTGTACACGGTCACGAAGGCTTCGCCGAGCACCTCGGCCAGGGCCTTCTGCGCCCGCAGCAGCTCCAGCGCCTCGCCCAGGCTGCGCGGCAGCGCGTAGTCACCCAGGTAGGCGTCGCCCTTGCACTCTGGCGTGGGCTCGATGCGGTCGCGGATGCCCAGCCAGCCGCAGGCCAGCGTGGCAGCCAATGCCACATAGGGGTTGGCGTCGGCGCCGATCACGCGGTTTTCGATGCGCCGCGCCGCGGGGGGCGCTACCGGCGAGCGGATGCCCACCGTGCGGTTGTCGGTGCCCCACTGGATGTTGATCGGCGCGGCCGTGAAGCGTGCCAGGCGGCGGTAGCTGTTCACGTAGGGCGCGAACAGCGCCATCGCGGCGGGGATGTAGCGCTGGAGCCCGCCGATGTACCAGTGGAACTCGGGCGTGGGCGAGCCGTCCTCGGCGCTGAAGATGTTGCGGCCCGTGGCGCGGTCGACCACGCTCTGGTGAATGTGCATGGCGCTGCCCGGCTCGCCGGCAATGGGCTTGGCCATGAAGGTGGCGAACATGTTGTGGCGCAGCGCCGCCTCGCGCACGGTGCGCTTGAACAGGAAGACCTCGTCGGCCAGCCCCAGCGGGTGGGCGTGGAAGAAGTTGATCTCCATCTGCCCCGCACCCACCTCGTGGATGAGGGTGTCCACGTTGAGCTCCATGCGCTCGCAGTAGGCGTAGACGTCCTCGAACAGCGGGTCGAACTCGTTCACGGCGTCGATGGAATAGGCCTGGCGCGAGGTTTCGCTGCGCCCGCTGCGACCCACGGGTGGCTTCAGCGGCACATCGGGGTCGGTGTTGCGCGCCACGAGATAGAACTCGAGCTCGGGCGCCACCACCGGGTCCCACCCGCGACCGGCATACAGGTCGCACACTCTGCGCAGCACCGAGCGCGGGGCGAACGGAACCAGCCGGCCGTCGCGGTCGTAGCAGTCGTGGATCACCTGGGCGGTGGGGTCCACCGCCCAGGGCACGATCCGTGCCGTCGTGGGGTCGGCCAGCAGGTGCATGTCCCGGTCGGTGGGCTGTATCACGTCGTAGTACGGCCCCTCCTCGGGGAACTCGCCCGTCACGCCCATGGCCACCACCGCCTCGGGCAGGCGCATGCCCCGGTCCTCGGTGAACTTCTCCCGCGGCAGGATCTTGCCGCGCGCCACCCCGGTGAGGTCAGGCACGAGGCACTCCACCTCGGTCACGTGGTGGCGGTCGAGCCACTGCTCGAGTTCGCTGAAGCTGGAACTGTGGCGGTTCACCATGGTGTCACCTTGGGGTTGCGGCGGCCGGCGTTCAGGCCAGGAGGTCTCGAAGACGGTACCAGGCCATGCCCAGCACCAGGGCCGGCCGGCGCGCGCGCGGCCCGCCCGGGAAATCCCGGTGCCGCAACCGGGCGAAGACGTCTAAGCGACTCGCGTCGCCCGTCATCGCCTCGGCCACGAGGCGCCCGGCCATCCCGGTGAGGGCCAGGCCGTGCCCGGAAAAGCCCTGCAGGTAGTACACGTTCGGCGCATGGCCGGTGGCAGGCAGGCGGCCGAAGTCCGGCGCGCGGTTCATCGTGATGTCCACGAATCCGCCCCAGGTGTGGTCCAGCCGCACCCCGGCCAGGCGGGGAAAGGTACCCTCCAGACGCCGCCGCAGCGAGTGCTCCAGCCGCGCCGGCGTCGCGGTGCTGTAGCTCACCCGGCCGCCGTACAGCAGGCGATGGTCGGCGGTGGGGCGGAAGTAGTCGAGCACGAAGTTGTTGTCGCATACGGCCGAGCCGCAGGGAATGAGCGCCCGCAGGAGCGCCGGCTCCAGCGGCTCGGTGCAGGCGATGTAGGTCCCCACCGGCATGATGCGGGCCTGCAGGGACGGCACCAGGTCGCCCAGGTGCACATTGCCCGCCAGCAGCACCTGGTCGGCCTGTACCGAGCCCTGGGCGGTGCGCAGGCGGGCCGGAGCGCCACCTTCGAGCGCCCGCACACGCGAGTGGCCGTGCAGGCTCACCCCGGCGCGCAGTGCCGCCGCCGCGAGCCCGCGCACCAGCTTCAGCGGGTGCAGGTGTCCCGAGCGAGGATCGTGTACTGCGGCCACGTAACGGGGGCTGTCGATCCACTGGCCGATGTCCTGGCGCCCGATCACCTGGAGCGGGTAGCCGTAGCGGCGCGCCAGGTCCTGCGCCCCACGGTGCAGCGCGCGCGCCTTGCCTGCCGACACCGCCACCCCCAGGTAGCCGGGCCGCCACTCGGCATCGATGGCGTGATCGGCCATGCGCCGGGTGAGCAGGTCCAGGGCCTCGAGGGTCATGTCCCAGATCCGTCGCGCATCGGACGGGCCCAGCTGGGCCTCGATGACCGACTGGTCGCAGGCCAGTCCGTGGATGGCCTGGCCACCATTGCGGCCGCTGGCGCCGCCGCCGATCTCGCCGGCCTCCAGTACCGCGACGCGCCGCCCGCGGGCGGCCAGATCCAGCGCCGCACTCAGGCCGGCCAGCCCAGCGCCGACGATCGCTACATCGAAGCGGTGGTCGCCCACCAGGGGAGGGCAGTGCGGCCCAGGCTGGGCGGTGGCCGCGTAATAGGAGTCGCGGGCCAGCGCGAGGTCGGTGTCCAGCAACGTCATGTCCGGATCGACCCCACGGGCGCACGCGCTGGCGCGACGGGCTCCCGGGGCTGCCCCGGGCCCGCGCTCAGGCCGCGCGCCGGATCGCCTCCCGCACCGTGTCCACGATCTGGTCGATGTGCGCGCGCTCGACGATCAGCGGCGGCGACAGCGCCACCGTGTCGCCAGTGGTGCGGATCAGCACGCCCTTGTCGTAGCAGTCCAGGAAGACGTCGAAGGCGCGCTTGGCCGGCGCGCCGGGCAGCGGGGCCAGCTCGATGCCGGCCACCAGCCCGATGTTGCGGATGTCGATGACGTGGGGCTCGCTGCGCAGCGCGTGCACGGCGTCGGCGAAGTAATCCTGCAGGCTGGCCGCCCGCGTCAGCAGCCCCTCCTCGGCGTAGGTGTCCAGGGTGGCGATCCCGGCCGCGCAGGCCAGGGGGTGCGCCGAGTAGGTGTAGCCATGGAAGAACTCGATGAGGTGCTCCGGGCCGCTCATGAACACGTCGTGGATGGCGTCGCGCGCGATCACGGCGCCCATGGGCACGCAGCCGTTGGTGATGCCCTTGGCCACCGTCATGAGGTCGGGGGTGACGCCGAAGGTCTGTGCCCCGAAGGGGTTGCCGGTGCGGCCGAAGCCGGTGATGACCTCGTCGAAGATGAGCAGGATGCCGTGACGGTCGCAGATCTCGCGCAGGCGCTGCAGGTAGCCCTGCGGCGGCAGCAGCACCCCAGTGGAGCCCGCGATGGGCTCGACGATGATGGCGGCGATGGTGGAGGCGTCATGCAGCGCGATCAGCCGCTCCAGGTCGTCGGCAAACTCCGCGCCGTGCGCCGGCTGGCCGCGGCTGAAGGCGTTGCGCGCCGGGTCGTGGGTGTGGCGGATGTGGTCCACGCCGGCCAGCAACGTGCCGAACATCTTGCGATTGGAGACGATGCCGCCCACCGAGATGCCGCCGAAGTTCACGCCGTGGTAGCCGCGCTCGCGGCCGATGAGGCGGGTGCGCGAGCCCTCGCCGCGCACGCGGTGGTAGGCGATGGCCATCTTCAGTGCCGTCTCCACCGCCTCGGAACCCGAGTTCGTGAAGAACACCTTGCCCATGCCCTCCGGAGCCAGCTGTGCCACGCGGTGCGCCAGCTCGAAGGCCTTGGGATGCGCCATCTGGAAGGGAGGCGCGAAGTCCATCTCGGCGGCCTGGTCCTGGATGGCCTGCACGATCCGGGGCCGGGCGTGCCCGGCATTCACACACCATAGCCCGGCCACTCCGTCCAGGATCTGCCGGCCCTTGTCGTCCCAGTAGTACATCCCGGAGGACTTCGCCAGCAGCCGAGGCGCCTTCTTGAACTGGCGGTTGGCCGTGAAGGGCATCCAGTAGGCGTCCAGGTCCTTGTACATGCGTTTCTCCTGCTCGACGGTGCCCGGAGTCTATCCCGCGCGCAGGCGCCCGCAGAGGTAGGTCCAGACGAAGGCCGCTGCGGCGCTGGCCGTCAGTTCGGCGTGGTCATAGGGCGGGCTGACCTCCACGCAATCCATGCCCACGAAGGGCAGGTCGGCCAGTTCCTCCAGCAGGGTCAGCACCTGGCCCGAACTCAGCCCGCCCGGCTCGGGCGTTCCGGTCCCTGGGGCAAAGGCCGGGTCCAGGCAGTCGATGTCCAGGCTGAGGTACACCGGCGGCGACCCGTGCCGGGCGTGGCGCTCGCGGATGGCGCCCGTCACGCCAGCCAGCTGCTGCGGGCTTTCCAGGCCGCGCAGGGCCCGCGCCGTGAAGATCTGCCCGCCGCGGTCGGCCACGAACTCGCGCGCCTCGCGCACCCCGGCCGAACGCAGGCCGATCTGCGTCACGCATTCGGGCACGAGCAGGCCGTCGCGGATGGCCTCGTAGACCCAGGTGCCATGCCCGCTGGGCTCGCCGAAGTGGTCGCGCCAGGTGTCGCAATGGGCGTCGAAGTGCACCAGCGCTACCGGGCGTCCGGCCTGCGCCACCACCTCCTGCAGCAGGGTCAGGGTGATGGAGTGGTCGCCGCCGAGCCAGATCATGTGGTGGCGTCGCAGCAGCCCCGCGACCAGGGGCGCCAGCGCCGCACGCATCGCAGGCAGCGAGGTGTTGGGCAGGGCCAGGTCGCCGGCATCGCCGAGCGCGGGCAGGGGGTCCGTGCCGAAATGCGGGTGGGTGCCGTCGCACAGCATGTGGCTGGCCTGGCGGATGGCGCGCGGCCCCATCCTCGCCCCCGGGCGGTTGGTGGTGGCACCGTCCCAGCCGATGCCGGCCACGGCATAGGGCTGGCGGTCGGCCACGGGCGCCTTGAGAAATCGGTTGTCGGCCAGGTAGGCGAAAGCGGACATGCGCAGGCAGGCAGCAACGAGGTGGGGGATGATAAGGAGATCGCCGCGGCGCGGTCCACGCATTTCCCTCGATGAAGCCTGTACTCGTGCTGCAGCATCAGCCCAACGACGGTCCCGCCTACCTCGCGACCTGGCTGCAGCGTCAGGGGCTGCCCATGGAGCTGTGGCGGGCCGATGTCGGCGCGCCGCCGCCAGGGTCCGTGGCCGGCTACGCCGGTCTGGCGGTGCTGGGCGGGGCGATGAGCGTCAACGACGACCTGGACCACTTGCGGCGCGAGGAAGCGCTCATTCGCGAAGCGATGCAGGCGGGTACGCCCGTGATCGGACACTGCCTGGGCGGCCAGCTGATGGCGCGGAGCCTCGGCGCACGCGTGCACGAGAGCCCGGCTCCGGAGATCGGCTGGAACGAGCTGGAGGTGGTGCCCGGGGAGGCGTCACGGCACTGGTTCGGGCCCGGCCTGTCGCACCGGGTGATGCACTGGCACTACGAGGCGTTCGAGCTGCCTGCCGGCGCGACGCTGCTGGCTCGGTCGCCGTCTTGCGCGAATCAAGCCTTCTGCATCGGGCCTCACCTGGGCATGCAGTTCCATGTGGAGGCCGACGAGCGGAAGATCGACCTGTGGTCGCGTGAGGTCAGTGCCGAGTGGGAGTCTGCGTGCGCCCGCCACCCGCATTCGGTTCAGTCGGGTGCGGCCATGCGGGAGCAGTCCGCCTGGCACCTGGCGGGGCAGCGATCGCTGGCGGACCACTTGTACGGGGTGTGGGCTGCCGGGCTGGCAGGGCGTTGATTCATTTCGTGATGCAGTCCCGGCGTTTCGTCAGGTGAAAAGCCGCTTTCCGATCTGTCATGAGAGCGCTCCAGATCGAGAGATCCCTTTTCGCATGATGGAAATCTCGTGGCAACCCTTTGATTTTATTGGAAAAGAAAATGTGTCTTCTATAAGACATAAGTTATCTGATCGAAGCTGATCGCCGTTACGCTCCTGCCAGTCGCCCGCACCCGCCGGGCCTTTCCTTCCCCACCTCTGACAGGAGCCCCCATGAACCGACTCACCCGTGAACAGCAAGCCACCGCCCTCGAGCAGGACTGGGCCTCCAACCCGCGCTGGAAGGGCATCAAGCGCGGCTACACCGCCGCCGATGTGGTGCGGCTGCGCGGCTCGATGCCCCTGGAGCACACGCTGGCGCGCCGGGGTGCCGAGAAGCTGTGGACGCTGCTGAACACCGAACCCTTCGTGAACACCCTGGGCGCGCTCACCGGCAACCAGGCCATGCAGCAGGTCAAGGCCGGCCTGAAGGCGATCTACCTGTCGGGCTGGCAGGTGGCGGGGGATGCCAACAGCAACGGCGAGATGT
>JBMOGN010000113.1:0-10836 GCA_049318345.1 Rubrivivax sp. | reverse complement strand
CTGATGCACCGCTACTACTGGGCGGCCAAGGCGGTGGTGCAGCTCAACCAGATCCTGCTGCTGAACATGGAGGCGCGGCTCGTCGGCACCGAGTCTGCCCCCACCGCCGCGCTGGACGCCAACTTCCGCGACCGTGGCGGCCTGCTCGAGGTGGCGCACGACCGCGTCTACATCGACGACCCCCACACCATCCTGCAGACCTTCCTGCTCTTCCAGCAGTCCCCGGGCATCAGCGGGCTGTCGGTGCGCACGCTGCGCGCGCTGTACAACGCGCGCCAGCTCATGGATGCGCGCTTTCGCCGCGACCCGCGCAACCGCGCCCTGTTCATGGAGATCCTGCGCCAGCCCCGCGGCATCACGCACGCGCTGCGGCTCATGAACGAGACCTCCGTGCTCGGCCGCTACCTGTGGGTGTTCCGGCGTATCGTCGGGCGCATGCAGCACGACCTGTTCCACGTCTACACGGTGGACCAGCACATCCTCATGGTGCTGCGCAACGTGCGGCGCTTCTTCATCCCCGAGCACGCGCACGAGTACCCCTTCTGCAGCCAGCTCGCAGCGACCTGGGACGAGCCCTGGGTGCTGCTGGTGGCCGCGCTCTTCCACGACGTGGCCAAGGGCCGAGGCGGCGACCATTCCGACCTGGGCGCGCACGAGGTGCGCCGGTTCTGCCGCCAGCACGGCATCGCCCGCGGGCAGATGAACTTCATCGAGTTCCTGGTGCAGCACCACCTCACGATGAGCCGCATCGCCCAGAAGGAGGACCTGAGCGACCCGGCCGTGGTGCAAGGCTTCGCCCGGCTGGTGGGCAACGAGCGCCGGCTCACGGCGCTGTACCTGCTGACGGTGGCCGACATCCGCGGCACGAGCCCGAAGGTGTGGAACGCCTGGAAGGGCAAGCTGCTGGAGGATCTCTACCGCCTGACGCTGCGGGCGCTGGGCGGGGCGCAACCCAACTTCGACGCCGAGGTCGAAGCCCGCAAGCAGGATGCCCGCCAGCTGCTGGCCCTGCACTCGGCGCTGCCCGGCACCGAGGAGCCGCTGTGGAAGACGCTGGACATCAGTTATTTCGCGCGCCACGACGCCGGCGAGATCGCCTGGCACGCGCGCGTGCTGTGGCGCCACCTGCACACCCACGCGCCCGTGGTGCAGGCGCGGCTGTCCCCTGTGGGCGAAGGCCTGCAGGTACTCGTCTTCACCCCCGACCAGCCGGACCTGTTCGCCCGCATCTGCGGCTACTTCGACTCCGCCGGCTTCAGCATCCAGGATGCGCGCATCCACACCACGCACGCCGGCTACGCGCTGGACACCTTCCAGATCCTGAGCGTGGACACCGGAATGCGCAGCGCCGACTACCGCTCGCTCATCGCGCTGGTGGAGGTGCAGGCAGCGCAGGCCCTGGCGTCGCAGGGGCCGCTGCCTGAGCCGGCGCGCAGCCGCGTCTCGCGCCGCGTGCGCTCCTTCCCGATGACCCCGCGCGTGTCGCTCAGCCCCGACGAGCGCGGCCAGCGCTGGCTGCTGAGCGTCAGTGCGAGCGACCGCACCGGGCTGCTGTACGCCGTGGCACGCGTGCTCGCGCGGCACCACGTGAGCCTGCAGCTGGCCAAGGTGAGCACGCTGGGTGAGCGCGTGGAAGACACCTTCCTCGTGCATGGCGCGGAGCTGCAGAAGTCCCGCGCCCAGCTGCAGATCGAGTCGGAGCTGCTGGACGCACTGGCCTGAGGGCTGCCGCGCCCGCCCTCCACAGCCGAGCCCCATGCGCCTGCACCGCATCCCCATCGACGAGGCCCTCGCGCAGCGCGCCCGCTTCGATGCCGTGATCGACGCGCGCAGCCCCTCTGAATTCGAGCTCGACCACCTGCCCGGCGCCCTGAACTGGCCTTCGCTGGACGACGAGGAGCGGCGCGTGGTGGGCACCGAGTACGCGCAGGTCGCGCCCTTCGAGGCGCGCAAGCGCGGCGCCGCGCTGGTGGCGCGCAACATCGCCACGCACCTCGAGCGCGAGGGGCCGGGGCTGGCGCCGGGCTGGAAGCCCCTGGTGTACTGCTGGCGCGGCGGCCAGCGCTCGGGCGCACTCGCGCTCGTCCTGGCGCAGGTGGGCTTCGAGGTGCACGTGCTCGAAGGCGGCTACCGCGCCTATCGCCGCCGCGTGCTGGCCGACCTGGAGCAGGCCGGCCAGGGCCTGACGCTGCGCGTGATGTGCGGGCGCACCGGCTCGGGCAAGAGCCGGCTGCTGCAGGCACTGGCCGCCGAGGGCGCGCAGGTGCTGGACCTGGAGGCGCTCGCCTGCCACCGCGGCTCGGTGCTCGGTTCGATCCCCGGCACGCCCCAGCCCTCGCAGAAGCGCTTCGAGTCCCGGGTGTGGGAGGCGCTGGCGCGCCTGGACGCTACGCGGACGGTTTATGTGGAAAGCGAGAGCCGCACCATCGGGCGCCTGCGCGTGCCCGAGGCGCTGCTCCAGCGCATGCGGGCCGCACCCTGCCTGCATGTGGAGATGCCGACGGCCGCCCGGGTGGCCCTGCTGCGCGAGGACTACGCGCACCTGGTGGCCGACACGGCCCAGCTGAGCGCGCGGCTGCACACGCTGCGCGAGGCACGCGGTGCGGCACTGGTGGAGCACTGGCAGGCGCTGGCCACCGCCGGCCGCATCGACGAGCTCGTCGGCGACCTCCTGGAGCGCCACTACGACCCGATCTACCTGGAGTCGATGGCGCGCAACTTCACGCGCTTCAGCGAGGCTGTGCCGCTGCCCGTGGCAAGCGGCGCGGCCCCGGCGATGGCGGCCGCCGCCCGAAGCGTGCTCCGGGACACGGGCTGAAACCACCCGGCCCGGGGCACCCGCCCGGGCGCCGGCGTCAGCCCATGTGCAGGCCGCCGTTGCAGGAGAAGTCCGCGCCGGTGGTGAAGCCCGAATCCTCGCCGGCCAGCCAGCCGACGATCGAGCCGATCTCCTCCGGGGTGCCCAGGCGCTTGACGGGAATGGTGGCGACGATCTTCTCCAGTACCTCGGGCTTGATCGCGCGGACCATGTCGGTGCCGATGTAGCCGGGGCTGACGGTGTTCACCGTCACGCCCTTGCTCGCGAGTTCCTGCGCCAGGGCCATCGTGAAGCCGTGCATGCCGGCCTTGGCGGCGGAGTAGTTGGTCTGGCCCGCCTGGCCCTTCTCGCCGTTGACCGAGGAGATCTGGATGATGCGGCCCCAGCCCTTTTCCACCATGCCCGGCACCACCTGCTTGGTGACGTTGAACATGCTGTTGAGGTTGGTGTCGATCACGGCCTTCCAGTCATCGGGCGTCATCTTCAGGAACATGCGGTCGCGCGTGATGCCGGCGTTGTTCACAAGCACGTCGATCGGGCCGTGCTCGGCTGTGGCCCGGGAGAAGGCCTCGACGGTGGAGTCCCAGTCGGCGACGTTGCCCACCGAGGCGTGGAAGCTGAAGCCCTGGGCCTTCTGCTCGTCGAGCCACTTGTTGAAGTCGCGGCTCGGACCGCAGCCGGCGATGACCTTGAAGCCCTGCTGGTGCAGGCGCTGGCAGATGGCGGTGCCGATGCCGCCCATGCCGCCGGTGACGTAAGCGATCTTCTTTGACATCTTCGTTCTCCTCTGTGGTGGTGGGTGAGGGTGGCCGGGTTCAGGCCTTGGCCTTGACGTAGCGGCCGGGTGCGGGCTCGACGACCTTGTGGGCCCGGCTGCCGTAGGCCTTGGGGGCGGCCTGCATGCGCCCGGCATGCGAGCCCAGCCAGGCGGCCCAGTCGGGCCACCAGCTGCCGGCGTTCTCTTGCGCGCCGTCGAACCAGTCCTGCGAGTCGGCCGGGAGCCTGTCGTTCGTCCAGTGGCTGCGCTTGCGCGCCGCTGGCGGGTTGATGACGCCGGCGATGTGCCCGGAGGCCCCGAGCACGAAGCGCCGCTTGCCCTTGAACAGCGGCACGCTGCGGTAGGCCGCCATCCAGGGCACGATGTGGTCCTCGCGCGAGGCGTAGATGTAGACGGGGGCCTTGATGGCGCCGAGGTCCACGCGCTCGCCGCACACGGTCAGGTGCCCGGGCACGCGCAACTCGTTCTGAAGGTACATGTGGCGCAGGTACCAGCAGTACATCGGCCCGGGCAGGTTGGTGGAGTCGCCGTTCCAGTACAGCAGGTCGAAGGGCGGCGGGGTCTCGCCCTTGAGGTAGTTGCCGACCACGTAGTTCCAGACCAGGTCGTTGGGGCGCAGGAAGCTGAAGGTGGTGGCCAGCTCCTGGCCCTTGAGCAGGCCCGGGCCGGCAGGCGCCTGCGCGCCAATGGTCATCTCGCGCACCTGCACCGAGGGCTCGTCGACGAAGATGTCCAGGATGCCGGTGTCCTGGAAGTCCAGCAACGTGGTCAGCAGCGTGAGCGACTGCGCCGGGTGCTGCCCGCGCGCGGCCAGCACCGCCAGCGCGGTGGCCAGGATCGTGCCGCCGACGCAGAAGCCCAGGGTGTTGATCGTGGACGCGCCGCTGATCTGGCGCACCACCTCGATGGCCTTGATCGGGCCGTTCTCGATGTAGTCGTCCCAGGTGGCGGCCTTCATCGACTCGTCGGGGTTGCGCCAGCTCACGACGAAGACGCGGTGCCCCTGCTCCACCGTGTAGCGGATGACGGAGTTCTCGGGCTGCAGGTCGAGGATGTAGTACTTGTTGATGCACGGTGGCACGAACAGCATCGGGCGCTCGTGCACCTGGCGCGTCAGGGGCTTGTACTCCAGCAGCTGGAAGAACGCGTTCTCGAAGACCACCGCGCCCTCGGTGCTGGCCACGTTGCGGCCCACCTCGAAGACGCTCTCGTCGGTCTGCGACACATGGCCCTTCTGCACATCCGCCCACAGCTGCTGCAGCCCCTTGGCCAGGCTCTCGCCCTGGGTGTCCACCGCGCGGCGCAGGGCCTCGGGATTGGTGGCCAGGAAGTTGCTCGGGCTCGTGGCGTCGATCCACTGCTGCACGGCAAAGCGCACCCGCGCCCGGGTCTTGGCGTCGCCCTGCACGCTGTCGGCCATCTGCATGAGCGTGCGGGCGTTCAGCAGGTACATCTGCGCCATGAAGGCCGTGCCCGGGTTGGAGGCCCATTCGGTGGCCGAGAAGCGGCGGTCCTTGAGCGCCGGCAGGGCCGCGCCGCCCTGCCCGAGCGCGCCGTTCCACAGCGAGGCGGCCTGCTGGAGGTAGTCGGCCTGCATGCGAGAGAGTTCGGCGGCTGGCATCTGCAGCCCGCCCATCGCCTTCATCGACTCCGCCACGGCTTGGCCGAAGGCCTGGGCGGCATCGGCGGGAGTGGGGGTGGGGGCGGCTGTCTTCACGCGCATGTCTCCTCGTTGCGGGGCCACTGGCAGGATGAACCGGATGCTAGAGTGCCCAACTGACCCCAGTTTGACATCCGACGCCGCCTGCGGGCCCGAAGCCGACCATGTACCTCGTTGCCATCGCCTGGGCCTATGTGGTGCTGATGGCCGCGCTGGCTGAAGCGCTGTCGCCTCAGGGCACGATACTCGGCGCGCTCTTCACCCTGCTCCTGTACGGGATCCTGCCGCTGGGCGTCGTGCTCTACATCCTGGGTGCGCCGCTGCGCCGGCGCGCGCGCCTGGCGGCTGAACGGGGCGGCGAAAGGGATGTCCACAAGGAGGCCGAGACCGGCCCCGAAGGGCAACCCGCCCTGCCCGCCAGCACCCCGTCAGCCTCCGGCCCCGTCGCCGACCAGCCAGACCGCGGCGGCCATGCGGCCGGTGCGGCCGTCGCGCCGGAACGAAAAGAACCGTGAGCTGTCCAGCACGGTGCACCAGGTCCCGCCGTGCACCGAACCCACGCCGGCCTGCGCGAGCCGGTCGCGTGCCAGGGCCGGCAGGTCGGCCAGCCAGCGGGCGCGACCGTCGCGTTCGCCCTGGGGCACGAAGCGCCCGCCTCCACCGCAGGCCTGCACGACATCGCTGCCGACTTCGAAGCGCGTGGCGCCGATGCACGGCCCGAGCCAGGCCTGCACCCGGGCAGGCGGACACGCGGCGGCCTCGCACACGCGCGCCAGGGCCGCCTCGATGACGCCGGCGGCCAGCCCGCGCCAGCCGGCGTGGGCCGCGGCCACGGCGCGGCCGTTGGTGGCAGCCAGCAGCACCGGCAGGCAATCGGCCACGAGGACGCTGCAGGCCACGCCCGGCTGACGGCTCCACACCGCGTCGGCCACCGGCACTGCGCCCGGCGCCCAGCCCTGCGGGGTGGCTTGCACCGCGACGGCGCCGTGCACCTGCTGCGGCCACTGCACCTGCACGCCGCCCAGGCTGCGGCGCCAGCGCCGCCGGTTCTCGTCCACGGCAGCCGGATCGTCGCCCACATGGTCGCCCAGGTTGAGGCTGTCCCAGGGCGCTGCGCTCACCCCGCCGGCGCGGGTGGACATGCACGCCGCCACCCCGGGCACCGCGGGCCAGTCCACGGTCAGCGTCTGCACGGCAGACCCGGCCACGGCGCCTGCCGGCACCCCGGACGGCTCAGGCGGCATCCGGGCAGGCTTCGGGCCGGGTCTTCTCGAAGGCCTCGAGCTTCATGCAGGCGTCGAAGACGCGCATCACGTGCGGGACATGGTCCAGCCGGCAGTCGAAGCGCCGGGCGTTGAAGATCTGCGGCACGAGCACGCAGTCGGCCAGCGTCGGCGAGTCGCCGTGGCAGTAGGTGCCGGGGCTCGCAGCGAGGTGGCGCTCCACCACCTCCAGGCCGGTCTCCACCCAGTGGCGGTACCAGCGGTTCTTGTCGTCCTCGCTCACGCCCATGGCGCCCACGAGGTAGCGCAGCACGCGCAGGTTGTTCAGCGGGTGGATCTCGCAGGCGATGTCCATTGCCAGCGCGCGCACACGCGCCCGCCCCGGGGCATCGGCCGGCAGCAGCGGCGGCTGCGGATGGGTCTCCTCGAGGTACTCGATGATGGCCAGGGACTGCGTGACGAGGTGCTCGCCGTCACGCAGCAGCGGCACCAGTCGGGAGAAGGAAACCGAGGAGTAGGGCTCGCCGAGCTGCTCGTTGCGCTGCAGGTGCACCGAGCGGTAGTCGTAGTCCAGCCCCTTGAGCGCCAGCGCGATGCGCACGCGGTAGGAGGCCGAGGAGCGAAAGTAGTTGAACAGTTCCATGACGGGGCCCTCCTGTCCCCTGCGCCGCGCGGCGTGGCATCGCCGGGCCTCGACGATGATGCCATGCGGGCCTGGTCGCTACACTGTGCGCATGCTGCATCGTGCGCCCATCCGGCACTGCCGCCATTGCGGCAGCGCGGTGTCGTACCTCGTCCCCGAGGGCGACAACCGGGAACGCGCGGTGTGCCCGAGCTGCGCGCACATCCACTACGAGAATCCGCTGAACGTGGTGGGCACGGTGCCGTTCTGGGAAGACCAGGTGCTGCTGTGCCGGCGCAACATCGAGCCGCGGCACGGCAAGTGGACCCTGCCCGCCGGCTTCCACGAGCTCGGCGAATCCACCGCTGCGGGCGCGCTGCGCGAGACCGACGAGGAGGCCGGCGCCCGCATCGACCTGCTCGGGCTGTTCTCCGTGCTCAATGTCGTGCGCGTCGGCCAGGTGCACCTGTACTACCGCGCGCGGCTGCTGGACACGAACTTCGCCCCGGGCCCGGAGACGATCGAGGCCCGGCTCTTCCGGGAGGAAGAGATCCCCTGGGAGGAGATCGCCTTTCGCACCGTCTCCGTGACGCTGGAGCGCTACTTCGAGGATCGCCGCCGAGGGGTGTTCGGCGTGCACAGCGCCGACATCTGAGGCGGCTCGCTCAGGCGGCGGCGCGGATGGCCGCACCGGTGGCGCCGTCCAGCCCCAGCTCCCACACCGCGCGCAGGTCCTCGTCCCGGTCGATGCCTTCGGCGTAGACGGCCACCCCGAGACCCCGCGCGGTGGTGACCAGCTGGGCGACATAGTCGGCGAGCTTCGAATCGTCGCCCAGGCGGCGCAGGACGCGGCCGTCGAGCTTGAGGTAGTCCAGCCCCAGCCCGCGGGCGGTCAGCCAGGTGCGCGCATGTTCCCCGGCGTTCTCCACGCCCAGCCGCACCCCCAGCGGCTTCCAGGCTGAGAAGGCGTAGCGCCAGCCCGGAAACCGGGCGGCATCGGCTTCGGCGATCTCCAGGCTCAGGCCGCCGGCGTGCGGCCCGACGGCGGCCAGCATGGAGGCGACCTCCTCGACGAACAGCTCCTGGGACAGCGACGCGCCGGCCACGTGCACGCTTCGCATCACCCCGTCCACGACGATCGACTCCAGGGCGCGCTGGATGGCCAGCCTGTCCACCTTCGCCACGAGCTGCCCGCGCGCGGCCATCGGCAGCCAGGCGGCCGCTCGCATGGCCGCGCCGCCCTCCTCCAGCTGCACCCGCAGCGGGCACTCCAGGTGCAGCACCTGCCCGTTGCGGTCCACGAGCGGGAATTCGAGCAGCTCACCGCGGCCGGCGTCCACGGCCGCCTCCAGCCGACGCTGCCACTCTTCCTCGCCCAGGCCGGCGACCTCGGCGCCCGCGACCACCGCCACCGCCCAGGCGCCCTGTTGCTCGGCCCGCGCCAGCGCCTCGTCGGCCCGCGCCAGCGCGCTCGACACATCGCCCCCGGTCAGGCCGGTGACCACACCGAGCGCCGCGCGGGCCTGCGGGTCGTGGCGGCAGGCCACCACGTGCAGCGCCCCGGCGAGTTCCCGCGCGAGGTCGGAGACGTCCTCCGAGGTCGGCAGGAAGAGCGCCAGGTCCGAGCCATTCAGGCGGCCGGCAAAGGCGCCCGGCAGCCGCTCGGCGAAGGACTCCAGCGTGCTTCCGATCTCGCCGAGCATGCGGTCGGTGGCACGGCGCCCGGCGCGCTGGTTCGTGCGGCCGAGATCCTGCAGGCGCATCAGCAGCAGCGCGCCGAAGCGCGGCTGGGCGCCGGCCGCGGCCTCGCCGGCCGGCCCGAGCGTGCGCTCGAGCTGCGCCAGCAGGTGCGCGCGATTGGCCAGCCCGGTGGCCGCGTCGTGCTGCGCCTGGCGGCGCAGACTGTCGATCTGGGTGGCCTGGCTCTCGAACAGCGCGCGCAGGCTGCGCACCATGGCATTCATGCCGGCGGCCAGCCGGGAAAGCTCCGGCGTGCGGGGCTGCTCGATCTCGGCGAAGCGCCCCTGGCGCAAGGCATCGGCCTGATCCACGACGGTCTCCAGGCCCCGTCGCCAGGCCCGCACGCCCAGGACAGCCGCCACGGCGGCGATCGCACCGGCCAGCAGCACCCACGCGGCCGTGCGTGTCACAGACACCCAAAGCGCGTCATAGGCCCAGCCGGGATGGGACTCGATCTCGAGCACGCCCAGCCGCGCCCAGCCGTTGCTCACCACCGCCTGGCCCGGGCCGGCCGACAGCGGCAGCCCCTTCGACAGCCAGGCCGGCGCCGCTCCCGTGGATACCGGCGCGGTGCGCTCGAACAGGACGCCGCCGTCCGCGCCCTGCAGGCGCACGAGGCTGTAGTGGCCGGTGTTGAACTGCGTGGTCAGCAGCAGCTCCACCCGCGCCAGGTCGCCCTTCTGCTGCGACAGCAGCACCGCCAGCAGGTGCGCGGCATCGCCGTTTCGCACCTGCCACTGGGCCTGGAGGCTATCGCGCGCCGAAGCCGCCGAGACGATCGCCGTGCCCCCCACCGAGAGGGCCACCACCCATGCCAGCAGCAGCATCACCTGGCGGATCATCGACATCTGCGCACCCTCCCGGCCCCTTCAGAAGAAACCTTCGGCCCGTGCCCGGGCCAGCACATCGTTCCAGGGCGCGTAATAGCTCCCGATCGGCAGGTATTGTCGGTCACGCACGACGGGAACCGGCATGGCGCCGGAGGCGGGCCACCTCACCTCCAGGTGATAGATCGGCTCGAGGTCGGTGCGCTCGGAGGCCCGCCTGATGACCCTGTCGCCGTTGTCCAGCACCAGCGCATCCTCGCGGGCCCCGGACGGCAGGTAGATCAGCACCATGTGCGGCTCCCTCGCAGGCGGCCGACTGCCCGAGCGTTCGTCCGTGCTCTTTTCCACATAAGCGAGATTCAGCCGCGATGCCGGCACACCGGCCGCCAGGAGCGTGAACAGCTTGCTGCCCGCGAAGTCCTCGCAGTCGCCCCGGCCCCTGCTAAGCGTCTGCAGCGGGCTGGCGAAGTAGTCGGGCACGCCCCAGACCTCCTGGTCGCTCGCCCAGGAGATGCGGGTGTTGAAGAAGTCGTTGACCTCGGCGAGCTGGCGTGCGGTGTCCAGCGTGCGGATGCGGGCGATGAGCGCCTGCAGGTCGCGCGCCCCGGCCTGCGCCTGGGGGCCGAGGGCAGCCGCGGCTGCGTTCATGCGGGCCGCGTCGTAGGCCTGCACGACCAGCGCCAGGCTCGCCAGGCCGGCCAGCAGGGCGCTCGCCAGCACCGTCCGCGGGTCCGGGGCACGGATCATGGGCGGCATTCTGGGGTCAACCGGCCGGGCCGCGCCGGCGTTGAGGACAGGACACGGACGACCGCGCGGAGGCGGCTCCGCGGCCCGGGCACCCGCTTCCCACTGCCAGACTCGGAATTCGGCAGGGCGCTTGCGGCGGCGGGTCGAGGTGCCTAATCTCCGCGTCGGCGCCGCCCGTGCCCGCCGCGCGCCGGCCCGGGCGCCGTTATCATTCCGGCCGTTCCCTGACTGAAGGAAGTCCCCTGATGCAATCCCGTCGCCAGTTCATCCAGATCGTTCCCGTTGCCGGCGCTGCGCTGCTGGCAGGTCGCGAGGCCTTCGCGCAGGCCAAGCTCGAGGAGAGCGATCCCCAGGCCAAGGCCCTGGGCTACGCCGCCGATGCCACCAAGGTGGACAAGGCCAAGCAGCCCAAGTACGCCGC
>JBMOGN010000112.1:0-10930 GCA_049318345.1 Rubrivivax sp. | reverse complement strand
TGCGCAGGCGCACGCCGGCGAGCTGCGGGTAGGCGCCCGCGCCCGGGGTCAGCCGGGCCAGCGCCTGCAGAAAGCCCAGCAGCTCGCGGCCACTGAACTGCACCACGCCCACCGTGTTGCCGAAGGGCATCACCTTGATGACGTCGCGGTAGCTCACCGGCCCGGCGGCGATGGAGTCGCGCACGCCGCCGGAGTTGATGACCGCCAGGTCCGCGCCAGTGCGCTCCATCATCGCCCGCGCCACGAGCACGCCCAGGTTGGTGGGTTGCTGACGCACGCGCACGCGGTCGCCGTCCAGGTCGACGAGCGTGCGGCCCACGGACGTGCCCAGCAGCGCCTGCCCGGCCTGCTGGAAGGGCTCGAGGAAGGCGCGCAGCGCGGCGTCCTGCGGGATCTCCGGGGTGTAGGTGACCTTGCGGCCCTCCACGGTGCGCTTCAGGTTCACCGGCAGCAGCTCGTACTTCACCAGCTCCACGCGCCCGGCGTCGATGACGAAGTCGGCGCGGCCCACGTACTTGCCCCACTCGTGGGCCTGCACGATCCAGGCGCCGTTCTGGCGGTCCGGCGCACAGGGCGTGCCGGGCACGTAGGCCTCGTTGCGGCGGTTCTCCGCGAGCATGCACACCGGGTTCTGGCTGTGCCCGCCAATGACCAGGTCCAGGCCCTTGACCGCGCGCGCCATCTCCACGTCGCCGGGCGCGTTCACGCCGCGGTTGCCGTCGGGGTAGTGGCCCATGTGGGTGGCGGCGATCACCATGTCGGCCCGGGCGCGCACCTCGGGCACGACGTGCGCGGCCTCCTGCACGGGGCTCCTGAACTCGATGCCGCGGATGTTGTCGGGCAGCACCATCTTCTGCGTGTCGTCGGTGGTCAGCCCGATGACAGCGATGCGCCAGCCCGCGCGCTCGAAGACGCGGTAGGGCTCGAACATGCGCTGGCCGTCGCGGTAGATGTTGGCCGCCAGCATGGGGAAGTTCAGCCACTTGCGCTGCTTGTCCAGCACCGAGGTGGGCTTGTCGAACTCGTGGTTGCCCACGGCCATCGCGTCGTAGCCGATGGCGTTCATGCCCTTGAAGTCGGGCTCGGCATCCTGCATGTCGCTCTCGGGCACGCCGGTGTTGACGTCCCCGCCGTCCAGCAGGAGCACCTCGCCGCCGCTGGCACGCACCTCGGCACGGATGCGGTCGATCAGCGTCTTGCGCGCGGCCAGCCCGTACTCGCCGTCGGCATTGGTCCAGAAGCGGCCGTGGTGGTCGTTGGTGTGCAACACCGTCAGGCGCAGCGGCGCGCGCGGCTGCACCGGCCCCACGTTCGTGCAGGCATTCAGCAGCAGCGCGGCGGCCAGGGTCGCCAGCAGGCTCAGGCGTGTCATGGGGTGCTCTCCTTGCGCGGCTCAGTAGGTGGTGCGCGGCCCCGCCGCGGGCCCGCGCGGCAGCGTGGCGGGCCACGCGAGCACGGCCTCGATGTCGTCCAGCAGGCCGCTGGCCCCGATGCGAAAGCGCGCCGGGCCGGCCGCACCCGGCCCGAGGATCGACTCCACCAGCTCCACGTAGACGGCGGCGTCGGCCACCGTGCGCACGCCCCCCGAAGCCTTGAAGCCGGCGCGCTGCCCGCCGGCACGCTCGTGCGCGGCCAGGGTCTGGAGCATGACGCGCGCGGCCTCGGGGCTGGCCCCGCGGCGCGTCTTGCCGGTGCTGGTCTTGATGAAGTCGGCGCCGGATTGCAGTGCGAGTTCACCCGCGCGCCGCACGAGCGCGGCGTCGTGCAGCTCGCCCGACTCCAGGATGACCTTCAGCTTCAGGCCCTCGCAGGCGCGTCGCACGGCCTGCAGCAGCGCGCTGCAGGCCGCCTCGTCACCCGCGAGCAGCGCGCGCCAGGGCAGCACCACGTCCACCTCCTGCGCGCCGGCCTGCACGATCTGCCCGGTGTCGCGCAGCGCGCGCTCGATGTCGGTGCCGCCGTCCGGAAAGTTGGCCACCGCCGCCACCGCCACCGCGGCGGGCAGCTCCCCGTGTGCCAGCGCGGCCAGCCGCGGCCACACGCACACGGCGGCGGGGTGCGCCTTGGCACGCCGCGCGCGCGCGCACAGGTCCTCGACCTGCTGCGGGCCGTCGCTGTCGTTCAGGCTCGTGAGGTCCAGGCACTGCAGCGCGATGCGCGCGATGTGGCGAGCGGGGTCGGCCGGGCCGGATGACGGCGGGTTCGGGGACGCGGGCATCGTCAAGACTCCATCTCGAGGATGATGTGGCGCACGAGCCGCGCTGCATCGGCCGCGGCGGCGCGCGCGCCTGCCAGGGTGTGGGCGTGACTGAGCCGCTCGGTGGACAGCCCGCTGGCCAGGTTGGTGATCATCGAAAGCGCCAGCACGCGCATGCCGGCGTGGCGCGCGAGAATGGTCTCGGGCACCGTGCTCATGCCCACGGCGTGCGCGCCCAGCGTGCGCAGCATGCGGATCTCTGCCGGGGTCTCGAATTGCGGGCCCAGCACCCAGGCGTATACGCCCTCGTGCAGCGGCAGCTCCAGGCTGGCGGCGCAGCGCTGTGCGAGCGCGCGCAGCGCAGGATCGTAGGCCTGGCTCATGTCCACGAAGCGGCTGTCGCCCTGCCACCCCACCAGGGGCGAGCGCTGCGGCAGATTCAGGTGGTCGCTGAGCACCATGAAGCGCCCGGGCGGCATCGAGGGGTCCAGGCTCCCGGCGGCATTGGTCTGCAGCAACGTGCGGCAACCGAGGGCGGCCAAAGTGCGCACCGCCCCGGCCATGGCGGCGGCGTCGCCGGTCTCATACGGATGCTGGCGCCCGAGCAGCAGCGCCACCAACGGGCCGCCCGGCCCGTCCAGGGTGCCCAGGCGCAGCGTGCCCGCGTGCCCGCCCACGCCGGGCACCGGGAAGGCCGGCAACTCCGCGTAGGGCAGGTCCACGCCATCGCGAACCGTGTGCGCCACCTCGCCCCAGCCCGACCCCAGCAGCACCGCCGCGACGGGGATGCGGCCGCCCACCACCGCGCGGATGCGCGCGGCGCTGCGCAGCACCGCATCCTCGTGGGCCGGATCGCCCATCCGATCGTGCATCCGACCGTGCCCCCGATCGTGCATCCGATCCTCCATCAGCCCGGCTCCCCCAGATGCGCCGGGCCGAAGCTCACCGGCAGCAGTTCCCCAAGCGTCAGCCGCAGCCGCAGCCCGCTCGGGTCGGCCACGAGCACGGGCGTGGCGTCGGCAGCGAACTCGCGCAGCCGCTGGCGGCAGCCGCCGCAGGGCGTCACCGGCTCATCGGCCTGTCCCACCACCGCGGCGGCCACGATGCGCCGTCCGCCGGCCACCACCATCGCGCCGATGGCCGTGGCCTCGGCGCACTGGCCCTGCGGGTAGGCGGCGTTTTCCACGTTGCAGCCGCCGTGGATTCGGCCGTGCTCGTCCAGCACCGCCGCGCCCACGGCAAAGCGCGAATAGGGCGCATAGGCCTGCAGCCGCGCGGCGCGCGCGGCCTGCAGCAGCCGCTCCTCGGTGGCAGCGTCCAGGGCCGGGGCTGGCGTGGCGTTCATGGCTCAGCGCTCCTTCAGGTACGGCAGGCCCAGCGCCCGCGGCGCGCGCGCGCGGCCGAAGAACCCGGCCAGCAGCACCACCGTGAGCACATAGGGCAGAGCCTGGATGGCCTGCACCGGCACCGCCCCGCCGCCCAGCACCTCGGGCAGGGCCGCGCCTTGCAGCCGGATGGAGACGGCGTCGAGAAAGCCGAAGAGCAGGCAGGCCGCCAGTGCGCCCACCGGGTGCCACTTGCCGAAGATCAGGGCCGCCAGCGCCATGTAGCCGCGCCCGGCGGTCATGTGCGGGTTGAAGGCGGCGTTCAGGCCGAGCACGAGGTAGCTGCCGGCCAGCGCGCACAGCACGCCGTTGAGCGCGAGCGCGCCGTAGCGCAGCCCGCGCACCGACAGTCCGGCCGCATCCACCATAGCCGGATTCTCGCCGGTGGCGCGCAGCCGCAGCCCCAGCCGCGTGCGGTACAGCAGCGCCCACACCGCGGCCACCAGCATGAAGGCGCCGTAGACGAGCACGTTGTGGCCCGTGAGGGCCAGCGCGAGCGTGCGCCCGACCAGCGGCACGGCCGCCAGCAGCTCCCCGAGCCCGCCGAACTGCGCCGACAGGCGCACCGCCTGCGGCACCGCAGGAGTCTGCCCACCCTGCGCGAACCAGGCGATGCCCAGCACCACGGTGAGGCCGGCGGCGGTCATCGTCAGCGCCATGCCGGTGACCACCTGATCGCCGCGGTGCGTGACGCAGGCGTAGCCCTGCAGCATCGACAGCGCCACGCCCACGAGCGCGGCAGCCAGCAGCGCCAGCGCGAGCGAGCCGGTGACCACGCCCACGCTCGCCGCGGCGAAGGCCGTCAGCAGCATCTTGCCTTCCAGCCCCATGTCGATGACGCCCGCGCGCTCGCTGATGCAGCCGGCCAGCGCACCCAGCACCAGCGGCGTGGACACCCGCAGCGTCGAGGCGAGCACCGATCCGACGAGGGTCTCATCCATGGCGCGCCCTGCTCTCCAGGCCCCCGAACAGCCGCGCCAGGGTGGGAGCGGCCACATAGCCCAGCGCCCCGGCGAACAGCACCACCAGGCCCTGCAGCGTGAAGACCATGTCGCGCGAGAAGCCCGGCAGCTCGAAGGCGAGCTCCGCGCCGCCCTGGTACAGCGCGCCGAACAGCAGCGCGGCCAGCACGATGCCCAGCGGGTGGTTGCGTCCGATCAGGCACACCGCGATGCCGGCAAAGCCCGCGCCGCCGGTGAAGTCCAGCAGCAGCTTCTGGTGCACGCCGGCGATCTCGTTCATGCCCACCAGCCCGGCCAGCGCGCCCGACAGCATCATCGCCCCGAGCACCTGTCGCGAGGGCTCGATGCCGCCGTAGCGCGCGGCCTGCGGTGCGAAGCCCACCGCGCGCAGCCCGTAGCCGGCCGCACCGCGCCACAGCAGCGCCCACACCCCGACGGCCGCCGCCGCGGCCAGCACCACGCTCAGGTTCAGCGGCGTGCGCGGCCACTCCAGCCCCATCGCGCCCAGCAGCGTGTGCACGCCGGGCAGGTGCGCGCTCGGGGCGAAGCTGCGCGTCTCCGGCGACATGTTGCCCGGCTCCTTGAGCACGTCCACCAGCAGGTACACGAGCAGCGAGCTGGCGATGAAATTGAACATGATCGTCGTGATGACGACATGGCTGCCGCGCCAGGCCTGCAGCGCCGCGGGCACGGCGGCCCACGCCAGGCCGAAGAGCATCGAGGCCGCCACCATCAGCGGCAGCATGAGCCAGGCCGGCAGCTGCGGGGCCAGCGCCAGCGCCACCAGCCCGGCGCCCAGCCCGCCCATGATGGCCTGCCCCTCGCCGCCGATGTTGAAGAGCCCGGCGTGGAAGGCCACCGCCACCGCCAGCCCCGTGAAGACGAAGGTGGTGGCGTAGTACAGCGTGTAGCTCAGCCCGGCGCGGCTGCCGAAGGCGCCCTTGATCAGCAGCGCCAGCACCTGCCCCGGGTCCAGGCCCGCGGCCAGCACCACGGCAGCGGCCACGAGCAGGGCCAGGGCGAGGTTGAACACCGGCAGGACGAAGAGGTCCACCCAGCGCGGGAGTTCGGCTTGCGGGCTCATCGCGCGTGCGCGGCCTCGGCCGCCTGCGCGCCGCCCATCAGGCGCCCGAGCGCGAGCTCGTCGCACTGCGCGATGGGCAGCTCCCCGGCGATGCGCCCGGCGTTCATCACGAGCACGCGGTCGGCCAGGGCCAGGATCTCGTCGAGCTCGCTGGACACCAGCAGCACCGCCCCGCCGGCGTCACGCATGGCGCGCAGCCGGGCGTGGATGAACTCGATCGCGCCGATGTCCACCCCGCGCGTGGGCTGGCCCACCAGCAGCACGCGCGGCGCGTGCGCCGCCTCGCGCGCGAGCACGAGCTTTTGCTGGTTGCCGCCAGAGAATTTCGAGCTGCGCAGCAGGGGCTGCGGCGGGCGCACGTCGTAGCGCTGCATCATCTCCCGCGCGGCCTCGCGCATCGCGCCGCGCCGCAGGAAGCCCGCGCGGGCGAAGCCGCGGTGGTAGCCCAGCGCCGCCGACTCCCAGGCCGCAAAGGGCAGCACCAGGCCGCGCAGCAGCCGGTCCTCGGGAACGTGGGCGATGCCCAGCGCACGCGCGCGACGCGGGTCGAGCCAACTGCCGGGAGAGAACCCGGCGCCCGCCTGCGAACTTTCCGCCCCGGCGACTTGCAGCGAGCCGGCCTGCGGCGGCAGCAGCCCCGCCAGCACGTCCAGAAGCTCACTCTGGCCGTTGCCCGACACACCCGCCACGCCGACGATTTCCCCGGCGTGCAGCGTCAGGCTCGCGTCGTCCAGCCGCGGCACGCCCAGCGCGTCGCGACAGACCAGACCGCGGGCGCGCAGCAGCGCGGCGCCGGGCGGCGCCGCCGCAGCCTCGTGGCGCGGCGTGCTCAGCTGCACCGTGCGGCCGACCATCGCCTGCGCCAGCCCGTCGAGCGAAGCCTCGCCGATGGGGCACTCCAGCACCACCGCGCCCTGGCGCATCACGGTCACGCGGTCGCACAGCGCCAGGATCTCCTTGAGCTTGTGCGTGATCAGCAGGACCGTGGTGCCGCGCGCGCGCAGCGTGCGCAGGGTCTCGAACAGGGCCTGCGTCTCCTGCGGCGTGAGCACGGCAGTGGGCTCGTCCAGGATGAGTATGCGCGCGCCGCGGTACAGCGCCTTGAGGATCTCCAGCCGCTGGCGCTCGCCCACCGGGAGCTCCTCCACCGGGCGGTCCAGCCGCACCTGCAGCCCGGTGTCGGCCATCAGCGCCTGCAGCCGCGCGCGCACCTCGCGCCGCGCCGGCCCGAGCCGCCAGTGCGGCTCGGCCCCGAGCATCACGTTGTCCAGGGCCGACAGCGTGTCCACCAGCATGAAGTGCTGGTGCACCATGCCGATGCCCAGGCGGATCGCGTCTTGCGAGTCGGCGATGCGCACCACCTGCCCGTCCACCGCGATCTCGCCGCTGTCGGCCTGGTAGAAGCCGTACAGGATGGACATCAGCGTGCTCTTGCCCGCGCCGTTCTCGCCCACGATGCCGTGCACCGTGCCGGCGCGCACGCTCAGGTCCACGCCACGGTTGGCGTGCACCGCGCCGAAGCGCTTGTCGATGCGCCGCAACTCGACGGCGAGCGCCGCCGGTGCGGCCGCGGCCGCGCTCACACGCTCACTTGCAGGCGTTGGCGGCCATGTAGTCGATGACCTTGAGCTTGCCGCCGATGATGTCGGCCTTGGCGGCGTCCACCTTCTTCTTCATGTCGGCGCTCACGAGCTTGGCGTTGTGCTCGTCCATGGCGTAGTCCACGCCGCCTTCCTTCAGCCCGAGCGACTGCACGCCGGGCTTGGTGCCCTTGAAGGCGTTGTAGACGGCCACGTCCACGCGCTTGACCATCGAGGTGAGCATGGTGCCGGGCTGCAGGTGGTTCTGGTTGCTGTCCACGCCGATGGCGAGCTTGCCCGCGTCCTTGGCCGCCTGGTACACGCCGATGCCGGTGCCCCCGGCGGCAGCGAAGATCACGTCGGCGCCCTTGGCGAACTGGGCCTTGGCCAGCTCGCCGCCGCGCGAGGGGTCGTTCCAGGCTGCCGGCGTGGTGCCGGTCATGTTGGCAAAGACCTCGGCCTTCGGGTTCGCGTACTTAGCGCCCTGCTCGAAGCCGCACTGGAACTTGCGGATCAGCGGGATGTCCATGCCGCCCACGAAGCCGACCTTGCCGGTCTTGCTGGCCAGCGCGGCCATCATGCCCACGAGGAAGCTCCCCTCGTGCTCCTTGAAGACGATGGATTGCACATTGGGCAGGTCGACCACGAAGTCGATGATCGCGAACTGCTGCTTCGGGAAGTCCTTGGCGCCCTTCTCGATGGCCGAACCCTGCGAGAAGCCCACGCCCACGATCGGGTTGGCGCCGCGCTCGGCCATGCGGCGCACGGCTTGTTCGCGTTGGGTCGGGTTGGCGATCTCGAAGTCCAGATAGGCCTTGCCCGACTCCTTCTTCCAGCGCTCCGCGCCGTTGTAGGCCGCCTCGTTGAAGGACTTGTCGAACTTGCCGCCCATGTCGTAGATGACCGCGGGCTGGGCCTGGGCGAAGGCGACGGTGGCGGCGCTGGCAAGGCCGAACGCGCAAAGCGCGACGGCCGGCTTCATGAAGGGCATGGGAGGGCTCCTGCTGGGGCTGGGTGGGGAGGCCCGCGCGGCGCGCGGCGGGCACGGATGCCCGCGGCAGGATAGCAAGACACGGGCCGTCCGGCATCGGGGGGACTTGCTAGCATCACCCGATGTCGCCATCGCCGTTGCAGTCGCCGTCCCAGTCGCCGCCCCAGTCGCCGCCCCAGTCGCCCTCCTCACCGACCGCTCCTGCGCCGTCGCCCGACGCCACGGCCCTCGCGCGCGCGCTGCCCAAGGTGCTGCTGCACGAGCACCTGGACGGCGGGCTGCGCGAGGCGACGCTGCTGGAGCTGCTGTGCGAGCGCGGGCGGGCTGCCCCGGCCGCCGATGTGCCGGGGCTGTGTGCGTGGTTCGACGCGCGCGCCCATGCCGGCTCGCTCGAGCAGTACCTGCAGGGCTTCGGCCTGACGGTGGCGGCCATGGCCAGCCTGCCGGCCCTGGAGCGCGTGGCCTTCGAGGCCGCCGAGGACGCGCGGCTGGACGGCTGCGTGCTGGCGGAGTTCCGCATCGCGCCGCTGCTGTTCGAGCCGCACGGCCTGGACGCCGACGAGGCGGTGGCGGCGATGCTGCGCGGCCTGGCGCGCAGCCCGCTGCCCAGCGGGCTGATCGTGTGCGCGATGCGCCAGGAGGACGACGCGCGCATCGCGCGGGCCGCCGAGCTCGCCCTGCGCTGGCTCGGCCGCGGCGTGATCGCCTTCGACCTGGCGGGCCCGGAGGCGGGCTGGCCGGCCCTGCGCCACGCCAGGCTACTGGCGCGGCTGCGCGAGGCCGGAATGCCGCTGACCCTGCACGCCGGCGAGGCCGACCGCGGCGAGCGCGTGCTGGAGGCCGTGCAACTCGGTGCACGCCGCATCGGCCACGGCGTGCGCCTGGCCGACCTGCTGGGCACCCCGCAAGGCGAGGCCGCGGTGCAGGCCCTGCGCGCCGATGCGGTGCACCTGGAGGTCTGCCCGACCAGCAACGTGCACACCGGGGCGGCCGATTCGATCGCCACGCACCCGATCCGGGCCCTGTGGGATGCCGGGGTGTCGCTTTCTTTCCACACCGACAACCGCCTCATGTCGCGCCTGACGCATAGCCGGGAAGCGGCCGCGCTGGTCGAGCAGGCCGGCTTCGCGTGGGAGGATCTGCGACGCATGGGAGTCCTCGCTGCGCAGGCCTCGTTCCTGCAGCCCGAGGTGCGGCAGGCCGCGCAGCGCGCCGTCGAGGCCTGGGTGGCGCCTACGGGTTTCCACTAGGTCTGTCGAAAACGTCACCGAAGCGTCAAGAGCCGGCGGTAGCATCTTTCGCAGCAGGGTCATTCGGGTGCCATTCCTGGCCCGGCAGTTGCTTGCCTTGCCCGTCTTCCCCGCATCCCCGCATCCCGCCCCACCGCCTACCCAGTCCAGGAGCGTGTCCGTGAGAGCTTCATCCTTCCACCCCTTCCCCCGTACCGCCCTGGCCCTGGCCGCTGCCGTCGTCGTGTGCGCCCCGGCGCTCGCGCAGAACACCACCGCGGCCCTCAGCGGCCAGGTGAGCGGCTCCGACGGCAAGCCGGTGGCCGGCGCGGCGGTGTCGATCCTGCACGTGGAGTCGCGCTCGGTGAGCACGGCCACCACCGACGCCAGCGGCCGCTACACCGCGCGCGGCCTGCGCGTGGGCGGCCCCTACACGGTGACGATCACCAAGGGCGGCGCGACCGAGCGGCGCGACAACGTCTTCCTGACCCTGGCCGAGACGACGAGCCTGGACGCCACGCTCGGCACCGTCACGCAGGTGGTGGTCACCGGCAGCGCGGTGAGCGACAAGTTCAACAGCGCGACGATGGGCTCGGGCACCAACGTCAACAGCGCGCAGCTCAACGCGCTGGCCTCCATCCAGCGCAGCCTGCAGGACTACGCCCGCACCGACCCGCGCCTGGCCCAGACCGACAAGGAGCGCGGCGAGATTTCCGCAGCCGGCCAGAACACGCGCTTCAACTCCATCACGATCGACGGGGTCAACGTCAACGACACCTTCGGCCTGGAGTCCAACAACCTGCCCACCATCAAGCAGCCCGTCTCCATCGAGGCGATCCAGTCGGTGCAGGTGAACCTGAGCAACTACGACGTCACGCAGAAGGGCTACACCGGCGCCAACATCAACGCCGTCACCAAGAGCGGCGGCAACGAGTTCTCCGGCAGCGTCTTCTACGTCACGCGTGACGAGAGCATGGCTGGCCAGCGCTACAACCGCGCGGCCGACACCTACTTCGACGCTCCGCCCTTCAAGGAGACCACCAAGGGCTTCACGCTGGGCGGGCCGATCCTCAAGGACAAGCTCTTCTTCTTTGCCGCCTACGAGGACTTCTTCAGCTCGCGCACCCGCCCGGACTTCGGTCCGGTGGGCAGCACCACCGGCACCACGGTGGGCATCACGCAGTCGGCGATCCAGGGCGCCATCGATGTCTCGAAGAACACATGGGGCGTGGATGTCGGCTCGGCCACGCCCCCCGGCGGGCTGGGCGTGTCCGTGAAGGACGCCCTGGTCAAGCTGGACTGGAACATCAACGACAGCCACCGCGCCAATCTGCGCTGGACCCAGACCGACCAGGTCGAGCCCTTCCTCGTGGGATTCGGCGCCACGGGCCTGTCGCTGAGCTCGTACTGGTACAACCAGAGCAAGCAGCTGGAGAGCATGGTGGGCCAGTGGTTCGCCGACTGGACGCCGAACTTCAGCACCGAGGTCAAGCTCTCCAAGC
>JBMOGN010000111.1:0-11097 GCA_049318345.1 Rubrivivax sp. | reverse complement strand
CTTCGCCGGCATGAAGCCTGGCGCGGTCTTCGTCGACCACACCACGGCCTCGGCCAGCGTCGCGCGCGAGCTGCACGCGCAGGCGCTGCAGCAGGGCCTGCAGTTCGTGGACGCGCCGGTCTCCGGCGGACAGGCAGGGGCCGTCAACGGGCTGCTGACCGTCATGTGCGGCGGCGATGCACCGGCCTTCGAGGCCATGAAGCCGGTGGCCATGGCCTTCTCGCGTGCGGTCACCCTCGTGGGCACCAGCGGCGCCGGGCAACTGGCCAAGATGGTCAATCAGGTCGCCATCGCCGGCCTCGTGCAGGGTCTGTCCGAGGCGATCGCCTTCGGCCAGCGCGCCGGGCTGGACATGGAGCTCGTGCTGGAGGTGATCGGCAAGGGCGCTGCGCAGAGCTGGCAGATGGACAACCGCGGCCGCACCATGGTGCAGCGCAAGTTCGACTTCGGTTTCGCCGTGGACTGGATGCGCAAGGACCTGGGCCTGGTGCTCGACGAGGCCCGGCGCAACGGCGCGAAGCTGCCGGCGACGGCGCTGGTGGACCAGTTCTACGGCGACGTGCAGGCCGCCGGCGGCGGGCGCTGGGACACCTCCAGCCTGATCACGCGGCTGAAGTAGCGGCCTGCGCGGCCCGCCCCTGGGGTCAGCGTGGCGCCGAGCCCGTGCGCCCGGTGATCGCCGCGAGCTCCTGCTCGGTGATGATCTCGAAGACGCGCACCACCTTCTGCACGCCTGGCACGCGGCGGGCGGCCTGCGTGGCGCGCTCGGCCTCGCGTTCGGTGATCCGGCCCATGAGGTAGCTCACGCCGCGCTCGGTCACCACCTTGATGGCGTTGGCCGGCGGGTCGCCCGCGTCCAGGAAGGCCGCCTTCACCCGCCCGGTGAGGATGGCGTCGTTGGAGCGGGCCGTTAGCGAGCTCTCGCCCATGACGGCCAGCTCGTTGACCACCGCGCGCACGTTCTCCACCTGGGTGACGGCCTGCTCGGCCGCGCGGCGCGCGCCCTCGGTGCGGACCTCGCCGGTGAGGAGCACCTGGCGGTTGTAGCTCGTGAGGTTGATGTGCGCGCCGTCGCCAGCGGCCGCGCGGGCCCGCGCTGCAGCCTTCAGCTCGATGTTCTGGTCCTCGAGCTGGATGCCCGAGGTGCGCCGGTCGATGGCCACCAGGGTGCCGCCGACCACAGCGCCGCCGACCATGAGTGGGGCGCAGCCCGGCAGCGCGATCATGGCCAGGCTGCCTGCCAGTGCCAGGCAGGCGGCCCGCAGAACGGGCCTCGGAAAGGACTTCGTCGTCATGCAGACTCCTGTTCACCCATCAGTTGCAGGTCCACCGCGTCGCACAGGCCGTGCAGCACGAGCAGCTGCGTCTCGGCCACGCGGGCTGCGCGGTCATGCGGCACCGCGATCAGCACGTCGGCCTCGGACAGGCGCTCGTGCCACGGGCCCGCGTCGGCGCCGGTGAGCACGAGCACCGTCATGTCGCGCTCGTGGGCCGCCGAGGCGGCCTCCAGCAGGCCCGCCGACGCACCCGTGGTGTCGATGGCCAGCAGCACATCTCCGGGCTGACCGAGCGCGCGAACCTGCTGCGCCAGCGGGCTCACGCCCTCGTCGCGAAGCGCCACGGCCGCCAGCGGCGGGCGCTCGCGCTCGAAACGGCCGGTGAAGGCCGCGCAGATCACCGGCGCCAGCGCTGCGCCGACATCGCTGCCGGCCGCCAGCAGCTTGCCTCCGGCCGTGATGCACCCCCACAGCGCCTGCGCCGCCTGCGCCGCCGGCCGGCTCAGCGCCTCCGCGGCCTGGTTGTGCAGGTCGGCGCTCTCGAAGAACTGCTGCTGAATGCGCTGCTCGAGCATGGACATGCATCTTATGACACGGCCCGGCGGCGGCGGTTCCGTGGCCGGGGGCGGGCGAGCGGCGGGCAGGCGACTCAGGTCGCATCGAACGCGGCCCGTAGCCACTCCAGCGCCGGGCCGTCCAGGGTCACGACATCGAAGCGGCAGGGCGGCAGCCGGGGCCAGTCGAGCAGGAAGTGCTGCGCGGCAAAGACGATGCGCCGGCGCTTGGACGCGGTGATGCTGGCCGCCGCCCCGCCGTGATCGCCGGCCCGGCGCGCGCGCACCTCCACGAACACCAGCGTGCCGTCGGGCTCGCGCAGGATGAGGTCGATCTCCCCGCCGCGCGCACCGGGGCCGCGCGCGACCCGATAATTGCGCTGAACCAGCACGAGCCCCTGCCCGAGCAGGTGGCGCAGGGCCGCGTCCTCGGCGCCGTCCCCGACCGATTTCGTCGTGCCTGTGCGCTGCGCAGCCTTGACCATTCACGCCCCCACCCTCGTGCAGGCGGCCGCAGCGGCCGCCGGCGCCCAGCAGTATCCCGCAGGCGCGCTGTACGTGGTGGCCACGCCCATCGGCAACCTGGCCGACCTCAGCCTGCGCGCCATCCATGTGCTCGCGCTGGCTGATCTCGTGGCCTGCGAGGACACGCGCACCAGCGGCGCGCTGCTCGCGCACCTGGGCCTGTCGCGGCCCACGCTGGCCCTGCACCAGCACAACGAGGCGCAAGCCGCCGCCACCGTGTGCGAGCACCTGGCTGCGGGCCGGCGCGTGGCGGTGGTCAGCGACGCCGGCACGCCGGCGGTGTCGGACCCCGGTGCGCGCGTGGTCGCCGCGGCGCACGCCGCCGGACACCGCGTGGTGCCCGTGCCCGGGGCCAGCAGCGCGCTGGCCGCCCTGAGCGCAGCCGGCGATGCGCGCGGGGCGGGCTTCGCGTTCATCGGCTTCCTGCCGGCGCGTGGCGCCGAGCGACGCGCGGCGGTGCGCCTGGCAGCGCAGGCCCCGGCCACGCAGGTGCTCTTCGAGGCGCCACACCGCGTGCACGAGCTCGCCCTGTTGCTGGCCGCCGAGGCTCCGGCGCGCACGCTCACCCTGTGCCGCGAGCTCACCAAGCAGTTCGAGACGGTGTGCACGATGCCGGCCTCGCAGTTGCCGCCGTGGCTGGAGGCGGACACCAACCGGCTGCGTGGGGAGTTCGTGATCGTGCTGCACGCGCTGCCGCCACCGGCCCCGGGCGGGCCCGAGGATGCGCTGGGCGCCGAAGCCCAGCACACGCTGCAGGTGCTGCTGCGCGAGCTGCCGCTGAAGCAGGCGGTGGCGCTGGCCGCCGAGCTCAGCGGCGCGCCGCGCAACGCGCTGTACGAGGCGGCGCTGGCCTGGAAGGCCGGCCAGGCGGACTGAGCTGGCGGGCGGCAGGCGCGCCTACTGCCAGCTCATCGTCGAGAGGTCGTTGACGAAAAGGGGCATGTCCTTCCACAGGCCCTTCACGCGCGCATTCGCCACCGTGATCCACGTGGGCTGGTACAGGTAGGCGGCCACCGCCTCGCGCGCCACGAGCTGCTGCGCCTGGGCCATCAGCTTGTTGCGCTCCTCGGGCTGGATGGTGGCGCGGATCTTGTCCCACAGGGCATTGAACTCGGCCGACTCGTAGCCCCAGTAGTAGTTCGGGCGCGCGAAGTTGCCGAAGTCCAGCGGCTCCACGTGCGCGATCACGGTGAGGTCGTAGGCCTTCTGGCCGTACACGCCCGACAGCCACTGCGCCCACTCGACGTTCTCGATCTTGGCGTTGATGCCCACCTTGGCCAGCTGCGCGGCGATCACCTCGCCGCCCTGGCGCGCGTAGGGCGTGGGCGGCAGCTTCATCGTGAGCTCCAGCGGCGGCGTGATGCCCGCCTGGTGCAGCAGCGCGCGCGCCTTGGCCTGGTCGTGCGGGTTGAGATCGATGGTGTCGATGTAGCCCGGTGCGCCGGGCACGTAGTAGCTGCCGATGGGCGTGCCGAAACCGTCGGCCGCACCCTCGATCACGGCCTTGCGGTCGATGGCGGCGTAGATCGCGCGGCGCACGCGCACGTCGTCCAGGGGCTTCCTCTTGTTGTTCATCGCCAGGATCGTCTTGGCACGCGAGCCGCCGATGAGCACCTGGTACTTCTTGCTGCCCTCGAACTGCTTGAGGCTCTTGGCCGCCGACACGCGCGGAAAGACGTCCACGTCGCCCGACAGCAGTGCGGCCACCTGCGCGGCCGGGTCGCTGATGAAGCGCATCGTCACGCGGCGCAGCTTGACGTCCTTGGCGGCGCGGTGGCCATCCCAGCGCGAGAGCGTGACGCTCGAGCCGCGCGCCCACGCCTCGAGCCGGTAGGGGCCCGAGCCCACGGGCTGCGTGGCGTTGGTCGCCACGCTCCTGGGCTCGACGATGATGGCGGTGGCCTGGCCGAGCTGGAACAGCAGGTCGGGGTTGCCGTTCTTCAGGTTCAGCACCACGGTGTTCGCATCGGGCGTGTCGATGCGCTCGATGTTGGCAAAGACCGCCTTGTCCTTGTTGGTGCTCTCCTTGGCCACCGCGCGCTCGAAGGAGTACTTCACGCTGGCCGGGCTCAAGGGCTCGCCGTTGTGGAACTTCACGCCCGGGCGCAGCTTGAAGGTCCAGGTCTTGAGATCGGGCGAGGCCACCCAGCTCTCGGCCAGCAGGCCGGTGATCTTGCTGTCGCTGTGGACCTTGGTGAGGGTCTCGTAGAGGTTGTAGAGCGTGATCTCGGCGATCGCCGAGGCCGCGCCGGCGGTCGGATCCAGGCCTGGCGGCTCGAGCGTCATCGCCAGGACGAGGGTGTCCTTTCGAGGCTGGCCAAGCGCCGGCCCGAAGCATGCGCACGCTGCAGCCAGGGCCAGGCTCAGACAGGCAGTGCGCCGGCCCGGCCAGGCCACTGTGCCGGGCTTGCCGGGCTGGCGCGCCCGCTGGCGATCGAGAACACGGCCAATGGGCAGCAGCATGGGCAGACCTCCAGTTCGGCGCAGGCCCGGCAACGTGCCCACAACGCCTGGCAGCGATGCTACTGCAGGGCGGTGCCGGCCAATGCGCGCAGCGTGGCCTGCAGCTCGGCCAGCGGCTGGGGGCGGGCGTAGAGGTAACCCTGAGCCTGGTCGCAGCCACGCTGCAGCAGGAAGTCGCGCTGCTGGGCCGTCTCCACGCCTTCGGCCAGGACAGCCAGCCCGAGCGAGTGGCCCAGGTCGATCACCGCGCACACGATGGCTTCGTCGTCACGGCTGTGGCCGATGCCCTGGACGAAGGAGGCGTCGATCTTCAGGCGGTGCACCGGAAAGCGCCTGAGATACTCCAGCGAGGAGTAGCCCGTTCCGAAGTCGTCCACCGCGAACTCGAAGCCAGCCTCCTCGAGCCGCCTGAGGTTGTCCTCCACGCGAGGCGAGCGGCCCATCAGCACGCCTTCGGTGAACTCGAGCTCGACCCTTGAGGGTGGCAGGCCGCTTCGGTGCAGCACACCCAGCAGCTGTTCGACGAAGGTGTCCTGCTCAAACTGGACCGCCGAGAGGTTGACCGCCACACGGGGCACGCCGAGCCCCTGGCCGTCCATCTGCAGCAGGTGCCCGCTCACCTGCTCCAGGAGCCACTGCCCGAGCTCGAGGATCGAGCCCGACATCTCCGCCAGCGGGATGAAGCGGTCCGGCGGGATGGCGCCGCGCTGCGGGTGGTTCCAGCGCATAAGCGCCTCCAGACCCACCACCGCGCCCGTGCGCAGGTCCACCTGCGGCTGGTAAGCCACCCATAGGCCCTCGCGCGGGCCGTGGCGCAGGTCGGCCATCAGCTCCACCCGCTCGCGAAGGTCACGGTCCATGTCGGAGGCAAAGAAGCGGAAGCGCAGGGGACCCTTGCCCTTGGCGGCATACATCGCCAGGTCGGCTCGGCGCAGCAGCTCCACCCCCTCGCTGCCATCTTCCGGATAAAGCGCCACGCCCAGACTGGCTGAAGCTTGCAGTGAGTGCCCACCCACATCGAAAGCCTCGCCGAGTTCCGCCACCAGGCGCTCCACCGCATGGCCGGCCTGCCCTGCGTCGGCGAGGCCCTCCAGGACGAGCGCGAACTCGTCGCCGCCCAGCCGCGCGAGCATCTCGGTCTGGCGCAGTCCTGCGGCAAGCCGGTGGCCCACGGCGCACAGCAGGGCGTCGCCCGTGGAGTGCCCGAGCGTGTCGTTGACGTCCTTGAACCGATCCAGGTCAAGCAGGACCACGCCCACCAGGGTGCCTGCGCGCTGCGCCCGGGCTACCGCCTCGCCCACGCGCTCGAGGAAGGCCGCGCGGTTGGGCAGGTTGGTTAGCAGGTCGTGCCGTGCCATGTGCTGGATGCGCTCGCGCGCCAGCTGCTGCTCGGTGATGTCGTCGAGCACCGCGACGATCTGTTCGACTGCCCCCGCCTCGCCCTTGACCGGGGTGATCGTCTGCTCGACGCTGAAGAGTTCGCCAGACTTGCGCCGCAGCCTGGACTCCCCGCGCCAGACCTCGCCGGCGGCCACCCGTGTCCAGCACTCCTGTGCCGCCTGGGCGGCCGGCAGGCCCTGCGTCAGCAAGGCGGGCGTGTGCCCCAGGATCTCACCTGCCTCGTAGCCGCTGAGCCGCTCGAAGGCGGCGTTGACCCACACGATGCGCAGGTCTGCATCCGTGGCGTAGATGGCGTTGGCCGCTGACTCCATGGCCGCAGCCTGCAGCTGCATGCGCGCCGCCAGGCGCCGCTCCTCCTCGGCCTGGCGTGCGATGCGCCGCGCCTGCAGGCCGGCCATGATGGCCAGGCTCAGCACGATGCTGACCAGGGCCAGGAAGACGAAGGCGCCCGCCTTGAGCCGGAAGATCAGGGCCTCGTAGCGGCTTTGCTGGCGCGAGACGGTGGCTGCCAGCACAGCCTCGGCTGCCATCCGCAACGGCTCGGTGGCCGCATCGACCCGCGCGCGCAGCCAGTCGTCCGCCACGCCGGCCGGGCGTGCATCGATCTCCTGGGCCACGCGGGCAAGCTCGGCAACCGCCCGCGCCATCTTGGGGTCCTCGCGCAGCTGCTCGAGAACGGGAGCCGTGCGCAGCGCATCGATGCGCCCGAGGAACACGTCGAGCTTCTGCTGCGCGTCCTGCGCCGAGGCCTCCCCGTGCGCAGCCGAGGTCAGCGTGGCCACCAGGCGCAGGTGCTCCACGCGCGCCTGATAGATGAAGAACTGGTCGCGCTCGCGCGCGGAGAAGGTCTCGCCGACGAAGCCCAGGCTCAGCCACAGCGAGGCGGTCACGAGTCCCGCCACTGCCAGCGCGGCGCAAGCCAGGGCAAGGGTGGCCCAAAACACCGACCGTCGCCTGCGCAGCGAGGCAGTGGGGCCGGGGTCTCTGACGCTCATCGACGCGCCCCCGGGCGATCGGCCCCGGTCACGGCTTCAGCGCACCTCGAGGAGCTTGAGCTGCCAGATCGAGCGGCTCAGGATCTGCTCGCCGCGCAAGCGCGGGGATTGGTCGTAGGCAAAGACGATCCACAGCGGCCCGCGGTTGCGCACCGGCAGCGGCTCGCCGTTGGCCTCGAAGGCCACCAGCGCACCGTCGCGAATCGCCTCTTGCAGCGGGATCGCGACGCGGTAGTCGTTGATCGCCACCGCCGACAGCTCGCTGCCCTGCGCACCCACCGCTTCCATGAGGTCCCTCAGGCTCACGCCCGCAAAGCGCTGCAGGCCGGTCGTCCAGGGGGTGGTGGTCTCGAACAAGGTGCGCGGCAGGCGCTGCAGGGCCTCCCGGTCGAAGCGCGCAATCTTGCCGTCCGTGGTGCGGCTCAGGCGCCCGCTGATCTCGAGGATGACCGGCCCTGCCGGCGCCGGCAGGGCCTGGCTGAAGGCAGGAGCCGGCAGAACCGCCAGCAGGCACAGCCACCAAAGAAAATTGCGAAGGCGTCCGGTCATCTCTGCTCCATACGGCCCGCGGTGGCTGCCTCACAGGGCGGCAGGCATACCCTGTGCCCCGGGCGGCACCCGGGGGGCGGGACGGCGGCGGGCAGTACCGATCCTCGACACATGATGGCACACGCGCATTCTCCGCGCTGGCCACGGGCCTGGGCAACAGGCAGCATCGTGGATGTTCGGGTGATGGCCGGACAGCCGGCCTAGGTCTGTCCGCCCGACCCGACCCGACCCGACCCAACCTGGCCGAGGACGCCGCTTCGGCCTGGACGCTCGAGGCCCCGGGCTTTGACCTGCGCGCCAGGATGGCCGGGGGCAGTCGTGCCCCAAGCTGCGGCTTCAGGCGAGCACCCGGGTCCGTTCCCGTTTCGCGACGCGGCTGCCGCGCCCCCGGCCTGAGCCCGGGCGCCCGGCGCGCCCTCAGAAGGGGATGTCGTCGTCCATGTCGTCGAAGCCGCTGCCGGATTTGGCAGCGGGCTTGGGCGCAGGGGCCGGGGCGGCGCCGCGCGGAGCAGACGCGCCACGGGAAGGCGAGCCGCCTTCATCGGCCCCCATGCCCCCCTCGCGCCCGCCGAGCAGCTGCATCTCGGTGGCCACGATGTCCACCGTGTTTCGCTCGATGCCGTCCTTGTCGGTGTACTTGCCGTACTTCAGCCGCCCCTCGACATAGACGGGGCGGCCCTTCTTGAGGAACTCGCCGGCGATCTCGGCCAGGCGGTCATAGAAGGTCACGCGGTGCCACTGGGTGTCTTCCACCGTGTCGCCGGAGGATTTGTCCTTGCGGCGGCTGGAGGTGGCGATCGAGATGTTGCAGATCGCCGCGCCGCTGGGGGCGTAGCGCACTTCGGGGTCGCGCCCGCAGTTGCCGACGAGGATGACTTTGTTGACCGAGGCCATGGCGGCTCTCCTTGATGAGACGGGTGGGAATCGGGGGGGTGGCGCAAGACGTGAGGGGCATGATACCGACGCCGGCCGCGCACTCCATCGCCCCGACGGGGGGCCGCCCGTTCCCCCTGCGGGGGGTGGCCGGTGCGCACCGCTGCGCGCACCGAGCGCGTACGATGACGCCCGCCCATGACCGACTTGCTGCCACCGAGCCCGACCCTGTCCGACCCGAGCCTCGCACTCGAGCCCGCGCCGATGCCCGCGGCCGCCACACCGGGCGGCGAGGCTGCACGGGCAGCCGCGCGGGTCCATGCACCCGGCGGGGCGGGCACGGCGGAGTCGTCCGAGGCCTTGCAGGTGCTGCGCGAGGTCTTTGGCTACACCCGCTTTCGCGGCGAGCAGGGCGAGGTCGTGGCGCACGTGGCCGCTGGCGGCGACGCCCTCGTGCTCATGCCCACCGGAGGCGGCAAGAGCCTGTGCTACCAGGTGCCCGCCATCGTGCGCCACCGCCAGGGCCGCGGCGTGACGCTGGTCGTGAGCCCGCTGATCGCGCTCATGCACGACCAGGTCGGCGCACTGGAAGAGGCGGGCGTGCATGCCGCCTTCCTCAACAGCACGCTCGAGGGCGACGAGGCGCGGCGCATCGAGCGCGAGCTGCTGGCAGGGCGGCTGGTGCTGCTGTACGCCGCGCCCGAGCGCATCCTCACGCCGCGGCTGCTCGCGATGCTCGACTCGCTGCACACGCGCGGGCTGCTCAGCCTGTTTGCGATCGATGAGGCTCACTGCGTGAGCCAGTGGGGGCACGATTTCCGCGAGGACTACCTCGGCCTGAGCGTGCTGCACGAGCGCTACCCGGGGGTGCCGCGCGTGGCGCTCACCGCCACGGCCGACGCCCACACCCGCATCGACATCCTGGAGCGCCTGGCGCTCGGAGGAGCACGGCCCTTCATCGCCAGCTTCGACCGGCCCAACATCCGCTACACGATCGTCGAGCGCGACCAGGCCCGCACGCAACTGCTGCGCTTCCTGCGCGAGGAGCACGCCGGCGAGGCGGGCATCGTCTACTGCCAGAGCCGGCGCAAGGTCGAGGACACCGCGCAGTGGCTCGGCTCCGAGGGCGTGCCGGCACTGCCGTACCACGCCGGCCTGGAGGCCGAGGTGCGGCGCGCCAACCAGGATCGCTTCCTGCGCGAGGAGGGCCTCGTGATGGTGGCCACCGTAGCCTTCGGCATGGGCATCGACAAGCCCGACGTGCGCTTCGTCGCCCACCTGGACCTGCCCAAGAACATCGAGGCCTACTACCAGGAGACGGGCCGCGCCGGGCGCGACGGCGAGCCCGCCGATGCGTGGATGGCCTACGGTCTGGCTGACGTCGTCAACCAGCGCCGCATGATCGACGAGGGCGAGGGCGAGGAGGCTTTCAAGCGGCTGCAGCGCACGCGCCTGGAGGCGCTGCTGGCGCTGGCCGAGGCGCATGAGTGCCGCCGCGTGCGGCTGCTGCGCTACTTCGGCGAGGACTACGCCGGCCCGGCTGCCGGCGCGAGGCTTTCGCCGGTGGGCTGCGGCAACTGCGACAACTGCCTGCAGCCGCCGGCCACCTGGGATGCCACCGAGGCCGCGCGCATGGCGCTGTCGTGCATCTACCGCTTCCAGCAGCACAGCGACCTGGCCTTCGGCGCGGGCCATCTCATCGACGTCCTGCGCGGCAAGTCCACCGACAAGACGCGCCAGCACGGCCACGAGCAGCTGTCCACCTTCGGCATCGGCGCACAGGTGTCGGACAGCCAGTGGCGCGGCGTGCTGCGCCAGCTGATCGCACTGGGCCACCTGCGGGCCGCGGGCGAATACGGCACGCTCGCGCTCGAGCCCAGTGCGCGCGAGGTGCTGCGCGGCCAGGTGCGCCTGCTGCTGCGCGTGCCGGCCGATCCGGCGCCGGCGCGCAAGGCCGCTCGCGGAGGGCGGGCCGGTCGGGCCACGCCGGCGTCGGCCGCCTCGGCCGCCTCGGCTGCCTCGGCCGCCGCGGCACTGGACGCACACGGCCAGGCGCGGCTGGCGGCTCTGAAGGCCTGGCGTGCCGAGATCGCACGTGAGCACGGGCTGCCCGCCTACGTGATCTTCCACGACGCCACGCTCGTGCAGATGGCGCACGAGCGCCCGCAGACGCTGGGCGCGCTGGCGGCCATCGGCGGAGTGGGAGCCAAGAAGCTGCAGGCCTACGGCGAGCGCATCCTGCAGGTGCTGGCCCAGAGGGACTGAGCCCGCGCAGCGGCGCGGCTATCATGGTCGGTTCGGCTGGCCGCGCCCCGCGGCGCCTTCCCCTTCCCGGCTCGTCCGCGGCCCGGCCCCCCAGATGCCCCACCCGGCCCGAAGCGCCACGTCCCACGAGCCCGCGCAGCTGCGCGTGCGCGGCGCGCGCACGCACAACCTGAAGAACGTCGACCTCGACATCCC
>JBMOGN010000110.1:0-11103 GCA_049318345.1 Rubrivivax sp. | reverse complement strand
CCTGGTCGAACTCGCGCTCCAGGCGCTCCTGCACGATCTCCATGTGCAGCAGGCCGAGGAACCCGCAGCGAAAGCCGAAGCCCAGCGCCTGGCTCACCTCGGGCTCGAAGCGCAGCGAGCTGTCGTTGAGCTTGAGCTTTTCCAGCGCGTCGCGCAGTTGGTCGTACTCGCTGGCCTCGGTGGGGTACAGCCCGGCGAAGACCTGCGGCTTGATCTCCTTGAAGCCCGGCAGCGGCTCGGTGGCCGGCCCGGCGTTGTTGGGCAGTTTCTTTTCCAGGGTGATCGTGTCACCCACCTTGGCGACGTGCAGCTCCTTGATGCCGCTGATGACGAAGCCCACCTCGCCGGCGCGCAGCTCCTCGCGCGGCATCGACTTCGGCGTGAACACGCCCATCTGCTCGATGGCGTAGACGGAGTTGGTGGCCATCAACCGGATGCGCTCGCCGCGGCGCAGGTGGCCGTCGACCACGCGCACGAGCATGACCACGCCCACGTAGTTGTCGAACCAGCTGTCGATGATCATCGCCCGCGGCGGGCCTTCCGGCTGGCCGCGCGGCGCGGGCATGCGCGCGATCACCGCCTCCAGGATGTCGTCGATGCCCTCGCCGGTCTTGGCCGAGCACGGGATCGCATCGGTGGCGTCGATGCCGATCACGTCCTCGATCTCCTGCTTGGCGCGATCCGGGTCGGCCTGCGGCAGGTCCATCTTGTTGAGCACCGGCACCACTTCCACGCCCAGGTCCAGCGCGGTGTAGCAGTTGGCCACCGTCTGCGCCTCCACGCCCTGGCTGGCGTCCACCACCAGCAGCGCGCCCTCGCAGGCCGACAGCGAGCGGCTCACCTCGTAGGAGAAGTCCACGTGGCCGGGCGTGTCGATGAGGTTGAGGTTGTAGGTGCGGCCGTCGCGCGCCGTGTACTGCAGCGCCGCAGTCTGCGCCTTGATGGTGATGCCGCGCTCGCGCTCGATGTCCATCGAGTCCAGCACCTGCGCCTCCATCTCGCGATCGCTCAGGCCCCCGCAGCGCTGGATGATGCGATCGGCCAGCGTGCTCTTGCCGTGGTCGATGTGGGCAATGATCGAGAAGTTGCGGATGTGGTCCATCGAGGCGATGCGGGAATAAAAAAAAGGCGCGTCGATTGCTTGACGCGCCTACCAACAAAAAGACTTGGCAACTGCTTGTTGGAAGGTCATTGTAGCCAAATCGATCCCGCTGAAACCCGCGCCAATGCTTGTTTTCCGCCCGTTGCGGGCTTCCAACAGCAAAAGTTGTCAACAGTTTTTCAACAAGTTGTGCAAGCGCGTCACACGGGCTTCGGGCCGCCTCCGTGACAACCCCGAGTGGGTGCCGGGTCGACACTCCAGACGGGGCCAAAAGTCCTGCGCGACCCGTTATTTTAGACTGAAGCAGCAGGAATCGCCCGGCCCTGGCATGGCCGGAAGTGGGGGGCCGCTCACTTCGGGCTGAAAGCACGAAGGCCGGGTAAACCCGGCCTTCGTTTCGCCTGATGCAATACCCCCAGACCGGGCTCGGGTAGCGCCCGCCCGGCCGGGGCGTCAGCGCGCCGGGCGGATCACGAGGTAGTTCACCCACTCGCCACGGCGCACGAGCACGCTCACCGCGCGCGACTTCTCCGCCTTGGTCACGAGCTGCCCGAACTGCTTGGTGTCCGTCACCTCGGTGTTGTCGAAGGACAGGATCACGTCACCCTCGCGCAGCCCGGCACGCGCGGCCGCACCTTCCACGGCGTCCACCCGCACCCCGCCCTTGACCTTGAGCTCGCGCCGCTGCGCATCGGTGAGGTCCGAGGCGGTGATGCCCAGCACGTTCTTCGCCGCGGGCGCCGCACCGGGCTCGGCCTGCGCGCGTCGCACGGGCTGGTCGGCCTCGAACTCGGCCACCGTCAGCGTGATGTCGCGCGAGGCGCCGCGGCGGAAGACCTGCAACGTGGTCTTGTTGCCCGGCTTGACCGCGCCCACCAGGCGCGGCAGGTCGGTGGACTTCTCCACCACCTTGCCATCCACGCGGGTGATGATGTCACCCGCCTCCACGCCCGCCTTGTCGGCCGGCCCGCCGCTTTCCACGCTGCGCACCAGGGCGCCGGCCGGCTTGCCCATGCCGATGGACTCGGCCACGTCCTTGGTCACGGGGGCGATGGTCACGCCGATGCGCCCGCGCGAGACCCGCCCGCTGGTGCGCAGCTGGTCGGCCACGCGCATGGCCTCGTCGATCGGGATCGCGAAGCTGATGCCCATGAAGCCGCCCGAGCGGCTGTAGATCTGCGAGTTGATGCCCACCACCTCGCCGCGCAGGTTCAGCAGCGGGCCGCCGGAGTTGCCCGGGTTGATGGCCACATCGGTCTGGATGAGCGGCAGGAGGTCGCCCGTGTCGCGCTGCTTGGCGCTGACGATGCCGGCCGTCACCGTGTTCTCCAGGCCGAAGGGCGAGCCGATGGCCATCACCCACTCGCCCACGCGCAGCCGGTTGGCGTCGCCGATCTTCACCGCCGGCAGCCCCGTGGCGTCGATCTTGACCACCGCTACGTCGCTGCGCTTGTCCAGGCCCACGATGCGGGCCTTGAACTCGCGCTTGTCGGTGAGGGTGACGAGCACCTCGTCGGCGCCGTCCACCACGTGCGCGTTGGTCATGATGAAGCCGTCGGCCGTGAGGATGAAGCCCGAGCCCACGCCGCGCTGCGTCGGCTCCTCGTCCTGCTGCGGGTTGCCGCGGCGCTGGCCCGGCCCGGGCATGGGAATGCCGAAGCGGCGGAAGAACTCCTCCATGCCCGGCGGCACCTCACCGCTGGCGCGCGAGGACGCGCGCTCGGCGGTGCGGATGTTCACCACCGACGGGCCGGCCTTCTCGGCCAGGTCGGCGAAGTCGGGCAGCTGCTGCGCGTGGGCCGCAGCCGGCGCCAGTGCCGCCACCGTCAGGGACAGGGCCCCGGCCCATGCGAGGCAGGCGACAGCGCCACGGCGCACCCAGGCAGAAAGCCTGCCGGGCCGAGCCGGCGGCGACGACAGCCCCGCCAGCCGGGTCGGGGCAAGCACAAGTTCGGTCGATCCCATCATGGTCCAGTCACTCCAGGGCAATCAGGTTGAAACAGCTTGGAACGGATTGAAGAAGGCCATCACCACCGGGTGGCCGCGTGCACTAGCGCCGGCGGTGCAACGCCCGGGCGAAGTCCTGCAGGGTCTGCGGCGGCACCTCGCCCGTGAGCGTCACCCAGGCGCCGTCGGCGTGCGGCCCCGCCAGCACGGTGGTGGCGCCCGCCTGCACGGCCACCGCCTCACGGGGCGGCCCGGCCGGCAGCGGCTCGATGAAGACCGAGACCCGCCGCGTGCCGTCGGAATAGACCGCCTGCAGCTGCTGGGGCGGGGTGGCGCCGGCCGCGCCGGGCGCGCCCGGGTCGGCCAGGCGGCGCACCGCCCCTTGAAGCTCGTAGCCGGGCGGCAGGGGGCTCATCGTCCAGCCCTCGGCCTCGAGCTTCACGGGCGCGGGCGCCAGCGCGGTGCCGCGGTGCGAGCGCAGGTACTCGTCCAGCACGCCGCCGCGCTGGCGCATCGCGCCACTGCCCGTTGCCGCCGGCGCGCCATCCACGGAAACGGTCTGGCTGCCCGTCAGGCCGCGCCCGAGGCCACCGCCGATCGGCACCCCCGGCACCGGCCCGGCACTGGGCTCGCCGGGAACGGGCGGCAGGCCCGCCACGGTGCCGGCAGCGGGCCCCGCTTGCGCGATCGGCGTCTCGGCTTCAGAAGACGGCTGCAGCTGCGTCACCCACAGCACCAGGCCCACCGCGCCCACTCCGGCGGCAGCGGCCAGCGAACCCATCCACACCGGCGGGCGCCAGCGCGCGCGCCGCGCCCTCGCGGTGGACACGGCCGCGAGCGGCACCACCGCCGGCGCCCGCGCGGGCTCGGGCTCCGCCTGCAGGCGGCCGCGCAGGGCGGCCAGGAAGGCCTCGTCGTCAGCCACATGGGCGGCCAGGTCCGCCGAGCGCAGCACATCCCCCGTGGTGTGAAAGTCGCTCCACGCCCGCCGGGCCTCGGGGTCGGCCGCCCACTGCGCAATCGCCTCGTCCACGGCCTGGGCGGAGTCGAGTTCGCCGTCGGCCAGGGCCGACATCGTCTCGCGCGCGCTCACCAGCGCCTCCCCGGCCGGGCATCCAGCAGCGGCTTCAGGCGCTGCGCAATCGCCTCGCGGGCGCGGTAGATGCGCGAGCGCACGGTTCCGATCGGGCAATCCATCACGTGGGCAATCTCTTCGTAGCTCAGGCCTTCGATCTCGCGCAGCGTCACCGCCTGGCGCAGGTCTTCCGACAACCCCTGCACGGCATCGTTCACGGCGCGGGCGATCTCCCGGCTCGCGAGCACCGCCTCCGGGGTCTCGACGTCGCTTAGTGCGTCCATCCTGCGAGAAGTTTCATCGTCCTCGTCATCGTTTCCCCGCAGGGCCGACTCCGTCACGACCGGGTCGCGCCGGCTGTCGGCCAGCGACTTGCGCGCGGTGTTCACCGCGATCCGGTACAGCCAGGTGTAGAAGGCGCTTTCGCCGCGGAAGGTGGCCAGCCCGCGCCACGCGCGCACGAAGGTCTCCTGCGTCACATCGGCCACGAGGTCGGGGTCGCGCAGGATGCGGGCCACCAGCCGCTCCACGCGGCGGCGGTACTTCACGACGAGCATCTCGAAGGCCCGCGCGTCGCCGCGCTTGACGCGCTCGACGAGCAGCGCGTCCGCATCCGCTTCGGACATTCAGGAAGGGGCGCCGCCCTGATCGCGGGGCGCCTGCAGTTCGAAGGGGGGGCAATATAGCGCAGCACGCAGCAGGTGCCACGGCCCGGCGGCCGCGCCCCGGGCCACGCCCATCCAGCGCGTCCGCCCGCCGGCAGGTTGCAGCCGCAGCAGCACCCAGCCACCCAGGTCCACCATCAGGCGCACGCGCACCGGGCTCACTGCGGGCTCACCGGGCGGCCCCACCACCCACTCGCGGCCGGTCCAGCCCAGGCGCAGCGCCAGCGGGCGAGCGAGCCACCAGCCCAGGCCTGCGGCCAGGGCCGTGACGGCCAGCACCCCCATCAGCGCCGGCAGCGGGCCCTGCAGCGCCTGGGCCAGCAACCCCTCGCCTCCATCCAGCGCCGACACGCCCCACGCGCCCGCACAGGCCCCGGCCAGCGCCCACAGCGCCGCCTGGGCCGCGCGCCACGGCGCGGTCTCCCGGCAGTCCATCTCGAAGGGGGGCGGCGCGCGCACGGCAGCCGCCTGGGGGTTGTGCGGCGCGCGCCGCTCAGGCGCGGCGGAACACCAGCGTGCCGTTGGTGCCGCCGAAGCCGAAGTTGTTCTTCACGGCCACGTCGATCCTCATCTCCCGCGCGGTGTTGGCGCAGTAGTCGAGGTCGCACTCCGGGTCCTGATTGAAGATGTTGATGGTGGGCGGGCTCACCTGGTGGTGCACCGCCAGCACCGTGAAGACCGACTCGATGCCACCGGCGCCGCCCAGCAGGTGGCCGGTCATCGACTTCGTGGAGTTCACCACCATCTGACGCGCGTGGTCACCGAAGGCGGCCTTGATGGCGTTGGTCTCGTTGATGTCGCCCAGCGGCGTGGAGGTGCCGTGGGCGTTGAGGTAGTGCACCTCGTCGGCGCGCACGCGCGCATTGCGAAGCGCCGCCTGCATCGAGCGGCGCGGCCCGTCCACATTCGGGGCCGTCATGTGGAAGGCGTCCGCCCCCATGCCGAAGCCGGCCAGTTCGGCGTAGATGCGCGCGCCACGAGCGCGCGCATGCTCGTACTCTTCCAGCACCAGCACGCCTGCGCCCTCGCCCAGCACGAAGCCGTCACGGTCGCGGTCGAAGGGGCGCGAGGCCGTCTCGGGGGAGTCGTTGCGGGTGGACAGCGCCCGCGCTGCCGCGAAGCCGCCGATGCCCAGGGGCGAGACGGTGCTCTCGGTGCCGCCTGCGATCATCACGTCGGCGTCGCCGTACTCGATGAGGCGGCCGGCCTCGCCGATGCAGTGCAGCCCCGTGGTACAGGCGGTGACGATGGCCAGGTTCGGGCCCTTGAAGCCGTAGTGGATCGACACATGGCCCGAGACCATGTTGATGATGGAGGCCGGCACGAAGAACGGCGAGATGCGCCGCGGCCCGCGCTCACGGTAGTCGCCATCGGTCTGCTCGATCATCGGCAGCCCGCCAATGCCCGAGCCCACCATGCAGCCGATGCGTTCGGCCTGCTCCTCGGTGAGCGCCTCGCCCGTGGCCAGCCCGGCATCCTTCACCGCCTGGATGGACGCCGCCAGCCCGTAGTGGATGAAGGTGTCCATGTGGCGCGCTTCCTTGGCCGGGATGTAATCCTCGACGTTGAAGCCCTTGACCTCGCCCGCGAACCGGCAGGCGAAGGCCGACGCATCGAAGCGCGTGATCGGCCCGATGCCCGGCTTGCCGGCGACCAGGTTGGACCAGCCTTCGGCCACGCTGGTGCCCACGGGGGACACCAGCCCGAGGCCGGTGACGACGACGCGACGGCGGCTCATCCGCCGCTCAGGCCTTCTGGTGGCCCACCGCGTAGTCGATGGCCAGCTGCACGGTGGTGATCTTCTCGGCTTCCTCGTCGGGGATCTCGATCCCGAACTCGTCTTCCAGGGCCATCACCAGCTCCACGGTGTCCAGCGAGTCGGCGCCGAGGTCGGCCACGAAGGCCTTCTCGTTCGTGACGTCGGCCTCCGGCACGCCAAGCTGCTCGGCAATGATCTTCTTGACGCGTGCTTCGATATCGCTCATGACTCCTCCAGGAGTGTTTCAGGAAAAACGACCCGCGATTCTACCGGCGGGGCCTCAGGACATGTACATGCCGCCGTTGACGTGCAGCTCCACCCCGGTGACGTAGCCGGCCAGCGGGCTGGCGAGGAAGGCCACGGCGTGCGCCACTTCCTCGGGCGTGCCCAGGCGCCCGGCGGGGATCTGCGCCAGCAGCGCGGTGCGCTGCGCCTCGGGCAGGGCGTCGGTCATGTCGGTGCCGATGAAGCCCGGGGCGATGCAGTTCACGGTGATATTCCGGCTGCCGAGCTCGCGGGCCAGGGCGCGCGTCATGCCCGCCACCCCGGCCTTGGCCGCGGCGTAGTTGGCCTGCCCGGCGTTGCCGCTGGCGCCCACCACCGAGGTGATGTTGACGATGCGGCCGTAGCGCTGCTTCATCATCGGGCGCATCACCGCGCGGCACAGCCGGAACACCGCCTTGAGGTTGGTGTCCAGCACGGCGTCCCAGTCGGCGTCCTTCATGCGCATGGCCAGGGTGTCGCGCGTGATGCCGGCGTTGTTCACGAGCACGTGGATCGCGCCGAAGGTCTTGACGATGTCCTCTACCGCCGCCTCGCAGGCGGCCGCGTCGTTCACCTCCAGGCAGCGGCCCTGCCCGCCGAAGGGGGCCAGGGCCTGCGTGATGGCGGCCGCGCCGGCCTCGGTGGTGGCGGTGCCGATCACGCGCAGGCCCTGCGCGGCCAGCGTGGCCGCTATCGCGCGGCCGATGCCGCGGCTCGCGCCAGTGACCAGCGCAACCTGCGGGGCCTCGGCGGGGGTGGCGGAAACCTGGCTCATTGCAGCAGGGCCTTTCCTTCGTTCAGCGAGGCCGGGTCCAGCACGGCGAGGCTGGCCGCCTCGGCGTCGATGCGCTTGACAAGGCCGGCCAGCACCTTGCCCGGGCCGCACTCCAGGATGTGCACGAGGCCGCGGCCGCGCAGCGCCTGCACCACCTCCACCCAGCGCACCGCGCTGTAGGCCTGGCGGTAGAGGGCGTCGCGGATGGCCTGCGGGTCGGTCTCCACGCGGGCGTCCACGTTGTTCACCACCGGAATGGCCGGCGTGACCAGCGCCACGTCGGCCAGGCGCTCGCGCAGCCGCTCGGCCGCGGGCTTCATGAGCGAAGAGTGGAACGGCGCGGACACGGCCAGCGGCAGCGCGCGCTTGGCGCCAGCGGCCTTCAGCAACTCGCAGGCCTTGTCCACGCCGGCTTTCGTGCCGGCAATCACCGTCTGCTTCGGGTCGTTGAAGTTGGCCGCCTCCACCACCTCGCCGCTGGCCTGCGCGGCCTGCGCGCAGCCCTCGCGCACGGCTGCGGCCTCCAGGCCGAGGATGGCGGCCATGGCGCCCACGCCCACCGGCACGGCCTCCTGCATGGCCTGCGCGCGCAGCCGCACCAGCGGCAGCGCATCGGCCAGCGTGAGCGCGCCGGCAGCCACGAGCGCCGAGTATTCGCCCAGCGAGTGCCCCGCCACGGCAGCCGGCGCCGGCCCGCCCTCGGCCAGCCAGGCGCGGTAGCAGGCGATGGCCGCGGTGAGCATCACCGGCTGGGTGTTGGTGGTGAGCTCCAGCGCCTCCTTCGGCCCCTCGTGGATGAGGCGGCCGATGTCCTCGCCCAGGGCGGCCGACGCCTCCTCGAGCGTGGCGCGCACGGCCGCATGGCCGTTCCAGGCGTCGAGCATGCCCACCGACTGCGAGCCCTGCCCGGGAAAGACGAAAGCAAAGGGTTTCATGGTGTCGGTCCCGTTCAGTAGTCCAGCAGCACCGCACCCCAGGTGAAGCCGCCGCCCACGCCCTCGAGCATCACGGTGTGGCCGGGGCGCACCTGCCCGGCGCGCACGGCGGCGTCCAGGGCCAGCGGCACCGAGGCCGCCGAGGTGTTGCCGTGCTGGTCCACGGTGACGACCAGCCGCTCCAGCGGCAGCTTCATGCGCCGCGCGGTGCTGTGCATGATGCGGATGTTGGCCTGGTGCGGGATCAGCCAGTCCACGTCCTCGGGGGTGCGGCCGGCGCGGGCCAGCACCGAGCGCGCCACGTCCTCCAGCACGCCCACGGCGAGCTTGAAGACGGCCTGGCCGTCCATGCGCAGCAGCGGATCGCCCAGCACGTGCCCGCCCGAGACCGTGCCCGGGGTGCAGAGAATGCCCACGTGCCGGCCGTCGGCGTGCAGCTCGGTGGCCAGCACGCCGGGCGTGTCGCTGGCCTCCAGCACCACCGCGCCGGCGCCGTCGCCGAAAAGCACGCAGGTGGTACGGTCGTTGAAGTCGAGGATGCGCGAGAACACTTCCGCGCCCACCACCAGCGCGCAGCGCGCCGAGCCGGTGCGGATGAGCGAATCGGCCACCGTCATCGCGTAGACGAAGCCCGAGCACACCGCCTGCACGTCGAAGGCCGGGCAGCCCGCGGCGCCCAGCTTGGCCTGCAGCAGGCACGCGGTGGAAGGAAAGACCATGTCCGGCGTGGAGGTGGCCACGATGATGAGGTCCACCTCCGCGGCGGTGCGCCCGGCGGCCTCGAGAGCCTGCCGGCAGGCGTGCAGGGCAAGGTCGCTCGCGTTCACCCCTTCGTCCGCAAAGTGGCGCGCGCGGATGCCCGTGCGCTCCACGATCCACTCGTCGCTCGTCTCCAGGCCGCGCTCGGCCAGCCGCGCCACCATGTCGGCGTTGGTCAGCCGATTCGGGGGCAGGTAGCCCCCCGTGCCCGTGACCTTCGAGAAACGCGGCAGCGTCATGCGGCCTCCGGGGTGGGCGTGGCGGTGGGGGCTGCAGCCGGCAGCGCCTGCAGGGTGCGCGCGATGCGGTCCTGCACGCGCTCCAGCAGCCGGTTGCGCGCCGCGTCGTGCGCGCGCGCCAGCGCGCTTTCGAAGGCGAAGGCATCGGCCGAGCCGTGGCTCTTGAACACCAGCCCGCGCAGGCCGAGCAGCGCCGCGCCGTTGTAGCGGCGGTGATCCAGCCGGGCCTTGAAGCGGTTGAGCACCGGCAGCGCCACCAGCGCGGCCAGCTTGCCCCAGGCCGTGGCCGTGAACTCGCGCTTGATGAACTCGCCCAGCATCGAGGCCAGGCCCTCCGAGCTCTTGAGCATCACGTTGCCCACGAAGCCGTCGCACACCACGATGTCGGTGGTGCCCTTGAAGATGTCGTTGCCCTCCACGTTGCCGTGGAAGTTCAGCAGCCCGGCTGCACCGGCCTCGCGCAGCAGCTCGCCCGCGCGCTTGATGGTGTCGCTGCCCTTGATGGCTTCCTCGCCGATGTTCAGCAGGCCCACCGACGGGTCGGCCTTGCCGTCCACGGCGCCCACCAGGGCGCTGCCCAGCACGGCGAACTGCAGCAGGTGCTCGGCCGTGCAGTCGACGTTGGCGCCCAGGTCCAGCACGGTGGTGAAGCCGTCGAGCCGGTTGGGCAGCACGGTGGCGATGGCCGGGCGGTCGATGCCGTCCAGCGTCTTGAGCAGGTAGCGCGCCACGGCCATGAGTGCACCGGTGTTGCCGGCCGACACGCACACCTGCGCGGCAGCAGGCTGCCCCTCGGAGGAACGAACCTGCGCAAGGGCCACGCGCATGGAGGAATCGCGCTTGCGGCGCAGGGCCGTTTCCACCGTGTCGTCCATGGTGACGACCTCGGTGGCCTCCACCAGGGTGCAGCGGGCCCAGCCCCGCGCCGGCTCCAGCGCCTCGCGGGTGCCCACCAGCACGAGTTCGGCGGCGGGGTGCTTGTCCAGGAAGGCGCGGGACGCCGGCAGCGTCACGGCCGGGCCGTGGTCGCCGCCCATGCAATCCACCGCGAGCCGCACGCGGGCCAGCGGTTCAGGCGTCATCTGGCGCTACGGAAACAGGAACGCAGGAACGCGCGCGAACCGCGCCGGATCAGGCGTCGGCCTTGGTCTTGAGCACCTTGCGGCCCCGATAGAAGCCGGTGGGGCTGATGTGGTGGCGCAGGTGCACTTCGCCAGTGGTGGCTTCCAGGGCGGTGCCCGGGGTGGCCAGCGCGTTGTGCGAGCGGTGCATGCCGCGCTTGGACGGCGACTTCTTGTTCTGCTGAACGGCCATGATGAGCTCCAGTGGGCGCCCGGGCGGCTGGCCCGGGGCGCGTCTTGCCTCGCAGGCTCGCCCCGTACAGAAAGCCGGGAGCCAGGCGAAAAGCCGATGATTATAGCCCGGCCTCACCGGCTGTGCTCCAGTCACCCCGCCCCCGCCCGGCCGGCCCCTCCCCACCCCCGACACTCGAGCCATGGCCGCCAAGCCCCTGAACCCCGCCCGCCTGGACGTGGCGTGGGTCGGCAACACGGTCGAGTTCATCTCGCACGAGGACAAGAAGG